>CAZECX010000017.1:0-36245 GCA_964510965.1 uncultured Nitrospina sp. | reverse complement strand
CACAATAAACTACCGGAGCCGGTACTTGAAAAACCCCTTTAGCCTTGCAACCATAATATGTTAGCCGAAACCCGAGGCTCAAATGAGAAAGCCTCAGGAGTCGGGATTATAGCAGTCTGCCCTACCCTGTCAATCTTTGATTTACGGCGAGATACCGCAAGAAAATGATACGCTTTTTGGGCCTTTACCCCTTTATTTGCAAAAGGTTACCCAAGGGGCCCAAAATAGCCTTGCAAACCTTATTTGCTTCAAAAGGGTATCGGAAATATCACAATGCACACACGATTCCCAGCCACGTCGGAGTGGGACAAAGTTTGAAAAAAGCAATACTTTTAATAGGTCAAATGAAAGGCTAGGAATACTCGACGTGCAGGCGGTAAATGAGACCGGTGGGATTGTCTTCCGGTGCCTTGGCATCCGGCTTGGCGTAGCTGACCAGCTCAAAAGTTATGGTGTTTTCTCCGGCATGAATGTATTGGTCAATATCTATGAGGAAAGGATCAGGATATTCAGCACCCCCATATTCCTGAAGAAGGCGGACATCGTTCACGGAAATATTACAAGCATCATCGGATCGCAATAACATTTCTGCGCTACGAATGGAGCCCGCGCTTTCGGTTGGCAGATTAAATTGCAGACGAAGTTTCTTCTTACTTCCTGTTATCGCTTCTTCCTTCGTTACAGTGTCACGAACCCAAACCCACTGGCCGCCTTTGATTCCGCGCCAACCATTTCCCATCTGACAAATGGAGGCTTTCTTCCAATCATCGGATTCCGAATCAAAATATTCTGTTTCTACTCCACTCGCCAGGACCAGAGTTTTAGTTTCTGCTGCGGAGGGATCGGACACCTCCATTTTCACGGGTTTACTGCTTTCCCACATAATGTCGTTCATTTCTTTCCAATAACCAAACATGCCGTTCTTTTTATTTACCACCTGCATGCTCGGTCGTGGCGTGCTGCGCCCAAGATAGGGTCCGATATCGGCAATGATCAAACCTGAAGAACTTTGCGCATCAATTGAAATAAAAGAGTGCGAGGGAATGGTTTCATAGCTATGGACAACAAGCTCACCTTTATTTGGAGTATTGGCATCAGCAATTTCGTGATGCAATTTTTGTAATAAAAGAAGCGATGTTTTTATTTCATTTAAAAATGTATGTCGGCCTCCACCTTGCCGGGTTATCAATTCCACAACTTGAGAATTGGGATCCATAACCAGCAATCGAACTTTAATACCACTCAATACCTTGTCTTTAATCAATTCGCGACTGGCTGTAGAGATAGATAAGAGGGAAGAGCCGCCAATAAAAACCTCTTCCTTTACATTTTTAAATAAGGCCTCGAAAGAAGTGGCTTGAGCTAACTCCGAACGGTTTTTATAGATGCCCTGAATCCCCAAACGCACGGCATCGGGATTAACAATTTCCTGCAACGCTTCTTTGTATTCGTTGAAGGTCAACTCTCTTAAGAAAACCTCGTACCCGAGGGAAATAACCCCGATCAGGGAAATCAACAGAGCGAACTCGCGGACAGGGTGAAACCAGATGCTATGACTGTCGAACACTTTATCAGCACCAATATAGCCGGCAGCACCCACTACGAATATTCCCACTGCAAGGAAAAGAATTCGGTCGCGGACCCATTGCCTAATATTCAAACCACTTTTTTTAACGGATTTAGTCATTCTTTATATTTTTCTTGTTGGAAAGGGTTTTATTGCTGGAGGTGAAACGAAGTTCCTGACCACAAAGGAATTTTACTAGATATAGCCCTGTTTAACAATGAAGTTTTGGTTTATGTATTGTAAAGATTATGTTAGGAAATGATTGAGACATACTTGACTAACTCAACCCGGCCTTTCGCCTGAGCCACCAATCCAGAAATAAAAACCCGACCACAAAACCATAGGCCCACCAATTATCCCAAAGTGAAAATGATCGACTGTGACTTTTAATGTTTATTTCCGGGTTTTCAAACTGGAGTGCGGTTAAATCGTTGGCACCATTTAACACAAAATATTTACCCCCGGACACCTTCGCAATTTTTTTCAAAACAAAATCATTCACCAAGGGTTTCTCGAATTCAGCATTGTCTTTCAACACACTAAACATGACCTCTTCTTTTAGCTTTTCTATTTCTATACTAGCTCTAAAAAATCCGGCCTGCTTGGGAAGAAATGAAAACACCTGCTCTCCCTGTTCATCTGTCTTTAGATCTTTTGAGACTATTTCACCTTCTCGGGAAGAGATTGTCAGCCTACCCGTTACATTTGACGCTGGCTGATAATTTTTTTTCAGCAGTTTAAATTTTATCAAGACTTGTTGTTCTTCCTGATAACGGTCCTTATCAGATTCTAATTGCAACCGGCGGGTTTGGGGCTCAGCAATCAACCAGTCAATCACATTATTCCAGAACCGATGAAAATACCTGCTGCCCCCCTCTTTACGAAAACTCCAGTTCCAAACGGAGTCTGTCGCCAGCAAAGCTGTTCTTCCTTCACCAAACTCACCAGCGACAAGAATGGGAACAGGTGAGCCGGATGCGTTTTCAAATTCTGCCAGAACATACGCATCTTTATCGGCGACTAATCCAAGGTTTGCACCTTGCAGGGGGGGCAGAGCATCCCAAACTTCGCGGTTCAACTGCAAATCCTTTTCCAAGCGCAACATTGGGTGATTGGAAAACGCCTCTTTAATTTTAAGGAGGAATTCCTGATCTATAAAGCGGTTAGCGGTTTCTTTAAAACTTACCGGCAAAATATCCTCTATTGGCGTGCGCGAATAGCTTCCTCCCTGAAAAGAAAGCTCTCCGCCCACCATTAAAAATGCACCCCCCTTTTCCACATATTTACGGATATTGGTCAAATATTTTTTATCAATAAAAGGTTCGTACTTGAAATTCTGAAAAATGATCAGATCAAAAGAACTTAAATAATCGTCGAACAAAAGATTTGAGGGGAAAGGTATTAAACTGAGTTCCGAAGTTGGCGCAGCGACATCATCTCCCAGGCTGCGTAAAATAAAAAAGGAAAGCAGGTCTACTCTGGGGTTGTTCGCTAAAACTTCGCGCAAATAACGTGAGTCCCAAGATGGACGACCATTTAAGTGAAGGATGCGTACTCTATCCCGCGCCACATCAATCTCAAACTCCTTCTGATTATTTGTTAGAATTGATTCCTCTGCAAAACGCGGTAAATTCAAAGTGTAAATACGTTTGCCGATTTTTCGAGGCGTGAACTGCAAATCCACCTTGTATTGCTTTTGATTTTCGCGAATTTCAATAACCTTTGAAATCAAAATGCGATCCCCTTCCTTCAACACCAGAGGAACGTTGCGGTTGCCAAGCGCAGATGAAAAAACCATTACCGACAAACGCACCGGTTGTTGAACAAAACCAAAATCAGACACAGAAACAGATTCCAACGCCAGATCTTTGAACTGGTCATTACTTCCCGCCTGAAAAGTATGTACGGGTGCGTTTATCCTGGCCAATGACTTTAAAATGCTCTGTGATATTTCCCCCGGCTCTTCAGTCAGGTCTGCCCCGTCTGAAAAAAGTAACACCCCTTGAAGCGATTTATTTTCATAACCTCTACCCAACTCTTCCAAAACACGGCTCAAATCTGTATACGGACGGTGGGGTTGATAATTTTCCCGACCATCGTTGGTTTTTTTTATTTCATCGGACACAAAATAAGTGTCGACATGAAATTCTGTTTTTAGTTGCTCAAGATATTTCTCATTGAATCCCAACGTTTTTTTTATAAGATCAATCCGAGGGATTTCTTTAGGGAATGTTTTAATAGAGAGGCTTTTGCTGTTATCGAGCAAAACCGCGATATGGTTTTTCAGGGAATGGCTTTTTTTAAATTCCAATTCCGGTCGCAATAAAACCATCAGCAGAAATGCAAAAGCAACAACACGAAGAGAGAAAAGAAAAATCTTTTTTGGCGTTGAACCTATCCTTCTCAAACTAGTCCAGAAAAACCAAAGTGCCAAGGGTATTATCAGCCCCAGGGAAACGGCAATCAGCCAAGGATCTTCCGGTACCCAGTTAAGCTTCCATTGATCATACTCTTTGGGATCGAACCCAAAAATTTTTGCCAATTCATTCATGGCGATTGATATCTACGCAGACGTTCCAGGATGATGGGCAAATGCACCATATCTTTTTTATAATCCAGCGTTAATGCATATAAAATGATATTGATTCCAAGTCGTATCGATAGTTGTCGTTGGCGATATCCCCCGGCTATGACATCGTAATTCCAATCTCCTAACTTATTTCGCGACCAGGCGCCCGCCTGATCGTTTGCAGAGTACATCAATACAGTGCGTCCTTTGAGGGAAACACCTTCTAAATATGATTTAACAATAGCTCTTCCTGAAACCGTATTGAGCAAATAAAAGGAGCGGAACACCGAGTGGTCTCTGGGAATATTCCTCAAAGGGGTTTGTGGAAAAAGCCTTTTGACCATCCTTTGAACCGAACGGTCAAATCCTGAATCGGATTCGGCGGAATTATCATCGATAAAAAGGAATCCGCCGAAGCTCAAATATTTCCTCAGAATCTTTAAATCACCATCGGCAAAAGGTTCGAAGGCTTCATCGCCCCCCAAATAAATAAAAGGATGCTGGAAAAGTTTCGGGTCAGACAGCTTCAATGCGATAGGTTCACGGTTGACTTCTATCGAAGTGCGGCGTGCAATCTGAGACAGCAAACTCCTCAGCCCCTCAGGTCGAGCGTTGTCATTACCCCCCTTATAAATAACCCGTGGAAGAGTCAAGTCTGAATAACCTGCCGCTGCGGGGGGCACACCAACAAAGGAAAAACAGGCCAGCGCAATAATGAAGAAGTATTTTCGCATCTTCTTGAGTTTAAAACAGGAAGGGGGTCTATAGCAATGGATCAAAATGTATTTTCCTAGTGTACCCAGGTAGCCGTATGGGGTAAACTTGGCCCAGAATAAACCTTCAATCCTTTTGCTTATAAAACCCATGCCTCGAACCGTTCTGCTCAATCCCGGCCCTGTCAATATCACTGATAAAGTCAGGCAGGCCATGACCTTACCCGACCTTTGCCATAGAGAAAAAGAGTTTTCCGATTTAATGGCTGCTATCCGCTCCAAGCTTCTTTCGGCCTTTAATATTGAAGAAGCGTTTACATCCGTATTGGTTTCAGGATCAGGAACAGCAGCACTCGAGATGGCAGTCTCGTCCTCATTAACTCCTGGGCGTTCGATGCTTGTCATTGAAAACGGGGTTTATGGCGAGCGTATTGGCAAACTCTGTGATGTCTATAATTTCCATCGGCACACCATCAAGCTCGACTGGGGTGTGCCGCCAAGTCTGGACACCATCGAAAACATTTTAAAAAAACAAAGTGACATCGAAGTAGTTAGCCTGGTTCACCACGAAACCACAACTGGACTTCTTAATCCGTTACAGACCATTGGCGAACTGGCAAAAAAATATGGGAAGATTTTTCTAGTCGATTGCATTAGCAGCCTGGCTGGGGATGAAGTGGACTTTTCCACAATAGATCTGGCAGTCGGAACCGCCAACAAATGTCTACAAGGGGTTCCTGGTGTTTCCTTTGTTTTTTTCCGCAAAAAAGACCTGGCACGACTCATCAAGATTCCCGCACGCACACTTTATTTCAACCTAACGGGGTATCACAAAGCCCAGGAAGCAGGTGGGCTACTTTTCACTCCTGCTATTCCAGCACATTACGCCCTTGATGTAGCACTCGATGAACTGATCGAAGAAACGGTAGCAGGAAGAATAAACCGATATGCGAATGCTGCAAAATTTTTGCGGGATGGATTCCAAATACTCAATCTGGAGTTTTTAATTCCAGAAGGCTGGAGAAGCAATTGCCTGACGGGCCTGAAATTGCCAAAAGGAGTCAGTTATGAAAAGCTGCATGGCGAATTAAAGTCTAATGGGTTTGTCATTTATGCAGGACAGGGAAACCTGAGCGAAAATATTTTTCGTATTGCCAACATGGGAGATATTAAGCAGGAAGAGTTTCAGAGGTTTTTGAAAGTGCTTGATACAGTCCATTAACCCTCCGTCATTTATCCCCCCTCTTTTAGTACACAGTATTTGGCGTTGTGATAATATTGGGTTAAAATAATCAAATACTTAGAATCTGATAAAACTTTTTAATCTCCCAATTTGGAGCTAATCCAAACTGGAAAGCGGAAATTTTCCTATGAAAATACTTATCATTGATGATGAATCAATTTTCAAAATGATGATCACTTCTTTTCTGGATAGAGAAGGGCACGATCTTTTTTTTGCGGATAGTGGAAAAGAAGGAATACAAAAAGCGGAAGCCAACAACCCCGATCTAATATTACTGGATGCCATGATGCCAGAAATGTCAGGGTTTAAAACCTGTCAACTCATTAGGAAAAATGAAAAAATTAAGAATATCCCCGTAATAATGCTCACAGCATTAGACAAGGTCGGGGATGTAGAAAGCGCATTTAAATGTGGTGCGGATGAATATATTGCCAAGCCCATTGAAGCGAATACCTTTCCTTCTATATTGGATCGAAAATATAAAAGGATTTCAGGGAAGAGGTAAAACAAATTTAAGTTGCGACAATAAGTATCTCAATAAAAAAATCTTTCTATGATCGGTTAAATGTAAAAGGGCATTTTTAAAGATGAGAAACCTTTCCATCAAACTCAAAGTCTATTGCAGTTTTGCCCTTTTATTTCTAGTCGTACTGATTTCCGCTTTTTTAACTTTCTGGTTCCAGAAAAATTCTCAAGAAGATGCACGGATAACAAATGCCCTGGGTCGACAACGCATGCTCAGTCAGGCCATGGGCAAATCTGTATTCGGATATGCCATGGCAAAAAGCCGGATTAAAACCATGGAACAAAATGTCGACTCCCTGGACGACTATGTCACTCAAATGAGGATGATATACACGCAGTCGATAGTGGGTGTAGCTAAAAAATCCAACATAAAAATATCAATGCACCCTGAAAAGGAAACACACCCCTCGGTACCCTTTCCCGCAACATTCACCCGACTTGTCAATACAACTTTTGGGCAGGGAAGATCTTTAAATATTGATATTTTTTCAAAGGCGCCTGTAAATCCAACACAGAATCTAAAATCCCAAATGGATCTTGAAGCCAATGATTTTTTAAAAAAGAATCCGGATCAGTTGTTCAGCAAGTCATACGAAGAAGATCAAAAACTTTTTATTAATTTTTACTCTGCAGATATAGCAACGGTGAAAGTCTGCGCAACCTGCCACACAAAAATCAAAAAAACCCCATTTCATGTTGGTGACATCCTGGGAATTAGAAGATACAAATTATTATTCTCAGAAGACATTGCTCTGGGAAAAATAGAAATAAACCCCAGCCTCAAAGAGTATGAAAGAGCCGAAGCGATTTTCTCACAAACTCTGGCAGCAGCTAAATCAGGCGGGCAGTACCCGGCAAATATGGGCATGACCGAAAATATCAACATGGAGGCCATAGACAAACCCATTGCTCAAAAAACCATAAAGAAAATCGAAGAGCAGTTAGTAGTTTTTAAAAATGAAGTTCAAGCCTTGCTGAACTCTGAAGTGAATTCATTGCCCTATCGTCTGGCGCAGGAGAAAATAATCCAAACATCAAATACAATGCGTAAGCACAGTAATGACCTAGTAAATATATTTGCAGACATTGCAAAAAATAATCAGGAAAACATAAAAATGTCGGTCATCATTTGTGCGGCGGTTACTCTGCTTCTCCTTTTTCTGATTGCCTACTATCTGTCCACGGTTGTGATCAATCCAATCCGAAAAGTTTCCAATACCTTGACGGGAATGAGCGATGGGATTCTCAATCAGGAAAAACTTTCTGTTTCATCAGAGGATGAGGTGGGAATGTTAAGTCGGTCCAGCAACAGGTTATTAGATGGGTTGCAGGAGTTCATTGGTCATAGCAGAGCTTTGCTGAAGGGACAAACCGATACAATGGATTTTGGGTTGGTTGGCTTGAGCGGAGATTTTAAAAAATCCTTGCTCACCATGCAAAAACATGCAGAAGAAAGAAAAGAAATCGAAGACCAAAAGGAAGGATTGCATAAACTCAGCGAAAGCATGCACGGCGAACAGGAAATATCTACATTGGGTAGCAACATTCTTATGTCTCTTATGGATTATCTGAGTTTGCCACTGGGCGCCTTATTCATTTTAAAAACGGATAATTTACTTCACCGGGTAGCGAGCCATGGGTACCCAAAAAATGACAACATTGAAGAGTCTTTTGAACTGGGTTCAGGACTGGTGGGAAAGGCCGCTTTACAAAATAAACCTGTAAAGGTGAATGAAATTCCGGAAAATATTCGTATAAGCTTTGGCTTTGGGGAAGCATCTCCAAAGTATATTCTGCTTTACCCCCTTACTTATCATGATGCGGTCATAGGAGTTTTAGAGCTTGGGTCATTTGAAGATTTTACAGACGACCAAACAAATTGGTTAGAGCAAGCAATTGAAGCTATTCCTGTATCCATTCGCGCCTGCCTTGATATTGCCATCCGCAAAGAAGCTGAACAGGGAATGAAACTGGCGAAACAAAAAGCCGAAGCAGCTGATACAGCCAAATCCCATTTCCTGGCAAACATGAGTCATGAAATTCGAACTCCCATGAATGCAATTATAGGAATGAGCGAATTAGCCTTAAAGACCAAATTAGATCCTAAACAACAAAACTATCTATCCAAAATCCTGCTGTCATCGAAATCATTATTGGGAATCATAAATGACATTCTGGACTTCTCGAAAATAGAAGCTGGAAAAATGGATATGGAAACTGTGGAATTCAGTATTGCAGATGTACTGGAAAACCTTTCCACCCTTATTACCCAAAAAGCTCTTGAAAAAGGTTTGGAAATACTCTTCTCAATCGATAAAAGCATTCCTGCATTTTTAATGGGAGATCCCTTAAGATTGGGGCAAATTCTTACAAACCTTTCAAACAATGCAGTCAAATTTACAGAAAAGGGTGAAGTTATTGTTTCAATTGAAGCCATTGAAGAGAGCAAAGAATCCGTGACTCTAAAATTTGAAGTAAAAGATTCTGGAATTGGATTGACTCAGGAACAAATGGACAGATTGTTTAAGTCATTCAGTCAGGCGGACACTACAACCACAAGAAAGTATGGCGGTACCGGTTTGGGATTAGCTATTTCTAAAAAATTAGTAGAAAAAATGAATGGCGAAATATGGGTTGAAAGCGAAGTCGACCAAGGCAGCCGATTTATTTTTACTGCGCAGTTTAGCAATCCCATCCACAAACATAAAAAAGCTATGGAGCCGACGCAAGACCTTCAGGGGATGCATATCCTCCTGGTGGATGACAATCAGGCGACTCTGGATATTCTTCAGGATTCTTTGGAATCCCTCTCATTCCAAGTTTCCCAGGCGATTTCAGGGGAAGATGCTTTGGACATGCTGGATCAGGCCCAAGACGTCCCGTTTGGATTAATTTTTATGGACTGGAAAATGCCTGGATTGGATGGAATAGAAACGTCAAAACGAATCAGGAAGAAAACTATTTTAAATCCTCAGCCAAAAATAATCATGCTCACAGCCTACGGCGGGGAAGAGGTTATGAGCAAAGCACGAGAAGCCAAACTGGATGGATTTCTGGTAAAACCGGTAACGCCCTCAAACCTGTTGGATTCAATAATGGGTGTATTTGGCAAGGCAACAAATAGAATTGCACCTTCAACAGTAAAATCAGGTTCTCAAGCGGAAATAGCAGAAACAATTAAAGGATCCGAAATTTTATTGGTTGAGGACAATGAAATCAATCAAGAGGTGGCACTAGAAGTATTAGAACAGGCAGGATTATTGGTTACTGTTGCTAATAACGGGCAGGAAGCGGTTGATGCCCTCGCGACAAAAGATTTTGACGGTATACTTATGGATCTGCAGATGCCAGTGATGGATGGCTTTGAAGCCACTCAACAAATTCGGAGCAACTCAAAACACAAAGCTCTCCCCATCATTGCAATGACAGCGAATGCAATGTCTGGCGATAAAGAAAAATGCCTGGAGGCAGGAATGAATGACCATGTCTCCAAACCCATTGATACCAAACAGCTGTTCACAGCATTAAACAGATGGATCAAACCCGGAAAAAGAAAAACCAAAGCTTCAAAAAAATCTAAAAAGACTGCTAAAACGCCTGCGAAAGAGGCTTTCCCTAACCTACCTGGTTTTGATATAGAAAAAGGATTAGAAATTCTTGGGGGTAATACAGACCTTTATAGAAATTTATTACTGAAGCTGTATGAGGATTTTTCTGACTCTACGCAAAGAATTAAATCTTTGCTGGACAAAAACGATGAAGAGAATGCTGAGATATTGGCTCACACGGTCAAAGGGATTGGGGCAAATCTGGGAGCACTGCACCTTAGCAAGCTGGCTGCCGATCTAGAAAATGCTTTTCGAACAAAAAATACGAGTGACTACGAAAAAATGCTTGCAGATTTTGAAAAGGAACTCGATGTGGTTTCGAGTGGCCTAGAATCTAATGGGTTTGGAACCCAAAAAAGCGATTCCTAAGAAGTTAAAAAACAAATTTCAATAAAACCCGGCTAATTTCCACTTTGGTCGTCTTCGACCTCAATTTCCATTGTATGCTCGGCAGCCGGGTTAGCTTTCAGCATCCATGGCTCGCGCACATATTTCTCGCCTTTACGCTTGCCAAATTCTTCAAGATTGTTCTTATTGTCTTTGAGAAACTGCGCCATTTTTGGTGATTTATGTCTTTCTGCCATTTTTAATACCTATAATTAAAACTCTTCTCATATCCCTAATATATTACGGAAAGGGTAGTTAACCCTAAGAAAAGACTTTAGTCAAGGTCCGAAAAGACTCAATATGCCTAAGGTTCTTGTGGGACTTTAATCTTTGTATAAATGACCGGGATAAGAGCAAGTACGCCTAGAAGAGATAAAGAACCCATAACCTTTAGGGACATGATTTCTGCAAAGGAATTGATGGCTGCCAGATGACTACCCGCATTAGTGTAAATATACGTTGCAGGCAATTTGCCTAACAGGGTTCCAAAAATGAAATATCCTAAAGGTACCTGCGATAAGGCAAAACCTATATTGACAGCAAAAAAGGGAAATAACGGAATCAATCTGAAGAACATAACACTGTTGAGAGGTTTTTCGCATAGGTTATCATTAATACCTCCGACCCTACCGGCAAACTTTTCCTCCACCCAATCCCTCAACAAATAACGGGACACCAAAAATGCCAGTGCTGCCCCCAATGTCGAACCAAAAACCACAACACTCACTCCCAATCCAGGTCCGAAAATAATCCCCGCTGCAAAACTGAGAAAAGTGGCTCCAGGGAGCAAAAACAGCCCAATCAAAATGTAGGCCGCTACATAACCTCCTATCATGGTTAATGTATTTGCCTGATAAAAAACCTCCAGCCTATCTCGATGCAATTTCAAATTTTCCAATGTGAGATATTGGCTCGGATCAAAATAATTGATCAGCCCGATTCCAAACAGAAGCAATACCAGAACTTTCCATTTTTTCATTTCGAACTCATATCCTTTTTGAAAATGCCATAACTCAGGCCACAACGGCCTAGCTGAGCAGCGGATTTAAAATCCGCAGCAAGGTTAAATCCTTTTACCATTTTTCACCTCTAACTAGTGAAAGTAATATCTGCAACTAAACACATATTCAGTCTTTCCCAACATGCGACTTTAATTCATAGGTCGATGATATCGAGGATTAATAATGGCAAATTTTAAGTTAAAAGTTCGAAACGTTCATGTCTATAGCAATCTGGAGGTTCGCTTGAAATCTCGAACCATGAAAGAACAGGCCAACAAGGAAGTGGAACGAATGGTCGACAAAAAAGATTTGTTCACCGATTATGAATGGAAAATTGAAGGATGCGAGGAGGGCGGAATCAATAGTTTAGATGCTAAATTAACGGACGCTATCGTAGAGCGCATAGCTGAGGAAGAAACTGATGAAAATATTTTCTGGGACGGATTAACCGCCCATTATGATTTGAATGTCGCTCATATTCTAGTCAACACTAATTTGGAAACGATCTTGAAAGCATCCACCCGAGAAGAAGCAATAACTGAAGTCAAAACTCTATGCGAGAACCCCTTCGAAGGTTACGAATGGAAAATCGAAAATTGCGATGAAGACAGCATAAATGAATTAAACGATGCCTTAAAAAATGAAATCCAAAAAGTCATTAAAAAAGACATAGAAGCCTGTATTGAAGAAGGCTAATGATTTGTCCATTTGAAATATTCTTTCTTCCCAAAATATAATTTCGTTCTCTCCTATTGATCCAAGGCAAACATGATAAACAAAGTTTTTCATTACCACCGTTCGTCGAAGCATAATCAGCATGCTTTTGCACCCGGACCCGGGCATCTAGATTGGGCCAGTCAACCCGATCCATTTCGCAGATATGAAGGGGCTGAAACGCTGCCGCTGATAAAAATTGCTCTCACTGAGGAGCCCTCTTTTTCAGATTCTCTAATTCCCGGCAGAGTTCCCTCTCGCCCATTAAATATTGAATCTGTCTCGCAATTGTTTTTCGATGGTCTTGCTCTATCTGCGTGGAAATCTTTTCAAGGCACGAAATGGGCTTTGAGAGTCAATCCCTCCAGTGGGAATCTGCACCCTACCGAAGGTTATCTGGTTTGCGGTCCTTTGCAGGGCCTGATAGATAAACCTTCCGTTTTTCATTACAGCCCTGAGACTCACGGATTGGAAGTTAGAACCCATTTCTCCACAGAAACATGGGAGAAAATGTTGGAAGGATTACCCCAAGACACTATCTTTGTGGGTTTGAGTTCCATTCACTGGAGGGAAGCCTGGAAGTATGGGCATCGAGCATATCGTTACTGCCATCATGATCTTGGTCATGCAATGGCGGCAATAAACATTTCATGCTCGGGCTTGGGTTGGCAAACTCATCTAATGGATCATTTGACACACAGCGATTTAGAAACTGTTTTAGGATTGCCTTCAAAAGATGATGTGGAAGTAGAAGTACCTGATTGCCTGATTGCTGTCCTGCCAACTGGTGAAAAAGAAAATATAGGCTTGAGCAAGCCGGACTTTGTTCAGGGGTTCTCTGATCTTATCTGGCAAGGTGCTCCTAATATCTTAAGTAGAAGTCATATGGATTGGTCTGGAATTGATGAAGTTGCTGAAGCGGCCAGGAAAACCGAGAACTCTACGCCCAGTACAATTCAAAGAGAAAATTTTTCCAACCTTATAAAAGACGATACCTTCCCATTAAGAAAGGCAATTCATCAGCGACGGAGTGCGGTTTCTATGGACCGGAAAACCCGGATAGATCGAGATGTCTTTTTTCAATTTTTAATAAAAACGATTCCAAATACCTGCCCGCTGCCTTTCCAAACATTCCCGTGGGAACCTCAGGTCCATTTGGGATTATTCGTCCACCGAGTAAACGATTTACCTCGAGGCTTATATTATCTTGTGCGCAACCCAAATCATATTGAAGACTTGAAATCCACATTTAACTCTCATTTTAAATGGGAAAA
Source organism: uncultured Nitrospina sp. (assembly GCA_964510965.1). Taxonomy (GTDB): domain Bacteria; phylum Nitrospinota; class Nitrospinia; order Nitrospinales; family VA-1; genus UBA8687. The sequence continues at coordinate 22,644 of CAZECX010000017.1, read as the reverse complement.
ACCTGAAGGATGTCCCGATAAATTGGATTTATTTTTATTGGAGGAATACGACTGCAGACGCATGGCGGCTGGAGTATCTTGCGGACAAGATATCGCCGGGGACGGTTGCTTTAGTCTGGGTATGATCAGCGCATTTGAAGCACCGCTTAAACAATTTGGGCCCTGGTTTTATCCGCGCCTTTATTGGGAATGCGGTGCCATCGGGCAAATTCTTTACCTTCAGGCAGAAGTGAGCGGTATTCGCAGTACCGGCATCGGATGTTTTTTTGATGATCCTGTGCACCATATTTTCGGGATCAAAGATTTAAACTATCAAAGCCTGTACCATTTTACTGTCGGAGGACCTGTAGACGATAACCGACTCACCACTCTACCACCTTATTAAGACGTTCAAAAGAACAGCTCTTTCCCCTCTGCAGGGCCAGTTCGGGCTAGACCAGAAAGGTTTTTCTGCTATACTAAGATTCTCAAAGCTTTAAAGATGGTGCGGGAACCCTCCATAATCAGGCCTCGTTCTCTTTTTCCTTTTTATAAAATATTTGTTCTCTTTTTTCTTTTTAAGTAATCATGATCATAGCTAGCAATCTGGAAAAATCTTTTGGGCCGCAGGTTCTATTTGACGGGGTTTCATTTCTCATCAACCCCGGCGAAAGAATTGGCTTGGTAGGAAAAAACGGGACGGGCAAATCTACCTTATTCAAAATGATTCTGGGGAATGAAAAATACGACTCAGGGACTCTTTCAACTCCCAAGGGTTACCGAATAGGCGCCCTGGAACAACATATCCATTTCACACAACCTACTGTTCTTAAGGAATGTATTGAAGCCTTGCCTGTTGAAAAACAATGGGATCATTACAAGGCTGAAATAATTCTTTCCGGTCTTGGATTTTCTGAGCAGGATTTCCAAAAGGACCCCACCACTTTCAGCGGTGGCTTTCAGGTACGCATCAACTTATGCAAAGCTCTGCTAGCTGATCCCAATATGCTTTTACTGGATGAGCCGACTAACTATCTTGACATCCTCTCACTTCGTTGGCTCAAGGAATATCTCAACAAATGGCCGGGTGAAATGATTCTGATCACTCATGACCGCGACTTCATGGATAAAGTCACCACCCATACATTGGGATTGCACCGCAAGCAAGCCAAAAAGGTTAAGGGCGGCACCATAAAATTCTATGAACTGATCATTCAGGAAGAAGAAACCTACGAGCAAACGCGGGTAAACCTGGAAAACAAGAGAAAAGAAATGCAGAACCTGGTGGACCGCTTTCGTGCCAAAGCTTCCAAAGCAACAATGGCTCAATCGCGATTGAAGATGATGGAAAAAATGGGCACCATGGAAAAACTCAGCACCGAGAAAAATTTAGGTTTCCGGTTCAACCATCTCGCCTGCCCCGGAAAAACCATCATGAATATAAAAAACCTTTCTTTCGCATACAATGGCAAACCAGAGGATAATATTTTCTCAGACATTTCATTTTCTATTGGCAAAAAGGACCGGATAGGAATTATCGGAGCCAACGGTAAGGGCAAATCGACACTATTGAATTGTCTGGCCGGTGAATTGACTCCAACAGCGGGGGAAATCATTCCACATCCTTCCGCCAGCCTCGGACATTTTGGACAAACCAATATCGACCGACTCGAACCCCAGAACCAAGTGCTCAACGAGATACTACGCTCTAATCCCAGCTTATCATTGCAAGCCGCGCATAGCATATGTGGAGCCATGATGTTTGAGGGGGATATGGCAAAGAAAAAAGTGAGCGTTCTATCGGGAGGAGAAAGAAGTCGTGTATTATTGGGAAAAATTATTTCCCATCCAACCAACCTCTTGTTACTGGACGAACCTTCTCATCATCTTGATGTAGAATCGATTGAATGTTTGATCGAAGAGTTGACAGATTATGCAGGCGCTTTGGTAATCGTAACCCACTCAGAGCTCATTCTTAAAGCTCTGGCAAATAATTTAATTATTTTCCACCGGGGTCGCGCTGAATATTTTCATGGCGGCTACGAAGACTTTCTCGAAAAAGTGGGTTGGGAAGGTGAGCCGGTTGCCGAGAAAAAGGTAAAAACTAAAATGAACAAAAAGGAAGCTCGAAAACTACGCGCACTGGAACGCCAAAAAGCCCAAACCAGTCAATAAATTTCAAAGACTGGGTTAAAATATTTTTTCATCGGGCAATAACTTCTTGAAAGTTTGAAAAAGGTTAATTGCTGTTGAGCGATGATCGTTGACTAACTCATCGGTAAATCCCTTGTCAAGGAAAGCAGAAAATCCCTCTAATTTTGATTTATCCATCGACTCTAAATTAGAAAACCCCATGGTCCAATTCGCAAAACTTCTTTCAGGAACCTCTCCATCGAAAATCAGTTTTAGACTTTTATGACGGTCATCCTTTTCAATATCTTCATACAAATCAAAAATAGCCTTTTTACTTCCCTCTAAAATCTGCATAAACTGTCGTGTCCTGGCCCAATATATAAGAATGCCCGTGATACCATCTTCGGCATTTCTTTTTCTGGATGTTTCCAGAATATTTAATATATCGGCATCAGACATATTTCTGACAGCAAAACTGCAATAAAATAATTCGTGCATGCCCTAATAATAATCCAGTTTTAGCTGATTTTGTAGAGAAATTGGGGCTATGGTAAGTTTCTCCAAATTAATTCTCATAGTTCAAGGTGGAAATTTAGCCACTCGGAACCTATCTTAAAAGTAGAGAGTTTGAGAACCTCATTCCGAGTGGAAAGGAGGCACATGAAATGTTGTTTCCAGTCACAGTTTATAATGCTAACGGGAAGGTAAAAGAGGTTATATCAAAAGAGAGGTTGCATCGTCGTCATTGGAAGATTTTTCAGGACAATGAGAAATTACCTAACTTCCAAAGCGCGGAAAAGGCGAAGATATCTAAAGTGTTGAAAGCCCAGTTGGATATGGAGTTTCCACAAAGATCTTTGGGATATCAAAACTAAAGTCTCTCAACGATAATCGCCAGTGAGGTTGAACCCGGCCCAATAGGAAGGGTGTGGGTAGAGCCGTTTCACAAGAAGTTGCGCTTTGCGTAGGCTTTCGGCTTTATCTTCCTTCCCGTAATTACGGTAAAAATGTTTGATCAGTACTGCTGTGGAAATATCGCTCACTCGCCACAGTGAGGATAATATGGAGTGAGTCCCGGCATAAATGAATGCGCGATTGAGCCCTACCAATTCGTCGCCACCCACCAAATCTCCCAAACCGGTTTGACAAGCACTGAGTGTCACAATATCGGCTTGAATATCAAGCCCGAACACTTCATTGACCTCAAAATTACCATCGTCGCTTTTGTCACGTGTCAATTTTAAGGAAGAAAATAAGGGATTGATCGGATCGAATTCCCCGTGCGAAGCGACATGAATGACTTGGTAGTCGCTGATATTTTTCTTCAGCCAACTTTCAGTAGCATTTTCCCGAGTCAAAACATCTATCTTGGGAAAATCCCATTTAATAGCATTGGCTTCCATTTCGGCCAATGGAAGATCGTAATTCATATCCCCAAGATCTGGATTACCCAATGCAAGAACCTTGATGTCGCGACTGCGCACCGTTTTTTTCTTGAAGGTGAACTGCATTACCGATGCACTTGGAGAATAAAATAGAGGATGGCGCTCAAACAAATAATTTTCTTCATTCTTTAAAGAGGAAAACGAAATATAGTGAAGATGCCCATGCGGCACGATTCCTAAAATACGCTTACTCTTTATAAAGGCTTCCACGGGTTTCACCAGTAAAGCATGTAGTCTTTTTGACTGCGCCTCCACAGGCGCCAGCTTTTGGATTCGGTCACGATAATCCGCTACAAGTCCGTTTAAATCCTTTTCTGCTACTGGAACACGAACCGAATCAATTTTTCCCTTTGTGACCACCCAGGCAACTAGTTCCTTTTCTGTCACCAGATATTCAACCAAGGCAACATTCTCTTCCAACAAGCCATACAATTGGTCCAAGGTAATTGCATCAACCGTAATGAAGTTTGAAATTTCAGGACTCTGCTCTTTGGCATCGATCAACAAATTCTGATAGAGACTTCTTGCTTCCACCAACTTTTGAGAAAGTTCTTTAGCCTCTTCTTCCTTTTCAGCAGAGCGGGCAGTTGAAAAAGCTTCTTCAATTTCACGAATGGATAATTTTTGTTTTGTTAAAGCATCGTACAACTTTTGACTGACATCATTTTTCAAACTAATTTTCTGATTGCCCAGAAGATCAATAAAACTTCTCGACTTGGCCCGCTCCGCATATTGGAAAGAATCTTCGACCTTTCCCATATCCAAAAGCAGCAAGATCAACTCTTTGTAAACATCCTGCTTATCGGTTAGGAAACCATTCTGGAATTCTTCTACCTTGATGGATGCACGCATTGCATCGACAACCTTAACCGCCTCTTTATAAACTTTTGCTGCAGCATCATTTTTTTTAAGTTGAACCAAGGCCACACCCTGCCCGCGCAGTGCTCGCCAACTCACTTCTTTAACATTGATTTCTGAAGATAAGGCGTAGGCCTTTTCAAACAACGGCACGGCTTCCTGCCATTGCTTACGCTCAAGAGCCAGATGGCCAAGTTCCAGCATGATTTTTACAACATTTGTGCGGTCTCCAATTTCGCTACTGAAATCCATTGCCTGATTAAAATGCCCAGCAGCTTTATCGAGACTTCCCATGCGCATCAAACTCATTCCCATATTACGATGCGTGTAGCCCTGCCCCCATTTGGATTTGAGTTGAATGTCACGCCGAAGGGCCTCATTAAAAGACTCCAGAGATTTTTCGAATTGCTTTTCCTTTCTATGCACCAAGCCAATATTGTTATGAGCCGAGGCTATATCAATGGGTGAGCGCATTTCGGTTGCCAGGTCCAGACTTAGGTGTAAGTTTCTCAAAGCCCGCTCAGGATCATTCAGAGTCCAATGAATCAAACCCAGCGTGTTATAGATGAAAGCCTGCCGCAATTTATCATTTAGTGCCTTGGCAATTTCCAATGATTGTCGTTGCGCTCGAAAAGCCTTCTGATAATCACCTTGAAACCAATGCGAGTTGGCCTGATACAATAGCGATTTCGACAATCCTGGTTTGAAATCATTTTTTTCTGCAAAGATCTGGGCCTTGGAAAAATAGCTCAAAGATCGTTCAAAGTCTCCCTCCTTCTCAGCGACCAGCCCCAAGTCCAGCAACAGTTCGACCTGAAGCTCTGCTTGCTCAAGATCAACAAACAATTCATAAGCCTTGGAAAAATATTCTTTCGCCTCTTTAAATTGATTGAGGCGGAGACTGTAAATTTTCCCTATTCTGCGAAACTCCCGAGCACGATTTAGATCTTCACCAATCTCTTCATTAATTTGTTGCGATGCAGTGAATGCCTTCAACGCATTGGAATATTCCGCCGCATTTTCTTCAACAATACCCAATTGACTGTAGCTTTGAGCCAAGCGATCGAGGATTTCATATTCTTCAAAAATGGCCAGCGCAGTTTTTAAATGTTTTACCGACTGGGGAAACTTTTCAGCCAATGAATAAAGTAACCCCAGAAAATAATGGGCATCGGCCAATTCTTCAGGATCCTCCTGCTTTTCGGCAAATGGCAGAACCCTATTTTGGTAGTGGATGGACTTTTCATAGTCACCCACTTTAAAAGCTGCTGTAGCAAGAGCCTTTACTATAGTCCGGGCCTGAAAGTTTTCACCCAAGTCTACTTTTTCAGGAACGAAGGGTGCCAGCACCAAAGCCTTTTCAAGAAAATTGATAGTCGAAATAAAATTACCGGACTTTGAAGCAGCAACTCCTTCAAGCACATTTGACTTAATATGCCTGATGGCAAACTCCTGCTTCTCAATTTCGCTCATACCGGGAAACCCATAATAGCGGTATCGAGCCCAGTCCAGGTTTTCAGGATGTTTTTTTGCCAATGCAATTTGCGCTTGGCGTAACGATTCCGCCGGATTGCCCTTTGAAAGAGTCGAGATAAAAACTCCATTGAACTCTTTCTGAAATTCCGGTTCACCGCTATGCAATAGAGCACCTGGAAACCCTTTAAACGTTACCCCCTGAAGCAAAACCGCCGTGGGCGATAATTCAAGTCGAGGGTCGAACGCATGCTCCACTTCCGCCAATGAAAACAAATGTGACTCAACCGGATTGGCATACAACGATTCAATTGAAATTCGCTGGAACTTCGCAGGCTCCTTGTTCAATGTAATGAAAGAGGATTCAGGTTCATGACGAACAACCCGAACAGGACTTTCAATATGGATCAGGCCAAAATGATTCCACTCTTTTAGAAAAGATTTCCGACTTGCAGTTTTCCCATTTAATTTGGCAACCGACGCAAATTGTTTATCTATATTATTAGGTAGACTTGACTCAAGAGCCAATAAACGGGAGCTATATAGGTTTCTCAAGTTGGCTGAGCGAATAAAATGCGGTAAAGAAGAAACAAAAGTAAGCTTGGCATTCTCAATTAAAGACTTGCCGCTCACCTTCAGAGCGGCCCAGGGAAGAAACTCCAACCTCCCTTCTGCCAAAAGCACAATAGACTTGGCATTCGCAAGAGCATCTTTTAGAGGCAAAGTTATTTTCTCTGATAATATTTCAATATCGGTCTGGCTGGCACTCGTGTTGGTTAGTCGTTGAACCAATTGAAAGAATTTTTTGTCCCCTGAAATACGACCCGAGGATATTTTTTTGCTGTTAATTTTCCAAACAAGGATATCGTTCCCCTGTCTTTGCAATTTAAAAAAAACTTCATCCTTGCGTAATAGTGACTGCAAAGTCTCTATTGCTGGAACATCCGAAGACACCCAATCGACCAGAGCCGGATCGTCTTCTGCTGCTAATTCGATAAACTCATGATATTCCTCCAGCAAAGATTCTGCCTCTTCTCCCTTCACCGAGGCCAGTTTCTCTGCGTAGGTTTCAATTTCACTGAAATATTCCTCTCGCTCTTCGTTTGAAAACTGATATTTCGGCGCCAACGCTTGAGTGATTTGTTTTTTGCCTTTTTCAGAATATAAAAATGCCTCGCCATATTTTTTCTGCTCAAACAAACTGGAGGTTATTTCCTGATATAGCTGTTCAATCATCGCCAGGGTAGATCGATCTGATGTAATTGCACGATAAGGCAGACGTGCCAATTCTTTTTCCGCATCAAGAAGACGAGCCAGGCGTTTCGAACTCTCTAACCGAAGCGCATCCAAATAAACGAACTGCCATCGAATAGCAAGAGGCGGGATCCAAGAGGTATTTTTGCTTTTCGCCCCCGAAAGGTTGAGGGTCAAATCCAAATTTTGCTTGATCCCCGGCCAATATTTTTCCGCATCCCCTTTTGCCAATTCCAATGCCATCTCAAAATGCTGAATGGAATTTTTGACATGAGTTCTGTTTTTGCGAAATGCTGCCAAACTTGACTTTACACTGTCAACTTCGGTTAAATTGGATGATAAAAATTTACCGGAATTGAAAGCCTGAATATGGAACAGAATGCCTAAATAATTATGCAATATTATCGAAGACAACGTATTTGAGGAGGGGATGGCCGTCTGTAAATGTTCAATGACCTCGTCCTTCCCTGTTGCAAAACTATTGCCCGAAGTTAAAACAATACGAGCCATATTTGCCGCATTGACAGCCATTCCATTTCTATTATCAAGCTTTTTTGAAAGCGCAAAAGATTCTTTAAAAAATTTCATACTTTCCTGGGCATCTCCAGCTTGAAAGTAATAGCTACCCAGTTGGTTTAATAGAAGTGCCTTTTCAAGAAGAACTGGAATGTTTTTTTCCACATCCAATCCATCGGGAATCAGCGCTAGTTTTTTTTGAAAATATTCAATCGCTTTCTTATTGTCCCCAAAGTCTCCATAAATTTTTCCGATGTAATGAAAGATCAGTTTCTGTTCGCCGGTTTTATCAAAACCCAGGGCAGCGGCTGAAACATCCTCCCCGAGTCCGGCTTCTATATTGACCTCGAACAAAGCAGAGGACTTCTTTTTTTTATCTGCTACTCCATATTTCTCAAGCTTATCGATGGCTTGGAAATAATAGTTCAAAGCCTGACTCATTTTTTCTGAATCGGGCTGCAAACGATTTTGCGAATAAACATTATTAGCAATGTTTCTGAGTGCCCGTGATAGTGAGGACTGATTTCCAGTTTGTCGGTTTAATTCCAGGCTTTCTGAAAAATGTTTGACTGCAAGTTCATAGTCCTCTTTCTCCTGATATGCCAAAGCAATTCGATCATGCAATTCTGCCATTCTTGAAAGGTTTTTCGTTTTCCTTATTATCTCCATGGCTTTCTTAAACTGCTTCACAGAGCTGGTTGGATCGCCAACCTTAAAAGATGCTTCACCATAACGCTGCCGGTATAAAGCTTCTCGCTCCGAATTAACAAATGGCAACCCGGATTCTTCACGTTTTCTGTAGTAATGGCGAGCCGAAAGGGGATTGTTTAGCAAATAATGTCCATTTCCAAGATTGAGGAGCAAATCGGCCTCGTTACGTGGATAGGCATTCTCATCATTGAGGGCCAGCGCTATCTGAAATTCATGCAACGCCTTTTCCAGAAAACCTTTTTCCTGCCGTTCTCGTTGTTCATAAATCCAACCCAGGGTTTGATGGAAAAATGCTTGTTGAGAATTTTTTGTAAGAGCTTTGCTAATTTCAGCTTCTGCTTGATCTAATGCCGGTGGGTCCAGGTAGGTATAGGACAGGCCAAGCGCATAAATTTCTGCATCGGATTCGGGGTTTTTCTTCATCCTTTCCTGGTAAAGCTTAACCGCCTGGGTACTTTTCTTAAGAGCTGCTGCCCCTTGCAGATACCCCCTATGCGCCTCCACTGTTGCCGGACTAAATTCAATAAGTTTTAGAAAAGTTTTAACAGCTAACTTGATTTCCCCAACACGGAGCTCCCATTCGCCTTTATCAAGAGCTTTTTTAATTTTCCCTTTTCGCGCTTCACTAAGATCGGCCACCTGAGATTCGTTTAAAATTTCCTCATAGATACTTAAACTTTTATCAAAGTTTTCCTCCTCCGCATATATCCTTGCCAATTCGAGGCTGGCCTTAAAAGACTCACTTTGCACTTGATGAAAACTCTTTATCGTATTTTTATAGGCTTCTTTCGCGAGCAGGTTTTCTGTGGCCCTATAATATAATGCACCAACGCGGTTTTGGATTGCCGCTGCCAATAAGGGGAGGTCTTGATAGGTTTTAGTCAGTCCCTGCAAGCGAGACACTTTTTTTTCCAGAGTAATCTGTTTTTCATGCAAATGGAGTATTTCTTCAATAGCTTTTTCTTTCCAATGCGGAACATCTGAAAAATCTCTCACCACCTGCACAAAGGATTGCACTAGTTTTTCCTGATTGCCGACCAATTTATAAATTCGACTTTGCAAAAATGCCGCTTCTGCCGCCAAATCACGTTGTCCGGCATAATTGCCGGTCACCTTTTGAAAATATTTTAAGGCCTGATCTGGAATTTCATTCTTAAGGTTGAGTTTTCCTTTTTCAAGAAAGCTACGTGCTTCGATTCGGTCCATGCCTGAGTATCTTTTTATGATCGAATCAAGCTCGCTCAATGCCGCATTTATTTTCAAGGAAGATGGAGTATCCTCAATTTCCAACAAAAGAATTTCTATTTCAGACAGACCGCTGACATTTTTATTGTCCGCATGAACTTCCAGTATATTTTTTAAAATTTTCTTTGCAGTCTCCGGGTGATTTAATTTGCGGTTTAATACCGCAAGACGGTAACGGATTTCGGCAAGTCCTTTTGCATTTGGAAATTGCCGGATTTGATTTGAAAGAGCCATGGAGCATAAATAAGAAACCTCGACACAAGTTTTTTCTAAATGCTTCAAAGAAGCGACAAAATCAGTTTCTAAAGGAATTCGTCCAGATTGAGGGAGCTCCCAGATATCAACCGATCCTTTTTGATGGGACGCATATAGAATTGTATTCCTGGCGCTCGGGTGCGGATAAAAATCGTAGGTAGAACTATCTGTTAACTGGCGCAGGTTTTCTGCACGACTATTTACAATATCCAGCTTCCAGATATTTGGATTATCGTCAATGGCCAGCTGTCCATCTCCATTGGTATCATCTGAATATCGCGCAAAAAACAAGGTGTTGTTTGACCAACTTGGTGACACATCTATTTCTGGCCCATTACTTACATCAATTAAAGAATTTGTTTTAAGGTTCAGCACCTTCAAATTGCTTTGAGTGGCTCCCGTCACAAAAGCCAGATGGTTTCCATCCGAAGAAGTTGAAAGGTTTATTCCTCCTTTTTCCAGAAGCAGGGATTTTTCACCGCTTTTCCAATCGATTTTGAAAATAGAAACTCCGGTAGATCGTGAAGCGAAATATATAAATTTTTGATCAGCAGACCATGCCGGGTCCGAATCCTCCCCTTTCCCGCGAAAAACTGGAATTGGATCACTTTCGCTTTCAAGATTAAGAATATAGATGTCTCCTCGCGGATCGCCACGATGGGAAACGAATGCAACGTATTTACCGTCTGGACTTACCTCAGGGCTTTTATCTTCCGTACTATGAAAAGTTAAACGGCGGTCCGGGGGCTGGATTCCTGTTCCCAGGTATTTCATCCAAAGATCCAAATTTCCCGAAGTATCGGAAACATAAACCATGAAGCGCCCATCCGGAGAAACTGAAGGCGAGAAATCTTCGCCGGGATTGGATGTTATCTGTACAGGTTGGGATGCCATGACCGGGTTCACCATAAACAGAAAGTACGCTGCAACCCAAAGCCATGCCCTGAATTTTGAACAAATGGAGAGTGTCATGGAAAAATAATTTAAAGTGTACTTTTAATAGTATAGCTTAATCAGAAAAGGAAATGCTGGAGAGATATACAAGGGATTATCAGAAGAACAACACCCTATAAGCCTTAGGTTTCCGATACACCTGTCCATTTAAAGTTCTGTGTGGGGTGCACAGGATAAACAGTAAATAGTGGAGTGTTATAAGGAACCATTGCTGAATCGGTATTTGGATTCAATAACAAGTGGATGTTGGCGAAATTAAAGCTCAAACCCTCCTGCCAGGGTTGTGAGGTGTTTTCAGCATAGGCTGGCACTTTATCTGATGCGTGGCTGCGAACCATCATACCCGAACCTCCTTGCAACCCATACTCATACAGATCTGGAGCGCCCTGAATCAGGATCGACACCTGAGAAGCATCAAACCAAATCTTAAAATTAGCAACCAGTTGCACATACGGCCCCAAAGTCCCTGTACGTTCTAATACTGCACGCGGGTATGCATATTCAAATGGCACTTCTGGCGTTCCCGGGTAATCAGCAGCACGAAACTCTTTTTCCTTGATTCTCGAAACTGATAAAAACAAAAGATTCGGATCGTCCAGCGGGATATCTAATATCTCGCCATCCTGATAGCTACAAATCTTTCCCATCTCAAATCCCAGCGGAAAAGAATAACCCATTTTTGCATAGTAAGCACGCATGCCTCCATCCAAGGGATCTTCCGGAGTTCTACTTATTTTTAAATCGAAGGGCATCATAAGATGAAAGGCATTGGTGCGCGAATTCATAAAGGGCGCACAAGCTCCAGGAAATTCTTTTTGTAAATCTTTATTATTAGGATCAAACTTTCTCGCACCGCCGCCAAAATGTTGGGCAGTTTTAGACTCCTTGCTCAAGCCAAATTTATTCTGATAGTAGGTGGTCGCCCGCTTCTGGGCCACATCCAGAAAATATTCCGGCGCGTCACTTTGCACAATTAGTTTTTGTTTTTCCTGCACTCCACTTTTAGCGGGGCGCATAGCTTCATTATAGATCTCCAATTCGGCTTCCGTTTTTTTAACATCTTGAGCGAGCTGGCGGGCAAGTTGCGGATCATTAAATGAAGTATTTTCGAGTAGGCCTACCGCCCGTTTCAGCATCTCCAACTTCATATTGTAGCGTTTGGGCTCTTCTGCCAAAGCCTGAACAGTAGCCATTATGAGGCTGAATTGTTCCTCTGGCAAAAGACCTGCATTTTCGAAAGCATCTTCCTTGATGAAATTTAACGCCATAGGACCAAATGCCTCTTCCCGGCGCAATCCAAGCGTTAACAGATAATTCAGGTGCGCACGCGCCTCACGGGTATCCACAAAAGCCTCCAAATCGCAGTTGGGGTGATTAAAAGGCCCCTATTCTGACCGGAAATTGTCCGCTTAACAAGAAAAAACCTGACCCCTTGTCGGGTAATTAGTGAGGGGTTGCAAAAAGGCTGGAAATGCTATAAAACACCCCATAAATTAGACTGGGTGTTGTTCGCTCAAGAACTTATAATGCATGGATTTAAGTATGGAATTCGCGATCAATTTCGATGATATGAACTGGGTAGCAATCGGCCCTGAGTTTATTATCATTGGCACTGCTCTTTTTCTTCTTCTCGCAGGTCTAAAAAAGGAATTGAACCGCAATAACTTCTTGTCGATGTTCACTTTCGCTGGAGTTGGCTCAGCCATTGTTCTCACTCTTATTCTTTGGGTCGATGCGCCAACAGCCGCAAACGGCAATGATCCGGAAATGTTCAGCAATGCCCTTATCCACGACCGATTTTCCCTGACATTTAATTTAATCATTTTAGGAATGGCCCTGTTCCCCATTTTCGGATCAGTTCGTTACCCCCAAAATGATCACGAAAATAAAGCTGAATATTTTACTCTGCTGTTGATGGCTATTGCGGGCATGATGTTTCTGGCTAAATCTGGTAATTTAATTACCGTATTTTTATCTTTGGAACTGTTCTCCATTTCCCTATACATCCTTTGTGGATTTTCAGCCAAGCACGGGACAGGCAAAGAAGGTCCCAGCACCACACCCGAACTGAGCTGGGCAACAGTGGCCTCGCAAGAATCGGCGGTCAAATATATGCTGACCGGGGCTTTCGCATCCGCGGTTCTGGTTTACGGCATGGCTTTGATTTATGCAGGAAGTGGAACCACCGAGATACGACTCATTGGTCATTTGACCCAAGAAAACCCCTACACAAAAAACACGTTGGTCTATATCGGACTGGGATTGATGTTCTGCGGTCTCGCTTTTAAAGTTTCACTGGTGCCCTTTCATTCATGGACGCCAGATGTTTACCAGGGAGCCCCCACACCCATTACAGGATTCATGTCTGTTGCGACAAAAGCGGCGGTCTTTGCGGTGATCGTGCGAATTTTCTTCACCTCCTTTCCAGATCTGGACAAAACCTGGATGCCCATTCTATTTGGTGCATCCGTATTGACCATGTTGGTGGGAAATACGGCAGCTATTTTTCAAGACGATCTCAAGCGAATGCTGGCTTATTCCGGTGTTGCTCATGCTGGCTATCTTTTGATCGGTATCGTCACAAATACTCAAGAGGGCATGGCTAGCATACTTTTTTATCTTGCTGTCTATTTATTTATGAATATAGGCGCGTTTGCAGTTGTGTTTATGATGGAAGGAGAAGGCCAGGAAGGCAACTCGATAAATCGATTTAAAGGATTGGCAAAACGCAGTCCGTTCCTTGCGGCAGCCATGAGTCTGTTTATGGTTTCTCTAGCCGGATTCCCGCCAACGGCTGGTTTTTTTGGCAAGCTGTTTCTATTTTATGCGGCCATCAAAAAAGGTTATATCCTCATCACCATTTTAGCTGTGGTTGCCAGCATTATATCCGTGTATTTTTATCTGCGCGTCATTGTTATGATGTATTTTCATGACGATGAATCAGCCCCTCTACCCACTATGCATACGGGAATGCGGGCACTTGTCACTGTGAGCTCCATTGCAGTTCTGGCAATCGGTCTGTTCCCATCCTTTTTAATGGAAATTGCACGCGGGGCTATCCCCTTCTAAACCCGCCTGTTTTTAGCTTCAAAATTAAACTTCCCTTGGTTTTATCCCGATATAATAGAATAGTTTTAGCAATTTGACTGCCAATCAACCCTGAGAAAAAATGCCATCGATTCTTATTGCTATTTTTTGCTTTCTACTTGTAGCTTGCGGGCCACCAAGCGATTCTCTTGAGTACAAGATCAATCAATCCTTAAGCCAAATTGAAGACGAGCCGGAAAATCCGACCCTGCACTTAGAATTGGGAAGAGCCTATATTGAAAAAAAGAAATACAATTCGGCACTTAAATCATTGGTGGAAGCCATTCGCCTAAAGGGAGATTATGGCGATGCCTATCGTGAAAAAGGTATCGCGTTATTTTATTTAAAAAAATATTTTGATGCGGAAAAAGCTCTCAACAAATCATTTGCCCTCAATCCAACAAATGCAGATATTGCAACCGATCTCGGGTCCATATTCATCGCAACGGGGAACGTAAAGAAATCTCTACGATTTCTTAAAATTGCGCAAACCCGAAACAGCAACATGCATATAGTTTTTAATAATATGGGAGCCGCCCATGCTGAAATCGGTCAAAACAAACAAGCAATAAACTACTGGAAAAAAGCTCTCGAACATCACCCTTTCATGACAGAAGTTCATATCAATATGGGTGTGGTTTATGAAAGGATGGGGAAAAAGAAAAGGGCCAAGGCCTCTTATCAAAAGGCTTTAGAACAGGATAATAATAACCCCTTGGCTCATTACAACATGGGTGTCATCCACGCAAAAAATAAGGACATTGAAAAAGCCGTGGATTCCTGGGAGAAGGCACGCAAACTAGACTCAAAAGATGACAGGACATTAATGGGGCTGGGCTGGGCTTATGAAAAATTAGGGAAAAAAGAAAAAGCACTTAAAGAATTTTTAAAATCTATAAAGCTTGAACCCTTCAACTACGAAACTCATTATGCTGCAGGTCGAATTCAATCGGATTTAGGTCAATTTGAAAATGCGATAGACTCCTTAAAAAAATCCGTACACCTCGACCCGGAATTTGGAGATGCGTATTATAGATTGGGAATTGTTCACGACCAACTCAACGAGGGTATCGAGGCAATCTCAAATACCCTCATCGCAGAGATTATTTTTCACAAGAAAAAGAAAATGGATTTATACAAAAAAATGGGGACGCAGCTCAAGCCTCTATTCGAAAAATATCAGTTGGCGCGGAATAATTTTACCGAACTGCAATTGCCGGACACCTTAAAAGGATATGACTTGCATAAAAAAGCCAAAAGAATCCGCACTTTCCGCGAAAAATAGGAAAAAATTACCTGCTAATTAACGCTCAAGAGTAAAAGTAACTGGACCATTATTGATCAACTCCACTTGCATATCCGCTCCAAATTTACCAGTAGCAATCTTAAGCCCCGACTTCGAAATTTGCTGGACAAATTTTTGATATAGAAGCCGAGCCTCATCGGGAGGAGCAGCATTATCGAATCCAGGCCGACGCCCCTTGCTACAATCACCCGCCAGGGTAAATTGCGACACCACCAGAATTTCTCCACAAATATCCAGGCACGAAAGGTTCATCTTCCCTTTTGCATCAGAAAAAACTCTCAAATTAAGTGTTTTGTCTGCTAGAAACTCAACCTTTTCTCCATCGTCATTTTTTTCAGCACCGAAAAGGACGAGCAAACCTTTAGAAATTGATGCAATGGATTCCCCGCCTACAGCTACCGAAGCCCGGCTCACTCTTTGTAATACAATTTTCATTTTTTTTATCAGGGATTTTAAATCCTGGATCTTAACATCGAGGCGATTAACGGGCGCGGAAAATTCGCTTGTCTGAGCCATCAGGGCCAATAATAACTTTTACCTCCGTAAAACATTTTGGGCATCGGCCTTCATAAGCATTGCCGTTTTTATTTACATAAATACGGCGGTAGACATTACAACACTCAAACATTATTCCTAAAAACTTTTTTTCCTTTTCCATGTTTATAAAAATTTGAAGAGGCTATTTTTTATTCAAGGCTTTTCGCGCGCTCACCTTGGCTTCGATAAATATATTGTGAGGAATTCGCATAGCTTTTGTGATTCGTCTGATTTCCTCCGTCTCTTCATGTGCCATGTCACCATCTGCAGCAGCCACCGCAAAAAGACATTCCATAAATTGTAGTCGCTCGTTGTAGGAAGTCAGTCGGTTAATTTCTGTAACTACCTCATGAAAATCAAAGTCTTTTCTTCCCTGCTCTTCCACCACATCAAAAAGCAAGGTCAACTCCTTTCCCTTAAGCTCAAATTGTTCCGCAAGGCACGCTTTTAGAGCTTTTTTTTCTGCTGGGTCCAAGTGATTATCTACATGAGCAATAGAAGCCATCAAGGTTCCCACCAGGCAAAGAAAATACAATTTGTCTTCAGGAAGTTGGGATGCAACTCCTGAATGCGAACTTTTCAATTCGATCTTCTTGAGTACCCGTCTTTTAAAATACTTTTCCATGTCGGGATTCGGGTCCCGGGCATGTTCGAATATAGTTTTTTGAAATAAGTTTCGAATCCGCCCAAACGATCTTCTTGTGAAAGAAGATTTTCCAAGCCATTCCGAAAACTGATCCACCAACTGCTGCTCATCTCCTTTCATTCTTTTATGAACCTGCACCATATTCTCCAAGGCAGCTACGATCTCTTTTTTTTCAGCAGGTGTGGAAAGCTCGGCGACCATTTGGCGAAACAACAAATCCTTTTCCTTTTTTGGGACAGGCGCCTGAAGGTAAGGTTTCAATTCATCCAATTCATGCTTGGAAAGATCAAATTTCCTATAAAAGGATTTCAAGATATTAAGCTCAGACTGGCTCACTTCGCCATCCGCCCAGGCTACAGTAGTTAAAACCTTGAGGAAGGTTAGTTTTTTAAATTTTGACATATAAATTCTCTAAAAAGATGCATTAAATAATAGTAGTTAACTCAACCTGTTCACCATTGAGGTCTAATTAAAGCGGTTCAGCCACAATCGACCCGCTTGTCGAGACCAGGCAAACACATCGAGAAATCGGTCTTGATTAATATCGCCAAATGTCATTTGGTCGAATTTTTTGAACCGCGGTAAACGACGATCACTTTCATCAGAAAATTGCCACTTCCCCCGTCCTTGCAAATAATAAACCCCTTTCGTTGTCAAGATCAAGGCATCGGGACGAGTATTACCATTTCCATCCAGCAGATAAACTTTTCGAGAAGGAACGTGAGGTAGAATTTTATGTGACCGCTTTCTGAAGTTTCCACCCCCGGTATTCTCTAAAAAATAATTGGTTTCTTCAGGGTGCCCTCGATATATTTTAGAAATAGACCGGTTTACAACGAGAAGATCGTTATCACCATCCTGATCAAAGTCAGCCCAATCTGCGTGCATACTATCATCTAGAATGCGGGGCAATCTTGAGGAAGTGTGGTCAGAAAATTTCCCCACCCCATTATTTATTAATAGTCTGTTTTGCCCTTTTCCATAAACCAGGAATATATCTACCACTCCATCGCCATCGTAATCAGCAAACGAAGCATCTTGTATGCCAGCAGGAAGGACGGGCATTAACAAAGAGGTCAAATTTTCAAATTTCCCATCCCCTTTATTGATCCAGACCATAGTTTGATATTTTTTATTAGCGGGTGGCTTTACCATACTTCCAAAATAAAAAAGGTCTTTATCACCATCTCCATCGAGATCAACAGGTATTACTTTTTCAATACCAGGTGAAAGTGAGTAGCTCCCTTCTTTTTCTTTAGAATAAAAATAGCCTTTTTTATTATTAAAAAGAATTCGAGTTTTTGGGTTTTCGCTGCCACCAAGGATTAGAATTAAGTCGTCTCCTCCATCCCGATTCAAATCTGCAGCAGCAAAAAATTCGATTTTTTCTTTATTATTCTGAGTCCACTTGCCTGCTCGATTTTTCTGGAAGCCCTTTTTCCCCTGATTAACAAGAATATAAAGTTCGGATTTAGATTTGGTTAATATCGCAAGATCAGACAGAGGGTCTTTATTTGCCCTAAGAAAACTGGCCTGAGCTACAGAAAGCCTTTCAATTGGAAAAAGGCGAGTAGCATCACGAAATCTTTGACTTGCCGGATTATCTGCAACATGAGGTTTGGGACTCCCCCCACAAGCGGAAAGAAAGAAAATTAATAGCAGCCCTGGAATCAGGGAATTAATCGAAAAGGGAGGGAGGCAGCTCTTTTTTTGATAGATCAACTTGCAGTCCTTCATAAGCAGCTATGCTTTTGGGAAAAAGTTGGCGGGCTTCTGTTTCAATTTTATGGACAAATTCATCGTTATGAGTGGGATCGTGGTGGAACAAAACAAACTTTTCCACATTTGCTTCTTCGGCAACTTTGATTCCTTCTCGCATGGTGCTGTGCCCCCAGCCCTTTCTGGAGAACTCGCCATTCAAACCATAATACTCATCCTCGGTGTATTGAGAATCGTAAACGAGAACATCAGCATCACGACAGAGGTTAATCAGGTTTGTATTTGGCCTGTCTTCATAATGCTCGCAATCGGTTGCAAAAACAAGAGACTGTCCTTCGTGGTCTATCCTGTAAGCATAACACCCATTGGGGTGATAAAGGGGAGCGAGAGTGATTTTATAGTTTTCACCTTCAATTTCCTCACCCGGCTTAACATCATGATAAGAAATTTTAGCACCAAATAAATCTGTTTTAACAGGAAAACATGGGGGATTCATTTGCTGCTTGAGGACATCCTCAACTGTCATTGGCAGACTGGTTCCCCCAAACACTCTAAACTCATTTCCGGGAATAAAAAACGGCGTAAAAAATGGAAATCCTTGAATATGATCCCAATGAACGTGGCTAAATAATATCGTGCCCTTTACAGGTAGCTCTTTCATTAAAGCCATTCCCAGATTGCGAAAACCGGTACCGGTGTCTATCACTATCAATTCTTTTCCACAACGGATTTCCACGCATGTCGTGTTGCCACCTACTTTAACAGTTTCCGGGTTACCTGAAGGAACGCTGCCACGAACCCCCCAAAATTTTATATACACAATTAATTCCTTAAAAAACGTTTCTGGAAAACATAAGACATATGGAATAACATGAATTGATCCCCCCGGAGAAATAAAGCGCGCATTATAAACAATCCTCTTTTAGGTAACAATAGTTTCCTCCATTAACCCTCAGATATCGAAAAAGTCTCAACCAGTTCCAACTCCCTTGGATTCAGCTTTCCTTCACTCCAGTCACCTGGCAATGACTTTTGGAATCCTTTCGAAAACCATTGAGTTACCTCATTATAATCCAGATCTTTTTTTAACACCTGTTTTAAGGTAGTTGTGTTTGAAGTTAGGGACTCCAATACTGCCGCGTTTTCTATTTCGGAAGAGTACTTCAATAAGGCATGGGTTAATTGTGGGTTCATGTCCATAATTAGCGAACCATGCTGTAAAAACGCGGAGCGGAGCCTGCGTTGAGCACTGCCAATGAGTTTTTTTCCGTCAACGGTAATTTCACAATGATTAGCCACTGAAAAGCAGGCTGGAGACCTCCTGGACTGAGCATCTGAAATGTTATTCTTTCTACCGGCGATTTCAGCCTCCTCAATTCCACCGATCTTGAGAGATTCCAAAATGGCCTGGGATATCTTTTCAAAAGCACCCCTTAAACTACGTGGAAACGCTTTATGGGGTATTGGAGCAATCACACTATAAGTCAATTCATATTGGTGCAATAGAGCCCTTCCTCCAGTAAAACGGCGAACTACAGGAATGTTATTTTTCTCACAGGATTTCAGATCTATGTATTTCGATATATCTTGCGAATAACCGATTGAAAGTGTGGGCCGCTGCCAACCATAAAGGCGCAATGTGGCAGGAGCTTTACCTTCACTGCAAGCCATGAGAATGGCCCGGTCTATGGTCATGTTGAGAATTCCATCACCCAAAGAATCTTGAATTATCCTCCAGCTATTTTGATCCATACAAAGCTCTTCCATCAAACGAAAAAATCTTTTGACTCAATTGCAATCATTCTATAAATAATAGGTATGTTAAATAATATCCAGCATAAACAAAAATTTATTGTTGTCCTGAGCTTTCTTCTTGTGCTCACATTCGGGAATTTTTCATTAGCCTTTGAAAAGTTTGGCGAACTAAAAAAACAATGCCAGTCTACATGCCATCAAGCTGAACATATTAAACAATCTCGTCAAGATAAACTATCCAAACCCGAATGCAGAACCTGCCATACTGGAATTAATTCATCTCCATTTTCTCCGGCTCGAAAGTCGGTTTTTCCTGCGGGCAGTGGTCTCCTGTTAAAATCGCTGGTACAAAGCGTGCCCACAAAAAATTTAAACTCGCAACAAACTCCAAAAAGCGATCCAGAAAAAGAGATGGTTCTCATTCCCAAAGGTGAATTTGTTATGGGCTCCAATGAACGATGGGATGACGAAGCCCCAGAACATATCTCGTTCACAAAAGCTTTTTATATGGATACCAATGAGATAACCAATTCGGACTATAAAAAATTCATAGATACTTTAGAGCTTGAAGCTCCCTACCACTGGCCTGAGGGAAATATTCCGAAGGGTAAGGAACAACATCCTGTGGTTTATGTGAGTTGGTTCGATGCCACCAACTATTGCAAGTGGGCTGGAAAAAGATTGCCAACAGAGCAGGAATGGGAAAAAGCTGCACGAGGCCTGGACGGCCTGATTTATCCATGGGGAAATGAATGGTCGCTGGATAAATCCAATAATCCATACAAGCATTCCACGGGCACAAAACCCATTGGATCCTACCCTGAAGGAAGAAGTCCATATGGGTTAAATGATATGTCTGGAAATGTCTGGGAATGGGTAGACAGCCACTATCTCCCCCATCCTGGAAACCCTGTAACACGAGCAGAATATGGCAAAGACAAGAGAGTTCTAAAGGGAGGCTCCTGGTTTGATTGTCTTTCTTACGGTTGTGGGTTGAGCGCGCCTACATTCAACAGAAGCTTTTTCACCCCGGAAGTAAAAAATAATAGTTTCGGATTTCGTTGCGCCAAAGATGCAGGATAAACTTTGCTCTCATAAGATAAAAAAATAAAACTAAGGGAGATCCTCAGGAGTAATAAATGGAAACGCCGAGCGAAAAGGAAAAAACAAAACCTGAAATGCCGCCTGCCCCTAAACCTGAAAGCGGCCCCGAAATCAGCCTGACGCGAAAAATTTTAATTGGAATTTTTATATTGGGGTTTTGGATTTTTTTCTACTGGTTTCGTGAACCTTGAAATTTCCTTACTTTCTGTAGCCCAAACTCAACCGCTCATACTGTTCAGGGAATAAGTGGTTTATTCAGAGCGAAAACGTTTTTTGTTTAGATTCTCGTTCCCCGCCAACAAGTCCAAGGAGTTTTCATCTCTTGGAACCACGGCAATGCTTTCCTCACCGGGTGGAAAAACGAGAACAGAATCCGGGTGTTTTTCAATCGAATTCGGTAATTCTGATTTTGTCTCCATTGGCTCAGGTTCTACAAGAGGGGGAGGCAATTTGCCAAAAGCCGCGCGGGTTTCTCCATAAATCAAGTCCTTCGTATCTTTTGAGTATCCATCTTTAGGGTCCAGATGGTCCGCAGCGCCAATGGGTTGAAGCAATGGAGGCGGTTCTCTTAAATGGGACACATAGTCCACCTCCACGGCGGGGTTAACAGCGTGTTCGAAGACTTCAATATTGAATCCACGGCCACCGAAAACCAAAGGTTTGTCCTGTAATTTAACGGTTTTTCTGTAACGTTTTTCCTTTTCCGTGGGCTTCTTTTCAAACTTAAGTTCAAATGTTTCCGGAGGGGCCCTTTCGAATCGATCAAGGGTCTGATACCCCACATCCGCTTTAAACGCCGGTAAAGGTGGGGCTTTTCGGCCTAGTATCATCCTTTTCTTTTTCCCTTGATCCTGTTTAATTTCTGCCGACTTATCGAATTGAGGGTCGGGATCGAGAGGTTGTTCGATTGTAATATCTGAACGTAATGTAATTGTTATCTGAGGTGGGGAATCAGGAATTACAACGACTTCTTCTTCCTCACTTGCCCCACAACCCAGAGACAATGATAGGAAAAGAGCGGCACCATAAAAAATCAGTTTTCGGTAAAAAGAATCCATATATTATAATCGTCAGAAGACCATAACTTCTTGAAGGATAACAAATTTAAGCCCGTTTTTGGCAAAAACCTCTCCCACCTAAACAATATAATTCTATTAAATTCAATGCTTTACAAGTTAAGCTAAAATTGGTATCCTTTTCATATCCAATCAATTTGTTTATTTGCAAGAAAGGCATTCCCATGAACACCGGTTTGCGATCTCTTTTGGAACCACAAAAGGTACAGTTTCTTAAAAGAAAACTGGAGTTGGGAGAGATTTCTCCAGAAGAGTGCAAAGAAATAATGAAAAGATTGATTTTGCAAAAATATGATCGCATCCAAAACAGGAGCTTCCGTGCCAGCATTCTTGGGTTTGGACGTTCCCTGGAATGCAAATTAACCGCAAAAGCTTAGTATATCCCTTCCTCTTTACCTCCAATCCAGTAGTTTTCAACAGCCTCCACTTTATTCTTTCACTATCCCGGATTGAGTTTTGTGGTTCACACTATCCAAGGTATAATCCCGTTAGAAAATTTTTCAAGACTCGCGGATAATAATTAGCAAGGAGGAATGATGGGCGACAAGGATAAAGCGCTGGAGTTGGCACTCACACAAATCGAAAAACAAT
>CAZECX010000016.1:0-38809 GCA_964510965.1 uncultured Nitrospina sp. | reverse complement strand
TTTCTCCTTTAAGTTAAATAAGTTTCAGCAAACTTATCTTAACCGAGAAACCATGGCTCTTCCTCTTCGAAAAAACTAAATCTGTAAACGCGAATCGTTACTAGGCCAATTTAAAGGAAAACAGAGATCTTGTTGTTACCTTATTGAAAAAGGCTTACGAGTTTAATCAAGGGTAACACCCCTAAACGATCCACCACCCCTACGGTACAATTACCAAACAATTCCAAAACAAAAGGGCCTAGTCAGATAGTTAACATCTTTTCAACTTCTACCTTATTTACTTAATGCGAACTATTTCTCCATGCTCTACAACCTGAAGATCCATAGAAGAAAGAACCGGTTTTACAACTAAATCAAATACTGCAACAGCTACCAATCTACTCAATTCAGCATCCTCAGAACCAATTTTAAAGCCCTGGTGAATAATTCTATTCCGCATATTCTGAAATTCCTTGCACTCAATCATTAGCGAGTTATCAGAAGATGCCCTTTTCACACCTGAAAGGTCTATATTGGAAAGCTCTAGAAATATCTTTGACATCAAATTTTCATACCGAGTAAAACCAGACTGATTTAAAACGTTTTTGACAACTACCTCAGCCAACTCCTCATTATGTATCAGCCCATATATGACTGGTTTAAGAAGGGTGGTCTTAAATAAAATCTCAATGGCAGAAACAAAGAAAATACATGCCGCCGAGAAATGCTCACCAGTTTGAAGTTCTTTGCCTTCTTGAATTGCCTCTACCGCAGACCGCATCACTTTTGGATTTTTCAAATAAAAGGACTGCAAGCGTTCCATAGTAAATTCATCTATAGCCTGATCTTTATGCTCTGAATAAAGTTCTTCACTCATTTTGTCGTAGAACTCTTCCCAGGCTGCTTCACTCGGAGTCATGCTCATCGAATATTGTCTTTCACAAGTTGGAATTACCTTCAATCTCATCCTTCATCTCGTGGATGATTTGGTTGGCGCGATCTATTCCTTTAATGGCATTTTTTAATTCTTTCAATGAAACCCTGATACCTTTAGGTTTGATTTTTGCGTTAACAGACTTCTTTCCGGGTTCTGGCTTATAGCTACCCTTTACTTGCTGCAACACCGGAGTTTTGGTTGATGGATCCTTAACCCAGATTCCATGAACAAGTTTGTTTCTGAATGACTCCATATCCTGAAGGATAGACCGAAGTTTTGCCCAGTTAATCGAAACAGGAACACCTTTTAATCTGGCTATATCCTCAAGCATTGTCAAGTAGCTGCTAACTCCAGGCTCCTGAACAGAAAGACGTCCTATCTTTGGGTCTATTTGGAGCAAAGTGTAGGCGGTTTCTTTAAGAAGCCATTCAAGATGGGCCCACCTAGTAACGAACCGACCAATTTCTGTGTTGTAAGCAACAGGCAACCGATAACGAACTGGGACAGTCTTCATGATAAGTACCTCAATACACCTAGCAAAACCTCCACGATACAATTACCATACAATCCACTAAAAAAGGGGTCAACCCTTTCGAGTTAACCCCTTCTTATTCAAAGTGGAGCTGGCGGGGATCGAACCCGCGACCTCTTGAATGCCATTCAAGCACGCTCCCAGCTGCGCCACAGCCCCAAATCTATGTTTTTTACTCAATGCTGCACTCTAACGGCTTGATATTAACGATTATACTGTCTCTGTCAAGTGCAAATCCTATCTACTTTTCCCCGCTATTGCCTTGTCGTTCTTTCCCTATATAATATAATGAAAATTTTCGATAATTTCTGGGTTTTAAACCAAAGATTATAAAACTGCCTTCCCGTTAACCGATCGGACACCGTGTTTAAAAAATTTCAACGTCGCATAAGAAATGTATTCATAACAGGGCTATTGATCACCCTGCCCATTGCGCTGACGTATTTTATTTTACAGTTTCTATTCAGAAACCTTGATGCGTTATCACCTGTATTCACAAAAATATTGATCGATATGGGTGCCCCCATTCCAGAAGGATACCGAATTCCTGCTCTCGGATTGGTCATCACGTTACTCATCGTTCTTGCCGTTGGATGGTTCACGACAAATTTTTTTGGCAAACGATTTCTCCATTTAGGAGAAAGAATCGTTGAAAAAATTCCTTTCGTTCGAAGAATCTATAAGGGTTCCAAACAGGTAGTGCAATCGATCGCACATGCGGATACCAGCGCGTTTCGAAAAGTAGTTTTGATTGAGTTTCCACGTCGAGGAATGCTCGCTATAGGTTTTGTCACCGGCTCAGCTCGTGGCGAAGTTCAGGATTACACTCGTGAAGACGTACTCAATGTTTTTGTACCTACCATGCCGAATCCTACTTCCGGTTTTCTGGTCTTCGCTCCCCCCGAAGAACTCACCGAAGTTGATATGAGTATCGAAGACGGAATCAAATACGTTGTCTCTGGAGGCATCGTGAGTGCTGAAGGGCTGAAGCTAACTGAAGCAAAGGATATCAAGATTGACTCCTGATGCATCCCCCAATATTCTCTATCTGGACAACCATTTGATCGCGGTTTGCAAACCGTCAGGCATTCTCACGCAGGCAGATGATTCAGGATCCGAGTCGTTGATGGAACAGGTTAAAGCCTGGATCAAAACAGAATTCAACAAGCCGGGCAATGTATTTCTTGGTTTGATTCACCGACTTGACAGAAATGTATCTGGGGTGGTTTTATTTGCGCGCACTTCCAAAGCCGCATCACGGTTATCTGCGCAATTTCGAGAGAAGACCACGCAAAAAATCTATCGCGCCATCGTAGAAGGAAAACCGAATCCCAACCAAGCAACCCTTTCTCACCATCTGCGGAAAGAAAAATCTCTCAAGTCCACGGTTTTTAAACGGTCCGGTAAAAATACGCAACACGCTGAACTGGAATTCATAACATTAGAAAATTATGAAAGCTCCAGTCTTCTAGAAATAAAACTACATACAGGAAGGTTTCATCAAATACGTGCCCAACTTGCCTCCATAGGTCACCCTATTTCCGGCGACAAAAAATACGGGGCCACAACAACCCTGGCCGATAGACAAATTGCCCTATATGCACATCGACTGACTTTCGAACACCCGATCAGTAAAGAAGAAGTCTGTGTGGAATCACAACCTCCCACCTTTTGGCCGTTGAGTTAAGAAGTGATTTTTTTTTAGGAAGAGGTAGGCAGGGAATTAGGGCTTGACTGCAATGAATCTTTGACCAGGTCATCTTTTGTGGTGTGGAATCCCATGTCAATGGCAAGGGATATAAGAACCGGCACGAGAAACAAAGTAAAAAAAGTCGATATACTCAATCCACCAATCAATGCTGTGCCCATTCCTCGATACAGCTCTGTTCCGGCACCCTCTCCAAAAGCCAGTGGAATCATACCGAAGACACTGGAAATAACGGTCATCATAATTGGGCGCAACCGGGTTTCACAAGAAACCAGCAACGCTTGTCGCTCATCCATACCTGCCTTAATATTATTCAGCATTTGGTGAACAATGAGGATGGCGTTGTTCACAACAATGCCTGCCAGTATCACCACGCCAAGCTGGGTCAAAATATCGAACGTTATCCAGTTCCATCCATCTGCCATCGCCTGCGCGTTGGGAACCTTCCACTCCTCTAAAATGCTTTGTATATTTCCACGTTGGTACCAATTGTTCCAGGTGATGCCCAGGAAAGAACCGGAAACCGCCAGCACCACCGTGAGCATTACAATAAAGGGTCTGAGAAATGATGAGAACAACGCAACAAGAAGAAGATAAATAAATCCCAAGGCATAGGCGAAACTATTCATCAAAGATTTTTCAGTGGAAGCTAACTCATCGGCAGAACCGCCTATGCGCAATCCAAACTCTTCATTCAGGGTAAGACGTGTAGGCGCCAATACATTTTCATCCACTCGATCAATGACAGTCTGCATCGGCATATCTTTTCTGACCTGAACACGGAGCTTGATCGCCCTTTCAGTACCAATATGGTCGATCCTTGCAGGTCCGGCATCAATCTTAATATCTGCCAAATGCCCAAGGTGTGTCATTAAACCTTCCTCAGTCCAAACAGGAAGAGAACGATAATCTTCCAATGCCAGTTTTCGGTTGTCCTTTTTTTGCACCAGAACAAAATCTATGGGTTCACCTCGGTCGTTGAACTCCCCCAAATATTTTCCTGCGTTGAGCGATTCAACAATATCACCGATTTCCTGCATGCCCATATCCAACCGCGCGGCATCTTCTCTCCTTGGTATAAACCGTAGCTCAGGATTACCAAATTTAAATTCGGGCCGTACCGAATGCACTCCATCAATGCCTGAAATTTTCCCGATCAAACCTAATGCTATATCTTTCAACTTAAGAATTTCTGGCCCCGTTATTTCCACCTCAAAGGTTTTATCTGCCGACCTGAAAATAGGACGTTGCACGGCAAAGGCAAATCGGTATCCAGGAATAGCAAAAATCTCCTGTCCCATTTCACCCGCTTTCACAGCCATCTTGATCTCACCGCGCTGACCTTCTGCCAATTCCTTTTGAATGATGGCCCCGCCTCCATTAAAGCGAGGAGAGAAAACCAGAAAGTTTCGATTTACATCTTCCATAGCCACAACCTTTTTTTCATACTCGGCCAGGTATTTCATATTTGTTTCAGCAGGTGAGCCTGCAACCGGTTCGATAAGCATGAACACCATGTTGGTGTTTCCATAAGGAAGATAATCTTTTTTAGGTAAGGTCTGACCGCTGTACCACAACATCCAGCACACGCCTGCAAGAACACCAATGCGAATCAGGAAGCTGAGGGGGGAATGACGCAGGATGCGTTCCATTAATCCAGAATAGGCATTGCCAACACCTTTACCCACTATCACCACAGGTCGAAATAAAGTTCGGTGAAAAAATCCGGGCTTGTATTCTTCTCCCGGCTTGAGTCGAATCAACAAGGTCGTCAGCGTAGGTATAACGGTTATAGAAACCAATAATGAAAGCGCAATACAACCACTGATAGTGATAGCAATATCGCGAAACATTTGCCCGGCTTCTTCTTCAATGAAAACGATGGGAATAAACACAGCCAATGTTGTCAATGTGGAAGCCAATACCGCGCCCCACACTTCTGACGCGCCATCGTAGGCAGCCTTGAAAACACCTTTTTTCATTGTCAGGTGTCGATAAATATTCTCCAGCACAACGATTGAGTTATCGACCACCATGCCTACGGCAAACGCCATCCCTGCAAGCGATATAATATTGATACTGCGGCCAAAAATTTTCAAAACAATAAACACAGACACCAGACTGACTGGAATGCTGATCGCTACAATCAACAAGGACCGTATAGATCCTAGAAAAACCAACAACACAGCCACAGCAAGAACGGCACCCAGCCCCAGATTGGACTTCACCAGGCGCATGGCTTCATCAATATAATCCACATCTTTGTAAACAATTTTTAATTTAAGCGGAATACCCCGGTTCAAAAGTTCTTGATTCAATACCGAAACTCGTTGGGCCGCGAGGTTACACGTTTCCACAACATTGGCACCTGCCTTGCGAATGACTCCAAACGCATTCGATAAATTTCCGCTGATGCGGACCAAAGAATCTGTGCGTTGATAGCCATCGATCACCGTTGCAAAATCTCGCACCCTTATTGTCTTGTCACCATCCCGTTTCACCACGGTATCCAGAATATCGTTGGGATTTAGAAACTCACCGAGCCCACGAACGGTATAAGAACGATTTGCTTCATCGTGGAATCCGGCGCGCGTATTTTGGTTTTCCTCCATTAGACGATCAATGACTTCTTTGTAGGTCAAACGCAAACGCGCCATACTATAAGGATCGAACTCCACCCGCATTTCGCGATCTTCACCGCCGAAATGCCAAACATCTGCAATTCCCTTCACACGCCTTAAAGAAGGAACAATGATGTCTTCGCCGATCTTGTACATATAGTTCTGGTCGAGGTCGGGCATCTTCTCATCGGGCTTATCAAAAACAATCCACATAATGGGACTCGAGTTATCACTCGATATAGAACGCAGGGTCGGCTTATCTGCATTGACAGGCAGGTCTTTTACCTGCTGCAATTTGTTATTCACATCCAGCACAGCGAGGTCCTTATCAATACCCCATTCGAACTCCAGGTTTATGGTGCTCAATCCATGCTGGCTGGTGGAAGTCATCTTCTTCATCCCTTCCACCGATTCAAGCTGGTCTTCGAGCCGACGAGTGATGTTGCGTTCCACTTCGTTGGGGGACAGCCCCAGATATTCGGTTTTTACTTCGATCTGAGGTTTGTCAACAGTTGGGGTCAATTGCCGGGGAAGGGTTTCAAAACACAAGGCACCCACCACCAACGCCATAACAATGATTACCGTAACCGTATGATAGTTACGGATGGACTGGTCAATGAGTTTCATCAGGTTTCCGGATTTTTTGCGGGAGTTTTCTTGGAGCCTTTCGAAGGCTCACTTTCTTTTGAGGCAGAACTGAATGGTGTTTCAGCTTTCGGTTCCGGATTGGTTAAAAATACATTTGCTCCCGGAAATACAGCGCCCGATCCTCTTAAGATCAAATCAGCGTCAGCGTTTAACTGGTGAGTGAAATCCTTAATTTCGACAAAGTCATCATGCTCTTTAAAAGCCTTCACAGGAACCAGATGCGCTTTATTATTTTTGACGATATAAACAACTGTTCCTTTTTCAGAAATCACCAGAGAAACTGCCGGCACATGAAGAACATTTTTACGGACACCAAAATTTAATATACTGACAAGGCTCAACCCTGGAAACATCGCGGGATTCGGGTCTGGCAAATCAATTTGCACTTTGATATTCCCCGAGTAAATATTCGCATCGGGAATTACCCGTACAAGCCGAGCAAGATTGCTTCGATACTTGAACTTGAGGCCCAGCTCCTTAGCAAAAAATTTTGCGTTCTTAAGTTTTTTTAATTTATTGCGATAACTCTGCGGCACTTCAAGAACCGCTTTCAACCGTGCAGAACCAATCATTCTCACAATGGCTGTTCCCGAATCGGCAATAGCACCCCGCTCGATTTCCTTGACGATAATAACGCCTTCAAACGGTGCGACAATATTTACCTTGGAAAGATTCAATTCGGCAACCGCGACCTGCTTGCGAATCGCTTGCATTTCCGATTTCAGCTTTTCTATATCTTCTGAGCGAGACTTCATACCCGCAGTTTGCTCGGCCTGGCTCGCTATTAAAGTTTCACTTGCTTGACGCAATTTATCTTCTGCTGTGTCGAGAGCCGATTGGGTAAGGACTTTTTGTCCGACCAGTTTTTTTGTTCTTTTCAGCTCAATCTTCGCCAGGTCTAGAGAACTTTGTGCTGCACGAGTTTGAGCATCCAGCCGATCTTTATCCTCCTGCCGCAAACCTCCCTGCGCTTTTTTATATTCTTTTTGTGAGGCCGACAGATCCGCACGTAACCTGTCTAAAGTCAGCTCGTATTCTCTTGAGTCAATTTGCGCTATCAGGTCACCGGCTTTCACATTCATGCCTTCTTCCACCGCAATGCGTGCCACCCGGCCACGGATTTCAGAAGTGATGGTTACCCTTTGTTCCGCTTGAATATTACCGACCGCACGTACCTCATCCGCAATATCCATATAGACTATTTTGCCAACCTGCACCGGAAGCGCAAATTCCTTCTTCCCAACTTTCGGCTTTTCTTCCTCCTTGGGTGTGCAAGAAAATAAAACCAGCGCAATAATTGCAAAGGAAGCACCTAATTTGTAGCTCGAGTTTCTGATATAATTCTCCACCATCATTTTTTTTAAAGTAATTTAAAGATTTTCGGTTCTTCTAAATATTATCACAATAGCAATAAAAGGTTTTCAAACACTTCCATGAGTTCTTCTTATCCAAACGATGATTTCGAATATCAGTTGCTGGACACCGGAGCTTTTCAAAAACTGGAACAATTTGGTCCGCATCGATTTTGCCGTCCCGCTCCACAAGCACTTTGGCCGAAATCCCTTCCCGCTTCAGAATGGAAAAAAGCAGAAGGAGAATATAAATACTTCAAAGGCAAAGATACTGGCGGCGAATGGAAATTGCATTTCCCGCTACCGGAGAATGGATGGCAAATCAAGTTCCGCAATCTCGTTTTTAAAGTACAACCGACTGGATTCGGACATATCGGACTTTTTCCCGAACAGGCCCCCAATTGGCTTTGGATAATAGATCAGCTTAAACTGCTTAACGGCAAGGAAATCAAAGTACTTAACGTTTTTGGCTACACCGGGGCGAGCACCCTCGCGGCGGCCTCGGCGGGTGCCCATGTCACCCATTTAGACGCCTCCAAGGCCTCGGTTAACTGGGCAAGGGAGAATCTCGAACTATCTGGCCTGGGCGACCGACCGGTTCGCTGGATCGTCGAAGATGCCATGAAATATATGCAAAGAGAACATAAGCGCGGCAATAAATATGACGCGATCATCATGGACCCACCCTCTTTCGGACGCGGCCCCAAAGGAGAAGTATGGCAGATCGAAGACAAACTTTCAGAGTTTATGGAAGCTTGTCAGAATATTCTTACAGACTCACCTGCTTTTTTACTTTTTACAACCCACTCTCCCGGGTTTTCGTCTTTGACCCTGGAAAATATGTTAAAGACCTATCTTCCTTCCACGCATAAGGGGCATTTTGATACAGGAGAAATGTTCATCCCCGACACCTCAACAGGACTCAACCTCCCCAACGGATTCTTCTGCCGGTGGGCGGCCCACTAACGTGGGAGCAAATGGTCTATTCATTTATTCCGAAACAATTACCTTCAAGCTTCTTCAAATGTCCTTCTAAAAATTTCCCCTGATAAAAACATGAAACTCCTCCCCTGTTAAGGATGGGATGGGTTGCTTTTTGTCCCCTTTAATAAATTTTTTTCCCTCCCAATTCCTTGTAAAACCGCTCTTTATATTTGCCAACCCAGACATTATTAAACTATCGCTTGTTTTGTCTATATTGATATGGCAAAAATTTCACCAGTCCTAATATAATTACCACTATTTATTATAAGGAGGGTGAAACATGTACTCGTTCGATTTCAAGCAGGCATCACCGACCGCTCAATTACTCATTCTATTCTGGTTCTTATGGGTTCCATTGGCTCAAGCCCATACTCTACATGTTACAAAAGATACCTACAACAACTCCACAATGGTCAACGACGGCAACGGAGGGGAAACCCGAGTTCACGTTAACGACCAAATTGGAACCGAGCAGGGCTTCGCCCAATTCGATCTTTCTACCTTACCGAACGGCATTACCAGTGCCGACATTGACAAAGCTACCTTCCGTCTGTTCGTTCGTAATGTCATGACTCCAGGTGACGTGGATGTTCATCTGGTTACCAGTTCCTGGGACGAAGCAACGTTGAGTTTTAATAATAGTCCAACTTTCAACGCAACGCCTTTTGCTGCCAATGTGGCATTCAATTCCGGTGATGATGAACAATTTATTACTGTGGATATCACAACACAGTTGAAAGATTGGATCGATACCCCGACCAGCAATTTTGGGATTGCTCTGATACCCGATACGGTCAACGTAAGATTCGCCAGCAAGGAAATAGGCCGCCACCCCATGGAGTTGGAAGTGGCTTTGATTGGACCTGAAGGACCCCAGGGCATTCAAGGGATACAAGGCATTCAGGGTATACCCGGTACAAATGGTGTTGATGGACAAGATGGAACCAATGGTACAAATGGAACTAACGGTACGAATGGTACCAATGGACAAGATGGTCAGGATGGTGCTCCGGGGGCAACAGGTGCTACCGGCCCACAAGGTCCTCCCGGTAATGATGGCGTTGATGGTGAAAGTGGTAAAGACGATGCCGATGGCGTTGAGATCACTTTCACGCGCGAGTTCCAATTCGACCCGGGAACCGGAGCCGTCAATGCGATCGACATCAACGGAACCGCTTTGAAGATCAATCCCACCGAACCCACGGTTACTTTGGGAGGACAGGCGCGGACAGTGTTAGCATCAGGTGATATCCCAAATACAACACCACAATTGCAACAAGTGGTCATCGATATGCCTGCTTCATTACTTGCAGGCAACTACAAGTTGAAACTGAACAACACGCAAGGCGATTCTGAAGTTTTCATTCCTCTAAATGAAATAGCCCTCCACGATGGCAGCACCTGGACACAGGCAACGGGCAATGCTGCATGGTCGGATCGATATGGCCCTGAGATTTTATCCTATAACAACAAAATGTGGCTGTTGGGGGGGTACGATGGTGGGTTTAAGAACGATGTCTGGAATTCAACGGACGGAATCACTTGGACCCAGGTTAGCTCAAGTGCCCCATGGATTGGCAGAGAAACTCACAGATCCCTCGTCTTTGATAATAAAATGTGGGTGATAGGGGGATTGAATGGAGGTACATATCTAAATGATGTTTGGTCTTCGACAGACGGCATCACATGGACTCAAGCTACAGCAAATGCCGCTTGGAGCATTCGTGGTGCCCATACAGTCCTTGTTCACGACAGCAAGATGTGGGTTGTAGGGGGATACAATAATTCCAGCACATATTTAAAAGATGTTTGGTCTTCGACAGACGGCATCACATGGACTCAAGCTACCGCTGCTGCTCCCTGGGCTGCTCGTCTTTATCATACGTCTATCGTCTACGACAGTAAAATGTGGGTAATGGGTGGAACAACGGCTGGCGGTAGAATTAATGATGCTTGGTATTCTACCGACGGCATTACCTGGACCCAAGCTACGGCCTCAGCCGACTGGTCCGTTAGAAACAGCCTAGCTTCCGCAGTCTACGATAATAAGATGTGGGTATTGGGTGGAAACATTGCAAATCAAACTGCAAGCAATGATGTATGGACTTCGACGGATGGCAGTAGTTGGACTCAAGTGACCACTACAACCATCTGGCCTGTCAGATGGCAACACGGTTCAGTAGTTTATGAAAATAAAATATGGATTTTCGGAGGGCTTAATCCTTCAAGTAACGATGTCTGGCACACTTCTGATTAACTACCAGGCCTTTTTTTAACTTTCACTCCAAGGGATGGCTGTGTAAACAGCCATCCCTTTTTTATTGGGGTATAATGCTCTAAAACTTTTTGCCTCTTTAATTTGGAAAAACAAACATGGCCTTTTATAAATATTTAAAATCTCACGCAGAAATGAATCCAGATTCCGCTGCGATCATTGAAGGGGACTGCACGGTTTCCTATGGTGAGCTTTGTGAGCAGGTTGAATCTTTTGCGGCGGCTCTTTCAGAATTGCCTCTCAACACAACCAGTAAAGTAGGCCTGCTGTGTTTGAATCAGAAAGAACATCTTATTGCCATGTTTGGCTGCATGTTAAAAGGGGTGCCTTTTATCCCTTACAATTTCCTTTTAAAACCGGAAGACCTGGCTTTCATCACGCAGGATGCGGGTATCGACACTCTGATCGTCGATTCCGCTTTTGTGAAACCGGAGGTCATTCCCTTTTTTAAATTTTTCCCAAACAAAATTCTCGTTGGCCCTGCGGAGACCGGTCAAGTAGGAGAAGGAACACATCGCTTCGAAGATTTTTTAAAATCCGGAAAGAAAGATAACGCATTCAAAAAGCACGAGCGGGAAACCGGGATTCCCGATGTGATTCTTTATACCTCGGGCACCACCGCCAAACCCAAAGGGGTGATGCTGAATGAAGATCAGTTTGATGAGAACTGCACCGGGTTTCTTGAACATTTGCATATTACTGCTGAAGACAGTGCCATTGTGGCGTTGCCCTTGTTTCATTCTTTCGGCAACATCATGGCCTTGGTGTTTTGCCGCGTCGGCGCAACATTGATTCTTCTCAAACAGTTTCAACCTAAATCTATTCTGGCTTCCATTGCGACGCACAAGGCGACCTTTTTACCTCTCGTGCCCACTATTTATTCGTTTCTTGTGGATCTTTATTCTCGCGGCGGTTATGACGTATCTTCTTTGCACACATGTATTTCGGGTGGGGCAGCTTTACCGAAAGCCCTGCTAAAAAAAGTAGAGGAAGTTTTGGGTGTGACGGTCATTGAAGGATATGGCCTCACGGAAACCTCTCCAGTGATTGCTGTAAACACCATGAAAGATGGAAGTGTTCCCGGCTCCGTGGGCCCGGTATTGCCAAATGTCGATGTGATTATTGTTGACGATTCGGGGAATCAGGTAGGCCATGAACAAGTGGGGGAAATTCTTGTCAGCGGTAAAACAGTGATGAGCGGTTACTGGAAACGCATAGAAGAAACAAAGGAAACAATCCAACCAGATGGCTGGCTTAAAACAGGTGACCTGGGTCATCTTGATGAGAAAGGACGGCTCTATATTTCGGCCGGGAGGAAAAAAGATCTCATCATCCGCGCGGGTGAGAATGTTTCCCCATTAGCCATTGAAAATGCCTTGATGGGTCACCCTGCCCCTGCAGAAGTTGCAGCGGTGGGAATCGCTGATGACCGGGTTGGAGAAAAAGTAAAAGTCTGTATCGTGTTGCGAGAAGGCACCGATGCTACAGAGCAGGAGCTCAAAAATTTCTGCCGAAAAAACCTGCCTGCATTCATGATTCCCGATTTGATTGAGTTTCATGAGTCCTTCCCCAAAACCGCAACCGGGAAAATAATAAAGTCAGAGTTAACAAACAACCCATAACCGAAATTATTTTACCTTGGGGAATTCGCTATTGCGGCGTCAAACAATCCCCTAAGTACCCGTTCCGGGCACCGCCCGGTTAAAACACACAGCGAAAACCAAAAAGGTCGATCCGGTAATCTACCACGAAACCTTTTCTAGCTGCAGATCGTTGACTGTCTGCGTTGCTTGCCCAGGCTCCACCACGAAGCACTTTTCGAACCCCTCCCCCTTTTCGGTCTGTAGGATTGGTGCGCTTCGGTCCTTTGGGATTATTTTTTGGGCTTTTCATATAATATTTGTCATCCATCCAATCTGAGGTCCATTCGTATACATTTCCTGTCATATCATGAAGTCCCCAGGGATTGGCCGGGAAGGAACCCACAGGAGCGGTATGGGAAAATCCGTCAGAAACATTTTTCGCACTGATATTCATGTCGCAGGTACTATCACATAAATTGGATTTATCCGTTTGGAATTCATCCCCCCAGTAATACTCTGTTGTAGTTCCAGCGCGTGCGGCATATTCCCATTCTGCTTCGGTCGGTAATCGTTTGCTGTTTTTCTTGCAGAAATCACGGGCCTCATGCCATGTCACCCTTTCAACTGGTCGATTGGCACCTTTAAAACGTGCCGGATTATGGCCCATGACCGATTGAAAAAGGCCTTGACTGACTTCGTACTTATCCATCTGAAAAGACTTCAAACAAATCTCATGGACAGGTCTTTCTGATGCGGCTCCCTGATTGCTGCCCATTTGGAAACATCCCCCCTTAACTTCCACCATTTCTACGGGGCCTGTTTTTCCAGCCTTATCGATTAATATATCTTCCACTTTGGCATGCAGCACATTGACATAATCATAAATTCGGCGTGGAACACCTTTGTATTTTAGTTTGGCTTCGGAATGCGGGATGAGCAGCATCTTACCCGTTTTTAAATTGAAGAGTCTGTAATGGAGAACAGGCTTAGGTTCTTCACCGTCCACATAATTTCTCATGTTATTTCTGCCATCATCGGGCGGAACAACATTTTCATCGACAATCTCTGCTTCGAATGTTTGTGCCTCGTCCAGCAAAGTCACTTCCACAATATTCCTTTTGATAATCTTCATGGCCAAAATGCGATCTACAAGCTGTTTGGTTTCTCTGTATTTTTTCAACTGGAATTTGGTTTCTGCCAGCCCGCGCATAATACGCCAGCTATCGGGATCCATTTTGAGAGCAGAAGAATAATGTTTTTCAGCTGCTTCCATTTTTCCCCGCTTAAAAGCGGCATCACCTTTTGAGGTTTCTTCCTGGACACTTGCAAAAACGGCAACGGGAAACAAAATTAATGTAAATATGCTCCACCGTAATAATTGATGTTTTGAAAAAAATCTAAAACACATGACAATAAACTCCTGAAAACTTTGAGTGGTGAATAGATAAATTATTAACGGACGAATTATTGCAGTATATACAATCTTGGAGGGTTTTTGCTAGTTTCCCTTTTTTTCTTGCGGTTTTTTTTCAGGCAAAGGGGGGTCATTCGAAGGATTTTCATCCTGCTTGTTTTTTTGCTTCTTAAGATCGCCCCACCCGGAGTCGACCTTCTTTTTTTTATTATGTCGTTCCCGCTTGGGGAAATAATCTATTTCATCAATCATTATTATCTACTTTATCAATCATTATTGGCCTTCCCTTCAATAAGGGATTTGATTCGATCGATTACCGGACCTTGTACGCCGAGCTGAATGGCTCGGTTCAAGTGCTCCAAACCTTTTTTATTTTCATTGAGGCTGGAGTATATCATAGCCAGATTAGCATGGCCGACCCCGTAATTCGGATCAATGCTTATGGCATGTTTCAACATTTTAACCGCTTCAGGTCTTTTATTCTGTGTCGCCAGCACATGAGCCAGCGAATCGTAAGCAAATTTATTCATAGGCCAGCTTCGAATGGCAGCGCGCAGTATTTTTTCAGATTCAACAGCATTTCCCATTCTTTTCAAATTGTTCCCCAACATAGTCAATGCCGGGCTTAAATCAGGATTAAATTTCAGCGCCATTCGGAAATATTTATTCGCCTCTTGAAGGTTACCCTGTCTCTGCCAGGCCTGTCCGATTCTGAAATAGGGTTTCCAGGCAATGGGCAAATGCTGGGAAGCTTCTGTGTAAGCAATACGTGAGGCATCCATCTCCCCGCCTTTAAAAAGCGATTCCCCACTCTGCGCAGCCTCAATATATTTTAACCGGGACTGAATTTCTGATTCGGGTTTAGTCGGGGCAGCAAAAGCTACAAGAACCATCAGAATCACACTAATAAATATGCTTTTAATAATAATAAATTTGGGGTTCAGGAAAGCAGATAAAGTCCCGCCTTCTTTAAATGCTCTTTGAAACAGAAAAGCAACAAAAACGAGGGACAGCAATTGAAAAAATGGAAACACTAAAAGGAACATTCCATCTACATAGTCCCAGGAGTCGGGATGAGCGGAGGAAATCACTTTAAAAAAATTACTGGAGCGCATCAATAATTCCGGTTGCCCGAAAAAAACATCAAATGTCGAACCGATAGCCTTCAAGGTAAACTGCGGGTGATTGTAAGGCAGCAACACTTTATATTGAATGAGCATAGAAAACTGCGCAAGAATGGCTATCAGACATACAGCGACAGGACCTGCTTTTATTTTTTTTTGTTTGTCGCCCGAAAACCGCTGTAACAAAGTTCCTAAACCCAGCGCAAATACTGGAAGGGCCGAAATCAAATGACGATGCCCGTAGGAAGCTGAATCTTCTGGATATAAAAGGATAATGCCAAAAATTCCTGCAAGATAAGCCAGCATACCCGGTCGAAGGTCTCGAGAAAAATCATCCTTTAAAAACAGGCCAATTATTCCCAAAACGGCAAGAGGCATTGAAAATAATAAGCCCCATTTTGCATCCAAAAATAAGGCGTAAATATTCTCAACAAGCGGCCCTAAATTAATACCCGCCAAACCCTCTCCAGCAAACTTCATATGTCGGGGAGGAAAAGGCACTCCATTTAGCTGATACCAGGCATAAACCTGTGGCAGCATTGTTAGAAAGAATCCTCCTCCCAAAGCTCCCGACAATATAAAAATTTCTTTTCCCACCCTGGCAGGATTTTCTTTCCACTCCTCACGAAATTTCCACAACAGATCCACTGCAAACAAAGCAAAAAACGAAATATTAATCACCCGTGTCATACATAGCAAACCCAGGATTACCCCGATCACCACATAGTGAATAGGTCTTTTGGATTGACGAAATTGGATCCAAATAAAAATCAGGACGGCGGACAGAAAAAATTCCGAGGTATGCGCCATTCTTTGTCTGATGAATGAAAAATAAATCAGCGGTGAGGCAAGCCAAATAGAGATCGTAGCCAGCATGGCCACACGCTTTCGGACAAACATCCTCAAGGTACGATAAACAAAGAACAAGCCCGCAAAAAGATATGTGGCTGAAGCTACAGCGGTGGAAATATAATATGGAGCTGAATAGCCATCGGTTGTGACCGGGTAGCCCAAGCTCTGATAAAAATGAGCCAAAGCATGTCCAATCAGAAAAAATGGAAAAAATAAAATCGCCTGACCCATCTGCCAATTGTTGAACACATAGCCTGTGGGGTTGATTTTTTCAGCATGGGCGTAATTGCGTTCGTTAAAAAAATCGAGGTCGCCGTCAAAGAAAGTGGATCTTAGGAAAGCATAATACCCGGTATCATCGCCTGCATCGATTGTTGTGACAGAATAGTATCCTTTGTGGATATTGGGTGGAACCCACGAGTTAAAAACCCCAAGTGGAGTTAGCCACAAAAAGGCGAGGAAGAAAATCCCCCCAAAATAAAGAGCGCTACGTTTAGACATTTCCTTTTCCTGAATTTATCTGGAGTTACCTTACATAAGGAATTTATTCCGGGCTTTGCGGGAAAAAGGTTTTTATTTACTCGGAACCGGCTGGGTTTCCAGAACCAGTCCTTTTTCAACCAACTGTTGGTGGGCATCTTTTACTTTTGATACTGCCTTTTGCCCATCACTCCAGTCGATCAGATTTTTCAGCCCTTCTTTAAGTGAATACCGGGGTTGGAATCCTAACTTACTTATTTTCGATATATCTGCATAACAGTCTCGAATATCACCATTTCGAAACTTGTAAATCACCTCGGGTCGGAAAGACTTTCCGCAGAGTTCAATAAGTGCCTCTGCAAGCTCAAGGATGGAAGAGGGTTTTCCGGTTCCAATATTAAAGATACCATAATCTGCTTTCGGCTGGTCCAATAAAAGAAGTTTGCCGCGCACAAGATCCTTTACATGAATAAAGTCCCGACGTTGGTTTCCATCTTCATATATTAGGGGTGGGGTATCATTTTTTATCGCGGAACAAAAAATCGCTGCGGCCCCTGTATAAGGATTGTTCAATGATTGGCGGGGACCATAACAATTAAAATATCTACAAGCCACCGTCGGAATATTGTGCGCCTGACCGATCATTAGTGAGTATACTTCCTGATCTTTTTTACTTTGCGCATAAACCGAAGTGCAATCGAGCTCTTTATCTTCATCAGTTGGAATAGGAGAAACCAGTGAAGCACATTGCGGACAAAGCATTTCCCATCGCCCTTCTGCCAACTGGTTGTCGGGTCGTGGTTTGGGGGAAATTTTACCGTGCTCTTCGCATTGATAACAGCCTTCACCATAGAGACTCATGGAACTGGCTACCAAAACTTTTTCTACACTATGACTTTCATTTACAAGGATATCCCAAAGCACTCCTGTACCCTGAACATTAGTGGAAATGTATTGGTCGATGGAATACATGGATTGCCCCACACCCACCTCTGCTGCATCGTGAATGATGAGATCAATATCTTTTATGGATTGGTATAAATGGTCGCGGTCTCGGACGTCTCCCTTTACAAAATCTGCATCTGGATGTAGATAATCGGGTTTTTCAGTTCTCTCTCCATGCACTTGTGAATTTAGATTGTCATAAACCCGGACCTTGTAGCCCTGGGCAATCAATTCATCGACCGTATGTGAACCTATGAACCCTGCCCCGCCTGTGACCAAAACCCTTTTACCCATTTAATTTCCCTCTCCAGCCATTGGCTAACGGTTTATTTCTAAGGGATACTATATTCCCCCTATCATCTTATCTCATTCGGCATTTTAGGGGAAGTACTTGAGGAATAGAAACATATATAGTCCCTGTCAACCCCATTGAAATTCAGGAAAAATTGGGCAATAATCAGGGTCAGAAAGCACGTTTTTTCAAGTCCTCCCTTTTAGCAACAACCGGCATGCAAAGTGGACCTTTCCTGCATCATTGTTAATTATTATAATAGCGGCCCCTTAAAAGATTGTTTGGAGTCCATTTATAAAACTGTCCATGGAATAGACTTTGAAATAATAGTTGTGGATAACAGTGAGGATGACCCAAGCCTACAAACCCTTAAAGGTTTATATCCGAAGGCCCAGTTCATTTCAAACCCCTCCAATGTTGGATTTTCCAAGGCTAATAATCAGGCTGCAAAAATTGCACGAGGCGATGTCTTTATTTTTTTAAACCCAGACACCATTTTATCTGATCAGGCCATCAATTCTATGAAGAACTATTTTTGTTCTCATGCAGAAATCGGTGCACTTGGGCCCAAAGTAGTGGATCCGGACGGAAGTCTACAGTATTCTTGCAGGCACTATCCCACTCTATGGACCGGTCTGTTTAATCGATACTCAATCCTTTCACGACTATTCCCCAAAAATCGTTTCACCAGCCAATATTTGATGCTTGATTTCGATCATAATGAAATCCTGCAGGTTGACTGGCTCTCAGGATGTTGTTTAATGGTATCGAAAAATGTTTTTGAAAAAGTTGGT
Organism: uncultured Nitrospina sp.; assembly: GCA_964510965.1. GTDB lineage: Bacteria > Nitrospinota > Nitrospinia > Nitrospinales > VA-1 > UBA8687. Next base: position 20,289 of record CAZECX010000016.1, on the reverse strand, counting down.
GGGTTTGATGAAAACTATTTTTTATTCAATGAAGATATAGATTTATGTCATATGATCAATCAAGCTGGGAAGGAAGTTATCTATTTTCCAGAAGCAAACGTCACTCATCAGGTATCAACGAGCAACAGTAAAACCTCTACCAAAGTAATTGTTCAACGACATCTGGGGATGATGCACTATTTCAAAAAACACCATAGGGGAAACTTTTTGATTCGAGGAACGATCAATTTTTTCATCCTAATAAGAGGCCTCACTCAACTCTTAATCAACTTTATCAAATGAAATTTGAATCTTTCCCTATTTCAGGTGAAATCTACCTTATTGGATATTTTATCGCCTTCTTATTGTCATTTGGCACCACTCTGTTCCTAATTAGAAACCCTTTAAACTTCACCTTAAATCAGGTTCCAGCTTTAAAAGTAAAAAACGTCAAATCATTTGGAGGAGTCCCTGTTGTCCTGTCATTCCTAATAACACTTTGGCTTTTCCAATTACTGGGAATGATTGACCCTCGCCACATTTACATTCTTACAATAATAACTGCAAGCACCGTGACCATGATGCTTCTTGGAATTTATGATGACATTACCCAATGCACTGCACGGTTAAAACTAGCAGTTCAAATTGTAATTGCCTGCATACTTTATTATTGCGGATTTCAAATTGAGCGAATTGGCGATCTGATTGAACTGGGTAATTTTTCAATTCTACTAACAATCCTTTGGATTGTCGGCATTACCAACGCCATAAACCTTATCGATGGAATGGATGGTTTGGCTCCGGGAATAATATTTTTTTCCTGCCTCACTATTGTATTTGTTTATCTCGAACGAGATATTATTGGAGCATCATTTCTATCTGTCATTTTGGCGGGAAGTGTTTTAGGTTTTTTCATTTTCAACTTTCCCCCGGCAAAGATAATCCTCGGAGACACAGGAAGTCTGCCATTGGGTCTTCTTATCTCACTAATAACCCTTTTGCCATTGAATCAGGGTCATACTGATGAAATTTACTATCTCATTCCAGTAATTACACTTTTAATACCGATTTTAGATACTACCTTTGCTTTTTTTCGAAGAATCTACAAGGGAACCAGCCCCTTCCTCAAAGATGCTGATCATTTTCATCATCGACTTGGGAAACTTGGTCTAGGACCCGTTAAGTCTATATCCATACTTTTTATAATTGGATTTTATTTTGACTTAACAGCATTGATTCCTGTTTACAATATCAACCTGATACCCAAATTTATTCCAACATATTTTGTTTTTATAGTCATCAATATTGCAATATTTGTAGGGATCTTAAAACGGAAGGAGAAAAAACACCGGAATGACTGATCCCGAAACATCGAAAAAGTCTTTTTTTTATCTGGGCATCGTCTTGCTATTTTTGATCTTTTTTTCTTATGCAAATACTCTAAACTCCCCTCTCAACTTTGATGACCATGCCGTATTACAGCAGATAAATCTAGTAGGCCCAGACACCTATAATAAATTCTTCCCCATTCAATACCGACACCTTTTCTTCCTTAGCTTCAGCATCAATCATACTCAAAATGGATTGGACCCATTTGTATACCATCTGGTAAATATTTCATTCCATTTTTCAACCTCACTTACTTTGTTTTTACTGGTATTTTTCACCTTGGATAATGGAACAGGCTGGAAAGGCAAGGATGCATTCGGCATTGCCGGATTGACCGCCCTTATATTTGCAATCAACCCCCTGAACACGGAGACCGTCACTTACATTTCCGGCAGAGCCAGTGGAATGGCAGGATTCTTTTACTTACTGGCAATTCTTACCTTCATTCTTGGAAGCCTAAAAAAATTTTCAGGGAAAGCACCTTTTTATTATTTTTTAACCCTTATCGCTTTTATAGCAGCCGTTCTCAGCAAAGAAACCAGCTTCACCCTACCCGCAGTGATCGTTTTATACGACTTATGTTTCATGAACAATGATCGCTGGGTTCCTTTTAAAAACCGTCTTGCTTTTCTTTATCTTCCTATCCTATTTTCTCTTCTTACTTTATTAATTTTTCAGCTTTCTTTGCAACAAATGATATTAAAGTGGGTAGGAAAACTGGATTTCGACTATGCCATTGCTCAGGCCCAGATCCTTAGTTACGCATTTAAGCTTTGTTTTTTCCCCATCAACCTTATTTTTGACTACGACTTCACTAGCGGCTGGTTTGCAAGTGGCTATTTCAAGTGGTTGCCTGTTTTACTTTGGCTAACATTAATTGTGGTAATCTTTAAAAATTTTAAAAAAATACCCCCCCTACTTTCATTTTCCATTTTGTGGTTCATCCTTACAATTTCTATTACCAATAGTTTTTTACCGCGCGCAGATTTATTAAGCGAAAGAAACCTCTACCTCCCCGGAATTGGACCAACTCTATTGATCTCATCTGCATACTATTGTTTTTTTGTCGGTGGGTTACGACCACTATCCTTCAAACAAGGGCTCGCTTTTCTCATACTCCTTCTGGTTATTCAGGAATCGTTGACTATAAAAAGAAATTATGCATATAAATCGAATATTTCCCTTTGGGAAGACACTTTTAAAAAATCTCCATCCGATTTAAAAGTTCTGCACAATCTCAGCCATTTTTATCTGGAAAAAAAAGACCACGATAAAGCATTAGTCACCCTGATTAAACTTTCAAGGTCGAACGCATCTGCATTTTATAAATCTTTCGCGCACAGCAATCTGGGCAGTATTCATGCGCAAAACAAAAACTTTAACCTCGCAGAAAAGGAGTTTAATAAAGCGATTAAACTGGATGCAACTATTCCCCTGGGCTATCTCAATCTCGGGACTTATTACGCTTCCAGAGGCTGGCATCAAAAGGCAAAAGCCACATTAAAAATGGCTTACGATCGTTACAATAAATACCGCTGGGGTTATGCGATGCCAACCAGCTTGATTTTCAGCCTGGCACGCGTGAGCTATGAACTAAAGCATTTTTCTGATGCGGAAAAATATTTAAAACAATTTCTTGCTGAAACGCATGAACCCGCTAACGGCTTATTACTTTTAGGGAAAATTTACCAGGAAATGGGGAAAAATGACTCTGCCATAGAGTCATACAGGAAAATTAAAGGAACTCCAGAGATTGAAGCAAAAGCATCCAACAACCTGGGGATTATTTATCTAAGCCAGGATCAACCCAATATTGCGCTCTCAGAATTTAAACGTTCTTTAAGACTAAACCCCAAACTCCCCGATTCTCATTATAATCTGGGAAAATTGATGATCGATTCAAAAGGAAATATTGAATCTGCGCGCTCCCACTTAAACTTAGCTTTTTCGCTTACACAAAACCCTGCGCTAAAAGCACAGATTAAAAATCTTCTTCTTCAGATTTCTTCTTGATTTTATAGCGCCCTTTTTCCTTGCGAATAAGGCACCAAAAAATTTTTACTCATTTTATTTAAAACAATCTTGGCCTTTATGGACCGTTCCCGCTGTGTGTGTTTCCGCAATGCCCACACTCTGGGGAATTCTTTCAACGCATGCCATTTCGCTCTAAACACGGGGCCTGGCTGACCTTTTAGAGTGAACCAAATTAATGCGGCCAGATTAAACACGATATGCTGAGGCAAATAAAACCAAAACCTCGGCATATTTCGGATATAAGACCAGACCAAATTCCTTTGCCCATGATATACAGCAAAATCACTGTGCCGACTGGTCGTTGCAGATCCTACATGCTCAACCACCGCATTTGCAACATACAAACTTCCATATCCCTTCAACTGTAGGCGGAACGCCAGATCTACATCTTCAAAGTATGCAAAAAAGTTTTCATCGAAACCACTCGCTTCAACAAAAAGGTCTTTGCGGATAAAGGAAGCTGCCGCACAGGGAGAAAATATTTCACCTGTTTCCCTGGCTACGCTTGAAGATTGATTTCCATGGTCGCGTCTCCATGCTGATCCACAAACATGATAAACATCCCCAGTACCATCTATCCTATCGCTTTCATGGCGAAGCATATGACTGCCAAATGATGCGTATTCAGGGAATCTTTCCACAGCTTCTGCTAATTTTTCAAGCCAATCGGAAGCCGCAAAAGCATCTGGGTTCAAAAACGCAATCCAATCGCAATTATCCGCTTTTTTAACAGCAAGATTGTTGGCAAAAGCAAAACCAGTATTTTCCTTCAGTCTTATTATTTCGTAATCCTTAAACTCTTCTCCCAATCCATTTATCGAATCATCTGTGCTCGCATTATCCACAACGAGCACGCGAGCGGGCTTCAGCGTTTGAGTTTTCAAACTTTGAAGGCATTTTTTAAGGTAGTCACCCGCGTTCCAGTTTACGACTACCACTGCTATTGATAATGAAGAAGGCATTTTTATTTGAGATTGAGGTGGCTATTGTCGATATATCGGTAAAACAAGGAAGGTTCATTATCTTGAAAATACAGGTTCAAACGCTTATACTTCCGAAAAGATGGCATTCCCTGCACTTCATGTTTTAACACCGAACTTTATATAAATGAAAAGATTTTTTATTACAGGCGGCGCCGGATTCATCGGTGGAAACTTTATCCTGAACCTGATGAAGACAGGCCAAGCCAAAGTTATCAACTATGACAAACTGACATATGCGGGAAATCTGGATACGCTGTCTTCCCTTGAAAGCGATCCAAATTATACATTCGCCCAGGGTGATATTTGCGATAGAGAAAATCTTACTATATTATTTGAAAATCACGAAATCGATTACATTGTTCATTTTGCAGCAGAATCGCATGTAGACCGATCCATAGATACTCCAGGTGATTTTATTCAGACCAATGTTGTCGGAACGTTTGAGTTACTTGAAGCGGCAAAACGATATGTCGAGCCAAAAAATTTAGACTGGAAGAAAAATTTTCGTTTTTTACATGTTTCTACGGATGAGGTTTATGGGTCTCTAGGAGAAACTGGGTTATTCACAGAAGAAACGCCTTACGCACCTAATTCACCCTATGCGGCTTCCAAGGCTTCATCTGATCATCTAGTGCGCGCCTATTTTAAAACCTTTGGCCTGCCTGTACTGACCACAAACTGTTCTAACAACTATGGGCCCTACCAGTTTCCTGAAAAGCTTTTACCCCTAATGATCTACAACGCCCTGAAAGGAGATCCGCTACCTATTTATGGTGATGGCAAACAGGTGCGCGATTGGCTGTATGTTGAAGATCATTGCAAAGCCATTCTTCAAGTTCTAGAAAAAGGGGAATTGGGGGAGGTTTATAATATTGGCGGCCATAACGAAAAAACAAATTTGGAAGTCGTCTATACCCTTTGTGAAATTTTAGATGAATTGGTGCCGGATTCCAGATTTCGTCCCCATAAAGACCTGATCCAATATGTCACTGATAGACCAGGGCATGACCGCCGCTATGCTATTGACGCTAGTAAAATCCAAAACCAACTGGGATGGGAACCTCAAGAATCGTTTAAATCCGGTCTTCGCAAAACCGTGCTTTGGTATCTGGACAATAAAGATTGGGTGAACCGCGTCATGTCCGGGGCTTATAGAGGTGAACGACTTGGTCTTGAGAAATCTTAAGGAACATTCAATATGATCAATAAAGGAATAATACTTGCGGGAGGCTCAGGAACCCGGCTCTACCCTTTGACTCAGGTCGTCAGCAAACAGTTGATGCCGCTTTATGACAAGCCAATGATATATTATCCATTGAGCACTCTGTTACTGGCGGGCATTCGCGATATTTTTGTTATAACTACCCCCCAGGATCAACCTCTGTTTCAAGAACTGCTCCGAGATGGGAGTCAATGGGGTGTCAATATTACTTATGGAATCCAACCTAATCCGGATGGGTTGGCACAGGCATTTCTTATAGGAAAAGATTTTATCGGTAATGAAGGGTGTAGCCTAATTCTAGGTGATAACGTATTTTATGGAACCGAGTTGCCGGACTTAATGGAAACCGCTCAAAAGCGCGAGGAGGGAGCCACCGTATTTGGATACTGGGTCAAGGATCCGCACAACTATGGGGTTGCCGAATTTGATGACCAGGACCGAGTGGTCGGTGTTGAAGAAAAACCAGATAAACCTAAATCCCATTACGCCATAACCGGATTGTATTTCTACGACAATCAGGTAGTTGATATTGCTGGATCAATAAAACCCTCAAACAGAGGCGAATTAGAAATCACGGATGTGAATCGGGTTTACCTGCAAAAGTCTCAATTATCCGTTGAAAGAATGAGCCGAGGTTTCGCATGGTTGGATACGGGGTCGCATGACTCTTTGCTCGATGCCTCCAACTTTATTGAAACCATACAAAAACGTCAAGGGCTCATGGTTTGCTGTCCCGAAGAGATCGCCTTTAGTAAAGGCTGGATCTCAGCAGACGATGTGGCAAAGCTTGCTCAAACTTTGAAGAAAAACGAATACGGTCAATATTTAACACGCTTGATATCCAACCTATAAGCAGGAATTTCTCACCCTCTGTTTAAAAATAGATCTCTTTAAACTCCCCAACTATGAAAATTCTTCTCACAGGAAAAACCGGACAAATTGGAGGAGAACTAAATAACCTTGTGGGTAATTTAGGAACTCTTGTTACTGTTGACAGGGAACATTTGGATCTTTCCAAGCCTAATTCGATCGAGCCTGCAATTCTGGAAATTCAACCAGATATCATTATCAATGCTGCCGCCTATACAGCGGTTGATAAAGCTGAAGAAGAGGCTGACCTGGCAATGACGGTAAATTCCGTTGCTCCTGGCATGTTGGCAAAAGCCGCAAAAAAGGTTGGAGCTGGATTGATCCATTATTCCACGGACTATGTTTTTGATGGTCGCTCCAAGACACCTTATAAAGAAGAAGATCCTACCAATCCTTTGAGTGTTTATGGAAAATCTAAATTGGCAGGAGAAAAAGCAGTGGCCGAAGCAGAAATCCCGTATCTCATTTTAAGAACTGCTTGGGTTTATAGTCTTCATGGTAAAAATTTTTTAAAAACAATAAAAAGACTGGCAGAAGAAAAAGACACACTTAGAATTGTTGACGACCAGATTGGCGCGCCCACCTGGGCTCGTTCCATTGCCGAGGGCACTCATAAAATTCTGCAGCAATGTTTAAATCAAAACTGGCCGAAAACAGCAAATCCATCTTCATCAGGCATATTTCATTTAACCTGTAAGGGAAAAACCAGCTGGCACGGTTTTGCCAAAAAAATTATAAATTTATCCAACACATCAAAAAATACAAAGTTACTGGCAATTCCTACATCTGAATTCTCCACTCCTGCAGCGCGCCCCCCATACTCCCTGCTAAGCAACGAAAAGATGCAAAATGTTTTCGCCGTGGATATGCCGCATTGGAAAGATGCATTGAAAGATTGTATGAGTTCAAAAAGAGAAATTTGATTCTCAATCTTTTCTATTGTCTCAATTCCAGAACTGTGATTTCTGGGGAGCATCTAAAACGAACCGGAGTTCCGGACGTCCCCACACCCGACGCAGTAAAACCGGACATATTTTCATATTGCCATTCTCCCATTCCTAATTCCCGTGAAACCAATGTGTGCAATAACAAGGGGCCAAATAAAGGAAACTGTATTTGGCCATGGTGGGTATGACCACAAAGATAACAATTCACACCTTTACTACTAGCCGATTTATATAAATCGGGAATATGGGATAAAAATATTTTAAAGGAATCCTCTGGCACATCCTTAAAGGCTTTTTCCATATCATGAAAACCAAAATAAAAAGGATCGTCCACACCTACCACATAGAAAGGAAAAGATTTTAATTTTAATTTAACGGATTCATTCATCAACACACGAACCCCAATATTTTCTAACGCAGGTACCAATTCGATGGTGTCGTGGTTTCCCAAAACAGCATAAAACCCAAGAGGAGCTTCCACCGTAGCCAGTATTTTCTTCATCCCATCAATCGCAGGTTCCAAATTTTTACTTCGTTCGCGCTGGAAATCTCCGCCAAACAAACATAAATCGACTTTCAGGCCATGAATTCTTTCAATAATAGCATCCGTTAATTCCCGCTTTTTTTCAAAGTGGATATCACTCATAAAAAGAATTCTCAAGCCCTCCAATTCTTTAGGCAATCTTTTAACTTTAAAGGAACGGTTCTTTAATTTTAAATCCAAAGCATTATTTCGACCTTGCTCAAGCATCCCGATACTTTTTAGTAACAGCTTCAAAATTAAATGCGGAAATTTCCATGCCCGCCATTTTAAACCCCTAATTTTAAATTTTAAGGAAGGACTACTCCCCTCGCCTTCATAGATCTGCCTTCTACTACGAAGATGCTCATTTTCATTGCGATACATTTCTGCGGCTCCCCCGGTGTCTTTTTCAGGACAAATATATAAGAAAAAAATAGATTTTTTAAAACCCAAAATTTTGTTTACAACAACAACTATTCTATAATTACCATGATTCACTGTTATTCAGTAATTATAAAAAGCATCTAAACACATGGTTTCTTCAAACAGACATTTAATGTTTTTGAAAAAAGACGGCTCTGGAATAGTGGTAGAGGCCATAAATGCTTCTGAATATGAAAAATTGAAACAAGAAGCGGAAGAAAAAGGAATGATCTGCCAACCCCTTAGCATTGAAGATTTTTATCCTGACTACCGTGGATATCGTTATTTCGATTTAAGAAATTCTGTAACTCAGGAAACTTTCAACATTGATTATATCTTACACTCTTGGGAAATGGACAAAAAACACCATGAAGGCCATGAAGGCACGGATGAATGGTTTGTCCATTGACACACGATACTAATAATGAAACTGAATAACCCGACCGCTGTTGTTCCTGATTTGTCATGATAGAAAAATATTTTTTAATTCTTAAATTAAAACCAGGCGCATCTCTAGGCGAAATTAAAAAAGCTTATAAAGCACAAGTCAAGAAATGGCATCCAGACCGGTTTCCGCTTGAATCTGCACGCTTGCAAAAAAAAGCGCATGATATGTTCCAGGAAATAACCACCGCCTACAAAAAGCTGACCGAAGTTCATATGAAGCGACGTTACACCGAAGCTTCAGGATGGAAAGGCAAATCCACAACCTACACTAAAGCACGTCAAGAGCGAAAAAGAACCCAAACGAATGAAAACACCTCCAGCGAATCGAACACAGTTCCTGGATTCACTACCCATACCTGGCCCAATGGAGACAAATACGAAGGGCAAATGTTTCAAGAGCAAATGCATGGAAGAGGCATTTTCACCTGCATGCAAGGATATGTTTATACAGGTGAGTTCAAACACGGAAAACCCAATGGCCTGGGAAAACTTGTCTACGACAATGGCGATGCATACGAAGGGAACTTTTTAAACGATATGCTGCATGGGCAGGGTAAATATTCCTATGCCAATGGAGACTGTTACCGGGGAGAGTTTTTGAACGACTTACCACATGGACATGGCGTTTATGTCCTGGCTAACGGCAATGTTTATTCAGGTAAATGGGAAAATGGGAGTCTCACTCCTGAATAATTTCATAGGTGCGATTCCGCTTCACAGATTTTACAATTGAGGTAGGTCCCAAGATGCTCTTTCCTACCTGCCTCACTATTTACCCAAGACCTGGAAATCAGTGGGGGATTGTGTCTAACATGCTGGTTGTGACCACATTCCAGGTTGGCTACCCAAAATGATTCTTCATCCTGACGAAACCCTGAGATTTTTTTATCCATTTCGTTTATCAGGTTTTGCGAATTGAATGGTATTTTTTAGTTTCCTCGAAATACCGTTTCCGCTGCCAGCAAACCCAGTTTGGTTGTAGCTATTACTATATCCAGATCTTCCTGGGAGATCCCCAGGTTATCCAGATAACCTTCCTCTGGAGGGTCTTCAAAAGCAGTCATAACAGGATGGGTGATGCCATTGTGGTTTGCTATTCGGTTTGCCGTGGCAACCAATTGGTCAAGGTCAATGGGTTTATCTGGAACGAGCCCGGTTTCATGATGGCCAAAAGCGCCATTGATCACCTTCTCGGATATGGCCCACCATTTCTTCATAAACATTGCACCTACTTCACTATGGTCTATTTTGAAATGATCCATTTCCAAACCTTCTAATGGCTGATCAGTAGAACTTAAATCTTTCAGGGTGAGAAATTTATAATATTCCTCAGGAATCACATTATCGAACACCAGGATGCCCACATCGTGCATCAGCCCGGCAAGGAAGGCTACCTCCATGTCTTCGTAGTCGGACAAAACTTTTTTCGCCAAAGACCGCGTTATAAATGCTACCGCCAATGAATGTTTCCAAAACTCTACCTGATCAAATGCTTTACTTTTTCTAAATGTCCTTGGCAACTCCAAAGCGTAAACAAGGTCCATAACCTGCTGCATTCCTAAACGGACCACGGCATCTTCAAGATTTCGAGTGGTGTCTTTTCCCGATCCGAACAAAGCACTATTGGCTAAAGTAATAATGCGTCCCGATAAAACCGGGTCTGTTTTGAGAAGATGATAAACATCTTCCACCTCACAATCAGGATCGTTCATCAATTTCTGTAATCCCAATAAAACTTCAGGGAGGGGAGGAAGGTCTGGCTTGGTTTTAATCAACTCAATAATTTTTTTACGCAATGAGGGCCTCAAAAATGGGTGCATGTAATTCTAGCATATTACCAAACGGATACCTGCATTTGAAGCAAAATATCAAAAGAGATAAACCCTTGTGGTACCTGAGAGGCACAAGAAATAAAACGGCTCAATGAAGCTTGCTTCCTGAAAGAATTAAAAATATGATTCATTTACGAACTGCAACTTTTTATCCCGGCTCTCAAAATGGTTACATGTGATTTTCTTATCATCGGCGGCGGAATAATTGGCCTTAGCATCGCGCGCGAACTTAAAAAAAGGCATCCTAATGCAAGTCTTCTTCTCATAGAGAAGGAAAAAAGCTATGGCCTCCATGCCAGTGGGCGAAATAGCGGAGTTCTTCATGCCGGGTTCTATTACACGGCCGACAGTTTCAAGGCAAAATTTACTCAAACAGGAAACAAACGCCTAACCGAATACTGTAAATCTCGAAATATCTTTGTCAACATGTGTGGGAAACTAGTCGTCGCCAAGAATGAATCCGAATTAGCTCAATTGGATGAATTAATGGTTCGAGCTCAAGCTAATGAGGTTCCTCTTGATTCTATTTCGGAAAAAGAGGCCAAAATTATTGAGCCACAAGTAAAAACTTTTGAACGCGCACTTTTTTCCCCAACCACATCATCAGTAAATCCAAGCGAAGTCGTTCGAGCTATGCGCGAAGATTCCATAAAGGAAGGTATAAAACTGAACAGCCAGGTTAAATACCTAAAAAAGAGAGGCAAAAAAGTTGTCAAAACCTCTCAGGGAAATATCGAGTTTGGTTACATGGTGAATGCAGCAGGACTTTATGCAGATAAAATTGCGCAGGATTTTGGTTTCTCAAAAGACTACAGAATCCTCCCATTTAAAGGATTGTACCTATACTCAAAGGACCCCGTTGGATTGCTTCGAACAAATATTTACCCTGTCCCCGACTTAAGGAATCCTTTTCTAGGTGTTCACTTTACAGTCACAGCAGAACAAAAGGTGAAAATTGGCCCAACAGCCATCCCTGCTTTTTGGCGCGAAAATTATAAAGGATTTTCAAATTTTAATTTTGAGGAGCTTTTGGAAATTATATTTCGTCAGGCTGGACTTTTTTGGTCTTCAGATTTTGACTTTAAAACCTTAGCTATTGAGGAAATACAAAAATATTCGCAAGCAAAACTGGTTTCTCTAGCATCTTCACTTGCCGAGGGAGTTAAACTAACGTCCTTCAACAAGTGGGGAGAACCCGGAATTCGTGCGCAACTTTTAAATATCCGCAAAAGAACCCTTGAAATGGATTTCGTAACAGAAGGAGATGGGAGCTCTTTCCATATATTGAATGCCGTTTCACCAGCTTTTACCTGCGCCCTACCCTTTGCGGATTACGTATGTGATAAGATTGCTGGACTATCAAAACACTAGTTCCGTTTTCGTAATATTCAATTCTGTCTACGTTACTCATTTTTTAATATTGTTCGCTTTTTTCATTTATTATATAATTTTTTATCAAGGTAAGAAATCCATCGCTTTCCTGAAGAACACCCTTTTGCATTAAATTCAGCCCAACCCTGACAAAAAAAAGAGAGACAATACTAAAATTATGTACGGCGTTATTTTAGCGGGTGGAAGCGGCACTCGGTTTTGGCCGATTAGCCGCGAACAAAGCCCCAAACAATTACAAAAATTGATTGGCACCGGGACAATGATCCAAAACACGGTTCAACGTCTACTGCCCTTGATTCCTATTGAAAAATTGTACGTAGGCACGCACCAACAGCAGGCCATTGAGACACTTAGCCAATTGGGCGCCTATAAATTTTCTCCAGACCATCTTTTAGCTGAACCTTGTAGTAAGAATACCGCTTTGGCAATCGGCTTGATGGCGAAAATTTTAGCTGATAAAAATGCTGATGCAATTATGGCTATTTTTCCTGCTGACCATGTTGTTTCTAAACCCGAAAACTTTATCAAGGTGCTTCAAAAAGCAGAAGCTCTTGCAAAAAAGGATTTCCTGGTTACTCTTGGCATCCCCCCTACAAGACCCGAGACCGGTTTCGGCTACTTGAATCAAGGCTCGAAGTTGGAAGACTCTGAGGGTGTCTATCAAGTTGAAAGGTTTGAAGAAAAACCTGACTTGTCTACCGCTCAAAAATATTTAGAGCAAGGTACTTACTTTTGGAATTGCGGAGTCTTTGCCTGGAAAGCCACCACTATTTTGAAAGAATTGCAACAGCATGCTCCAGATATTCATTCACAACTTGAAACCCTGATGGATTGTCTACAGAGGTCATCTGGAAAACTGGATCACCTAGAACTGAATGACAAAGGTTGCGAACTTTTCTCTTCTCTCCCAAGTATTTCTATTGATTACGCAGTCATGGAAAAATCTTCCAATGTTGTCATGATTTCTTCAGATATTGGCTGGAACGATGTCGGCGCTTGGAATGCTCTGGACGAGGTATGCGAAAAAGATTCTATGGGTAATATTCTTACCGGAAATGTTCTGGCTCGCGATTGTAACAATTCGATAGTCCACGGGAACAATCGGCTTGTTGCCATATTAGGATTAAATGACATGATAGTGGTAGATACTCAGGATGCCTTATTGGTTTGCGCTAAAGACAAATCACAGGATGTGAAAAAGTTAGTAGAGTCTCTCAATGAAAAGGGGAAATCCGAAGGAAAGCTACATGCCACCGTAAAAAAACCTTGGGGGTCCTACACTGTTTTAGATTCGGGTCCTGATTTTTTATTAAAACGTATCGAAGTATTACCTGGGGAAGCACTCAGTTTGCAATCTCACCAACACCGTAGCGAGCATTGGACCGTGGTTTCTGGTTCTGCAAAGGTTGACAGGGACGAGGAGACTTTCCATTTAAAGGTCAATGAATCTATCACAATCCCAAAAAACGCTAAACACAGGCTGGCAAACCCTGGTTCTGAGCTTTTGATTCTTTTTGAAATCCAATTTGGCAATCTTTTGGATGAAAACGATATCTTGCGCCATGAAGATCGCTACGGCCGCCGCTGACCTTTTTGCGCGAAATCAATCAAGGTGACTTCCAATATTTTCTAGATTGAAACCCCAACACTAGAATAAGAGCCATCTCACAAACCACGGTAGCCCAGGCAGCCCCTAGCGCTCCATGAGCAGGTATCCACGCAAGGTTTAGAATAATATTCAAAGCTGTAGCCCCCATCAAGTTCCAGGCATTGGTCATCTCCCGGCCTGAAACAATGAGGATATTCGACAATAAAAAAATTAAAAAGGACAAGGCAACTGCAATAGCAAGGACTTCTAAAAGTTGGACAGAAAACAGGAAAGCATTTCCATAGATCAAACTTATAATTTCATTTGAAAATTTAAAAAAAACCAACGCAATACTGCTACCCACCACCAGATAAACTGTAAAAGCTTTTTTGAAACTAATTTTAAATTTTCTTGGATCCGTATGAAATTCTTCCACCAGACTTGGGAAAAGGACAATCATCAAACTATGGGGCAAAACAACTACTACTTCAAACAACCTATATGCCGCACTATAAAATCCAACAATCCTTTCATCGGTCATCAATTGCAGCATTACAATATCCAACCTGAAATAAAGTACGCTAAAAATTACTCCCATCCCTATTGGTCCAGATCGTCTTAGGAAATTCCACCAGACAGAAAATTGGAACTGTGGAGCGAACCGACCAAATTTTTGCCGGATAATATAAATCGACAGGATTAAAGCAAGGGCTTCAGCGAATACGATTCCAACAATCAGTAATTCCAGATCCCGATATAATAAAACCAGCACAATACCTGTTAGAGACTTGATTATGTTGGATGTCGCCCACAAGAATGAATGATAAATAAATTCCTTAAAACAGTCTCCATAATGCCAGAGTGTTTGCGAAATCGTATTAAAGATAAGTGATACTGATAATATCCAAAGCAGGTGCAAAGTGGACTCGGGCAAATCTGTCGCCCGAAATATCAAAAAAATAAGGGCAATGGTAATTAAAGAGGTTCCTGTCTTTAGACCCAGAATGGAAGAAAGATACTGCTTTGCCTTTTCTGGCGCCTTGGTGATTTCGCGAACCATCCAGACATCCAAACCCAGACTGGATAAGCAGTTGGCAGAAATCACAACTGCAGTGAGAAAAGAAAACACACCGAATATTGCAGGACCCATCTGACGAGAGACAACCAAGGTCAGTAAAAAAAGAAAGAGCGCATTAGAAGCTCTACCTGCAAAAATAGTGAGGGTATTTTTTATCACAGTTGGAAGCGCAGGGGATTGCAGAAATTTTGGCTTGTTTGATTACTGTAAAAACGACAAACTTGTGAATACTATACCTGCGACTAAATATCATTGCGAGGGTTAATTACGCTTGATTCTTGCAGCAATTAAAAATATGATCTCCCGGAAAGATTTATTTCGGGCTCTCTGGCATACTTAATCTTTTCTCTTGCCAAACAAAAGGTTTTTCCGAAAAATATTGTCACCTCCCAACATTTCTAGATACTTTGATTATGAAAATTTTAGTCACAGGTGCAGCTGGTTTTATAGGTTTCCATACTTCCAAACAATTGCTTGAATCAGGTTTTGAAGTCATCGGGCTGGACAACCTTAACGATTACTATGACATCAACCTCAAAAATGATCGACTTAAAATTTTACAGAAATGGGAATCGTTCACCTTCCACAAAAACAACCTGGAAGACAAGGAAGGAATAGACCGGATTTTTCTGGAGAATGGCCCCAACCGTGTCATCCATCTGGCGGCTCAAGCGGGCGTCCGTTATTCAATAGAACATCCGGAAGTATACATACAAAGCAATATAATAGGCACCTTCAACATTTTAGAAGGATGTCGCCACAATAATGTAGAACACTTGGTCTACGCTTCAAGCAGCTCAGTTTATGGCTTAAATACCAACTACCCTTTTTCTGTTCAAGACGATGTCAGCCACCCAGTCTCGTTTTATGGTGCAACCAAAGTATCTAATGAGTTAATGGCCCATTCCTATTCTCATCTTTACGGAATTCCAACAACGGGGCTCAGGTTTTTTACAGTGTATGGTCCGTGGGGACGTCCCGATATGGCGCTCTTTCTTTTCACCAGGAATATCTTGGCCGGCAAACCTATCGATGTCTATAACCATGGAAATATGGAAAGGGATTTTACTTATATCGATGACATCGTAGAAGGGATTGTTCGCATTGTAAAAAAAGCTCCCACACCGGATCTCAAATGGAAAAGCGACGAACCCAACCCTGCTTCCTCTTCAGCACCCTACAGGTTATACAATATTGGATCGAACTCGCCTATCCAATTGATGGATTATGTCCGCGAGATTGAAAACAACCTGGGGCTTAAAGCAGAGCTGAATATGATGCCAATGCAAAGTGGGGATGTGAAAAAATCTCACGCTGATGTTTCGGATTTGATTAGAGATTTCGATTACACACCTGAATGGACAATACAGAAGGGAATAAAGAATTTTATCAGTTGGTATCTAGATTATTATCAAATAAAGCGCCCCTCTTCTTGACAAAAAAGAAACTTCAATAGCAGGAATCTGAAGCCCAAGAGTTTTAGCGCTACCTAACTGGCCCTGTTTTCCAATGCAGAAATTATCTCAGGTTGAGACAGCAGCATAGCCTCGATCTCGGCCACCGTCATGCGCGCTGTATTTTGTGAATTATAATCTTCGGTCTTGATAATTTTCTTATCGCCCTCATTAAGGTATTTGTTGTAATTCAAGTCCCGGTCATCGATGCTCACTCTTAAGTATTCACCCATGTCTTCAGACCGTAACAACTCCCCTTTTGAGGCCAAAGTTTCGTATAATTTTTCTCCGTGCCGCATTCCAATGATTTTTATTTCAGAATCCGATCGAAAAATATTTTTTACAGCCTGAGCCAGATCTCCAACCGAACAAGAAGGAGCTTTACGTACAAAAATATCTCCCTGTCGGCCTTTTTCCAGCGCAAACGTTACCAGACCAGTGGCCTCTTTCAATGGAAGAAGAAACCGTGTCATATCAGGTTCGGTTACAGAGATAGCATTATTCTCTTTGATTTGTTTCATGAAAAGAGGAATGACAGAGCCACGGGAAAATAAAACGTTTCCATAACGGACTATGGTTAAGACAGTATCCTCCTCATCAAGATTTCGCGCGGATGACTCCACCACCTTTTCCATAAGTGCTTTGGTTATTCCAAGAGCATTTACAGGAAAGACAGCTTTGTCGGTACTTAAGCTAACTACCTTGGAAACTCCATGGCTAATGGCAGAATCGATAACATTTCTACTTCCAAGCACGTTGGTTTGTGTGGCCTGCATCGGAAAAAATTCACAGGTAGGCACCTGTTTTAATGCTGCTGCGTGAAATACGTAATCAACACCAGACATGGCATCATCAACACTGCTCCGATCTCTGATATCCCCAATATAGAATTTAATTTTGGGATTTTGAAACCTCAGACGCATTTCCTCCTGTTTCAATTCGTCCCGGCTAAAAACTCTAATTTCTTTAAAGTTCTTATCGAGGAGGTAGTTGACAAAATAACCTCCAAACGAACCGGTACCCCCTGTAACCAAAATAACCTTTCCCTCAAATATCGTCATACAACAACTCCTTAAGTGACCATCCTATACATCTGGGAAAATTTAAACCTAACCCTTGAAACTTTCTTAAATTGCTAACAAAATCGTCAATTCATGCCCAATTTAGCGGAAATTTTATTTAAAAACATGAGTTTATCTATTTCTCAAAACAACGATTTATGCTTTTCACATCCCTGGGGCGATCCCTCAAATTAGATTTAATTTTCAGACCTCAATTTACTCCCTTAATATCGTAACATTTTGTTTTTTAAATTGTTCTTGTTTTCTGCATGGGATATACTTTTTCATAAGTTTTTAGGTATTCACCAGAAAAACAGGAGATGATTGTTGGGAGACAAAATTAACCTCGCGCTAATTGGAGCCGGCCATTGGGGTAAAAATTTGGCCCGGGTTTTTAATGAATTGGGCTTATTAAAAACCATTTGCGAGTCTTCCGAGGAAATTTTATTAAAAAAAGCCGAAGAATACCCTGAAGTTGCTACAACCTCCTCTTTTGCTGAAGTTTTAACCTCTCCAGATATCAATGCAATTGCAATAGCTACCCCCGCAGAACTACATTATTCCCTGGCAAAAAAAGCTCTTCTCGCAGACAAACATGTTTTCGTAGAAAAACCCTTGTCTATGACCGCTCAAGAAGGAGAGGATTTAGTCCAAATTGCCAAAAAACAAGGAAAAGTTCTATTTGTTGGGCATATTCTCCAATACCATTCTGCAGTGCAAACTATCAAAAAGATGCTTCAGGAAGGCGAACTCGGCAAACTTCAATATATTTATTCAAACAGGCTCAATCTAGGTAAAATTCGACGCGAAGAAAATATTCTTTGGTCTTTCGCTCCCCACGATATTTCAGTAATTTTATCTCTTATTGGAGAAGAACCGATAGATGTAACTGCAACGGCAACGAACATACTCCATCCAGATATTGCAGACACAACCATAACCAATATGAAGTTTTCCTCCGGAATTGGAGCACATATTTTTGTTTCCTGGTTACATCCGTTTAAAGAACAAAAAATGGTCATCATTGGAGATCGTAATATGGTGGTTTTTGACGATACGGCTCCCATCGATAAAAAGCTCATGCTCTACCCACATCAAATTTCCTGGAAAGATGGGGTGCCCATTCCTGAAAAAAAAGATGGCTCTTCAATAGACCTTTCAAAAAACTGGGAAGAACCTTTGACAAGTGAAGGGCGTGCGTTTATTAATGCTATAAATGGACAACAGGCGCTTACGGATGGACAAGAAGGCTTAAGGGTCTTAAAGGTTTTACAGCGAGCTCAAGCAAGCATGGATAATAATAGCCATACCTCCCAAAAAAAATCCTACTTTATTCATGAAAGCAGCTTAATTGATGAAGGATGCGAAATAGGAACAGGTACAAAAATCTGGCATTTTTCTCATATCCTGAAAAACACTCAGATTGGCAATAAGGTGAATATCGGACAAAATGTTGTGATCGGCCCAGATGTAAAAGTTGGAAATAACGTTAAAATTCAAAATAATGTTTCTGTATACCCCGGTGTTACCTTGGAAGACAATGTCTTCTGCGGCCCTTCCTGTGTTTTTACCAATGTGATTAATCCTAGAAGCTCGATTCCAAGAAAAGGCGAAATTCTTAAAACTCTAGTACGCGAAGGCGCAACCATTGGCGCCAACTCAACAATTCTTTGCGGAACCACTATTGGAAAACACGCTTTTATAGGAGCAGGATCGGTTGTTACTCAAGATGTAAAAGATAATGAATTGGTCTTTGGGAATCCTGCTAAATTTCAGGGCTGGATCTGCGACTGCGGATGCAAACTCGACGATAAATCTCAATGCAGCGAATGCGGGAAAACAATCAAAATTCCATAACTTTCCAGCTCTAGATTTAGAGAAAAGAATGGTCACGCCTTGGGCGGACAAGTTATCCTAATAAAATTATACAGAAAAAACGATAATCCCTAACGGGAAAATCTCTATTTGCCGATAATGATATAAGAATTTAACGCCCCTGCCAGGAGTTAGTTGTGCTGCTTGAAAAAATACAGAAGAAAGAAGCAAAAATTGGTGTGATCGGGCTCGGCTATGTGGGGCTTCCCCTGGTCATTGAGTTTTGTAAATCAGGTTTTTCAGTGACAGGCCTTGATATTGACGAAAATAAAGTTGAAGCCTTGTCTAAAGGTAAAAGTTTTATAAAACACATCCCCGATGAAAAAATTCAAGCACTGAATGAGGTAGGGGGTTTTAAGGCAAGTTCAGATTTCGCGCTGACTGAAAACCTTGACTGCATTTTAATCTGTGTTCCCACTCCTCTTAATAAAAATCGTGAACCAGATATGAGCTATATTGTTTCTACAGCGAAACAAATTTCTCCTCATATGAAAAAGGGTCAACTAATCATATTAGAATCTACCACCTATCCGGGAACAACCCAGGAAGTGCTATTGCCAGAATTAGAATCCGGAAGTGGTTTAAAGGGAAATACTGATTTTTTTGTCGCCTATTCTCCTGAAAGAGAAGACCCAAATAATAAAGAATTCACAACAGCCTCTATCCCAAAGGTAATTGGCTCAGACCACCCCCTTGGCTTGGAAATAAGTGAAGCCCTATATTCATGCATAATAGACACAACCGTTCCGGTTTCCAGCACCCAGGTCGCCGAAGCGACTAAATTAATGGAAAATATTTTCCGCTCCGTTAACATCGCACTGGTAAATGAACTAAAAGTCGTTTTTGACAAAATGGGAATTGATGTATGGGAGGTGATCAAAGCTTCCAGCACCAAACCGTTTGGGTTTATGCCCTTTTATCCCGGACCGGGACTTGGAGGTCATTGCATTCCCATTGATCCTTTTTATTTAACCTGGAAGGCAAGAGAATACAAAGCAAACACCCGATTCATTGAACTTGCCGGCGAGGTCAATATTTCGATGCCAGAGTATGTAATACAAAAAACTTTTATGGCCCTGAATCAATCTGCGAAAAGTATAAAAAACAGCAAAATTTTATTACTGGGGCTGGCTTACAAAAAAAATGTGGATGACCACCGTGAATCAGTCACTTTTAAAATCATGGATCTCTT
>CAZECX010000015.1:0-38977 GCA_964510965.1 uncultured Nitrospina sp. | reverse complement strand
ACTTCTGTTTCCTTTGGGGTGAAACGTAACAGGTCTTCGTTAACCAGATGGTCGTAAAGGATAACCTCGTCTTTTTGTAACCAGTGCTTTCCCTGGAGAGTTAAAAGTCCCACGTCCCCCGGCCCGGCACCGATGAGAATAATTTTACCTTGTTTGTTTTTGGAATTATTCATTTGGGGAATAAAGGATATTTGCCATATTTGCAAAATCTGACATGGAAAGGGTTTCTCCTCTCCTGGAAAGGTCGATGCCTGCAAGCCGGGTTTGCCCTTGTTCGTCTATAAAATGGTTTTTCCAGGATTTTAAATTATTCTTCAGCATTTTTCGTTTATGGAAAAAAGCCGCATTGACTATTTTAAAAAATAATTGCGGATCTTCAACCTCAACTTTGGGTTGGGGCAGAGGTTCCAATGAAAAGAGTGAAGAGTCTATTTTAGGCCTGGGAGAAAAAGCGGTATTGGGTATTTCTAATAGCCGTTGGATATTACAGTGGTACTGCACAAAAACTGATAAAGAACTATATTCCTTGTTGCCCGGTTGCGCGGTCAGTCGATCGACAACTTCTTTTTGCATCATCAGGGTCATGGTTTGAATTCGGCTGCCAAAGTGGATTAATTTTTTCATTATATGGGTGGCGGCATAATAAGGAAGATTGGAAACGACCTTGAATCCGGATTTTAGTGAGGAGTAATCAAACTTTGCAGCATCTCCTTCTATTATTTTGAAAGAAGGACTGTCTTTACTAAACCGCTTTTCCATTTCCCGACACAACTTAGGGTCAAGTTCTATTGCGGTCAAGGAACGGGTGATCGAGATCAACTGTTGAGTGAGAACTCCTTTTCCTGGTCCGATTTCTACCACATTGTCATCGGGTTGGATATTTGCCAATTCGATAATCTTTTGCGAAATTTCAGGATCAACAAGAAAATTTTGCCCGAGAGGCCTTTTTCTCATTGCATGGAAAGGGTGGCTTGAGACAACCGGCCCGCAGTTTTCAAAGCCAATTTAAGATTTTCAGCGGAGGCTTTATTACGTCCCACGATATCGTAAGCAGTGCCGTGATCTACCGAAGTTCTCAATATGGGCAAGCCCAAGGTAATATTGACACCCATGCCGTTCATTTTTACAGGAATCATACCCTGATCGTGGTACATGCAGATAACAGCATCGTATTTTTCGGACGCGGCTCTTGCGAACAAGGCATCTGCCGGGTGCGGGCCGCTTGCCTGGATGCCTTCTTTCTGCGCTGTCTTTAAAGCGGGGAGGATCATTTCTGTTTCTTCTTGACCAAAGATTCCTCCATCACCAGAATGTGGGTTGAGTCCCACCACCGCTATGCGAGGGATTTCAGTCACATACTTTTGCAGCCAGTCGTGAGTCAGTCGAATGGTTTGTAAAACTTTTTCTTCAGAAATTTGTGATTTGACCTGGTCTAGCGGCAGATGTGTTGTCACTAGGACCACACGTAAAGAACCGCCCTCAATCATCAGCGTGGGCTCTTTAGAATTTGTTAGATGGCCTAATAGCTCGGTATGCCCTGGAAAGGGGTGGCCGGCTAAATGTAAACTTTTTTTATTGATAGGGCAGGTGGCGATAGCTGCAACCTCATCATTGAGTGCTAACTCGACTGCTTTTTGGATGGATTCATAACTGGCCTTGCCACCCTCTGCTGAAGGTTTCCCCATTGGAAGTGTTTCGGGAACATTATTGAGGTCAATGACATCAATGGTGCAAGGCTGGTACCAACCTTCATTGGGTGATTCGATTGAATGGATTAGAATTTCGGGAGCAATTTGTTGGGCTGTTTTTTTCAGTGTTTTGGCATCGCCAATTATCAGAATCCGGGTGTCGATTGTTAAGATTTCGTCTTGAAACGCTTTAACAATAATTTCGGGTCCAATCCCTGCTGGGTCTCCTAGGGTCAGGGCAATGATGGGTGAAGCTTCCATTTTTTTGTTCTTTATGCTGAGTGAGTCTCTTGGAATATTTTTAATAATCTAAGAGAATATTTTTTGATTTAAAAACTACCCGCTCCTGGTATGCAAGAGCGGGTATGGTGTTTAAACAATTTTGGAGAGGCCGTTATTTTCTAAGTTCGTGAATTTTTCCAGAGGACTTGGAATTTTTCCCGATAGGCCTTGGGCTCGCATCGAGTATTTTCTTGTCCACATTACTTTCATATTCTTTGAAATTTTCAATGAACTGGTTTGCCAACTCATCGGCCTTTTCATCATAAGCTTCCGGATTCTTCCATGTGTTTCTGGGGAACAGATACTCTTTCGGGACACCTTTAACCGCTAGTGGAATTTGAATTCCAAAAACCGGAGCGGTTTCGGTTTCAACATTATCCAGTTGGCCTTCCAAAATGGCTTTGATCATGGCGCGTGTGTATTTGATTTCGATTCTTTTTCCTACACCATATGCACCGCCCGTCCAGCCTGTATTAACCAACCAGCAAGAGACCTCATACTTGGCAATTTTTTCACCCAACATGTCTGCATACACAGAGGGATGCAATGACATGAAAGGGGCTCCAAAGCATGTGCTGAAAATTGCTGTCGGTTCGCGGCTCATTCCCTTCTCGGTTCCCGCAACTTTGGCGGTGTAACCTGAAATGAAATGATACATGGCTTGTTCGGGTGTCATTTTTGATACCGGGGGCATGACTCCATATGCATCACAAGTGAGCATGATCACGTTATCTGGGTGTCCACCCATCCCCTCAAGCACAGCATTGTTGATATGCGTGATGGGATAGCTTGCGCGTGTGTTTTCAGTCAAACTGGAATCATCCAGATCAAGTCTTCTTGCTCCGGGGCTTAGAGCCACATTTTCCAGCAGGGTGCCGAATCGGCGCGTGCATTCAAAAATCTCCGGTTCTGATTTTTTCGAGAGGCGAATTACTTTTGCGTAACAACCGCCTTCAAAATTAAATACACCACGATCACTCCATCCGTGCTCATCATCGCCTATGAGTTTTCTTTGTGGGTCGGCCGATAACGTGGTTTTGCCGGTTCCTGAGAGGCCAAAAAATATTGAAGTATCGCCTTTTTTGCCAATATTTGCAGAACAATGCATAGAAAGAACGGACTGTTTTTGCGGTAACAGGTAATTCAATATAGAGAAGACCGATTTCTTGATTTCTCCGGCGTAACTGGTGCCTCCGATAAGGACCAACTGCTTGCCAAAGTCGACAATAACAAATACTTCTGAATTGGTTCCGTCAATGGCCGGCACTGCCTTGAAATCAGGCACATGCATGAT
This sequence comes from uncultured Nitrospina sp., assembly GCA_964510965.1. Lineage (GTDB taxonomy): Bacteria > Nitrospinota > Nitrospinia > Nitrospinales > VA-1 > UBA8687. Next base: position 35,713 of record CAZECX010000015.1, on the reverse strand, counting down.
GGTAAAGGCGGGGTCGTGATTTTCCAGTTTTGCCATATCGCGGATCTGGATAAACATATTGCGTGCAAATAGATTGTGCCAGGCATGTTCGGTGATAACGCGGATATGTGTCTGATGCTTGGGGTCGCATCCGGCGCAACAATCTTGGACATAAACTTCCTTACCTTGTAAATAGGCCAGGACACGCGAATAGAGCGCTTCAAATTGTTCAACAGTAAAAGGACGATTTACTTTTCCCCACCAGATATTTTCCTGGCTGGAAGGTTCCTGCACGATAAATTTATCGTTAGGGGCTCTGCCTGTGTGTTCCCCTGTCGTTACACAAACTGGACCCAGGTGCGATAGTTGTCCTTCTTTGTTAGCTATGATGTGTTCGTAAAGCTCAGGAGTTGTTAAATTCCAGTGTATTTTTTTTAAGTTTTTGAGGCCATGGGTTTCCAAACCTACTTTATGCTTCAAAACGTTTTGCGGCATGGACAAGATTCCTTTATGATAGGGCGGTGAGCGACCGTAAACCCTTGACGGGGAACAGTTTTCCCTCCCGGCAGGGTCGACTAATAAACCATAATTTATTTTAGCATAATAAACATAAATGAAAATAGGTTTTTGGGGATAACGCACGACATTTTCAGATAAAAAACAGGATATCGTTAAATGTTCAAATTTTTGGAAAAAAAGGAAAAAGACCCGGAAATTAAGGTGCTGGCCAGGGAGCGGACCCAGTACAACGACATTTATGTCATTCAAAATGGTGAAAACAGAGAGCTTTGGTTCAAGGGCAATGGTGATTATTATCTTCAAAGCCGGGTGAATGTAGAGCAGCAAAAGCAACTGGCCTTGATCTACTCGAATATGATGATGGCGTCATTACTTTTTTGTCCCAAACCCCGTAGATTACTGATGATCGGATTGGGAGGGGCGGCTGTCACGAATGTTCTCAGTGAATGGTTTCCAGATCTAAAAATTGATGTTGTGGAAATTGATGCAAAAGTGATTGAGATTTCTAAAAAATATTTTTTTCTTAGGGAATCCAATCGGTATCGAATATTTGAGGAAGATGGAAGGGTGTTTGTTCAAAAACGAAAAGGCCAGGAACTTTATGACTGGGTTATTTTAGATGCGTTCAAAAGTGGATCCATACCGTATCATTTAAAAACTCATGAATTTTATAAAGAGATCCACGCAATTTTATCACCTGATGGACTCGTAGGCTCAAACTTGTATGGCAAAGGAAATTCTTTAAAGCCACGCGATACAAAAACTTTTATGTCGGTTTTCCCAAATATTTATTGCTTTGAGGATGCAGAACGAGTTGCTACTGTGCTAATTGCAAATAATGGAACTCGTTGGAGCGAAGAAAAAATCCATGATAGAGCAGCAATTTTTAATAATTTGCCTGAGCCTTATTCGATGAAAGAGATTGTTGAAAATTATCGACCGGGAAAATTTATCGAAGAATCTGTCGCAAGGTTTGACGACCACATTTCAGAGAAGGGCTTTATGCATGACGTTGAAAAAGAAAATCGTCAAAGTGTCAAGCCCAGACGATATCCTATTAAAAATGTTTCCTGAAAAGGTATGAAATTTCTTAATTGGGGAGGTCAAATATTTGCACTTTCCTGCCGTCAAAATTGGATGCGGCAAGCCTGCCTCTATGAATGGAAAGCCCTGCGGTTCTACCAAGTTCTCCTGTTCTGTTTCCTTGTTTGCGATAGACATCGACCATTTCAAGATCATTGTTCAAGTGGATGATTTGGTTGTTCCAATAATCTGAACCGTATATTCCATATTGTGGGTCGCATGCAAGAAAATAAATGTCATCGAAACCCAGGCCCTCTCGTCTGATCTGGTGGGCTAATTTCCCCTCAGCATCAAAATGTTTCAATAAGAATTCTGATTTGTCACCGATTATCGTTCCTCCATCGTTGAGACAAAAAATTCCGCAAGGACCATCCAGATTTTTTGACTGCTCCGCAGAAAATGGAGAGGCAATTTCTGTTCCATTAGTGTCAAAAATTACGATGCGATTGTTCTCGGGATCTGCGATATGAATTTGATCTTTAGAATCTATTGAAAGTGAAAAGGCATTTCCGAGACTGCCTTCTTCGAATTGAAGAATGAAATTCCCCATGGTATCAAATTTTTTAACCACACCGTTTCCTTCATCGATCACGTAAATATTATCCTGACTGTCGGTTGCTAAATCTATGGGGTATTTAAAGTTGGCAAAAGTATTTCCATATGTTCCAAAATGAAATCTATATTTTCCTTCTTGGGAATAACAATGAATTTGGTGTTGTTCGTTGTCTGCAACCAATAGGTCGCCCTTGCTATTATGTGTTAGCCCTAGCGGGTTAAAAGGAAATCCAATTTCCGGGCCAACTTTGCTAATAGAAAAGACGGGTTTTAAATTTGTCTCAGGGGGTGATGGGGTAGTCTCTACAAAATTTAGAATCTTGCCAACTAAATTTTTTGCTTTCGTATTCCTTTTGAATTCCAGCTCCAGTCGTTCTAAAGCGGCTTGTATTTCAATGCTGTCCGCTTCTAAATTTATGGAAGTGTTGATGGCAGAAATGTCATGGGCAGAGGTCATTTGCTTCTGTTGTTCTCTTAGAGGCATCAATTCAAAATTTTTTAATTTTCGTTTTCGTGAAATTTCGAGAATTGTGCTATCCAGGGTTTTGAAATAGGAAGCAATCTCATCGAATAATTTAGAATTTTCCTGTGATGGAGTTAATATTCGGGCGATCGCTGCGCCTGCAACAAGGCGGTGCAGATTGAGATTTTCATTGATGTCGATACCTTTAATCATTCTACGTAGAAGGTTTAATTGAAAATCCATAATGGCGATATTATTGTTTATACCTATGGGTGTTGCTTTGTCTTCCGTTCCTACCTGTCTTAGCTGTGCGTCTAGATCTCTTCTTTGCCGGCCCAGGTCGTAGAGTTGATTCAATTGTTCTTCATACTTTTTGTCGAAAATGGATTGTGCTTCCAGTGTGGCATAGCATTGCGAGACCAGTTCGCTTTTTTGATCGACAAGTGCATCAGGTTTATATTTAATAGATCCCAATGACAAAATTCCATCCTCAAATTTAATTTCTGAGCCTTGAGACTGGAGGACTCGAGAAGCCTCCGTAATATCGAGATTTTCAGAATCAAACGCAATGGGAGAGAAATCTTCAAGGACGGGCTCCAAGACGGATGTTTTTTCATCTTCACCATATGGCTGGGTTGCATCGAAGGTATCTAGGAACAATAATTCCAGGTCATCCAGTGTCAGCCAGTTCTCATGGAAGCGGATAATTATTTGGGTAACGGTTTCTGAGAATACGGTAGGTGAGGTTAGTCCGCGGAGTAATTTGCCGATTTTTTCGTTATCCGTTGCCTTACGAGCCAGAACCTTTAAAACCTGGCAGTGGGTTCTCAATTGAAATTGAAGATGCATTAGAAGATCGAGGGTTCTAACATTATGATGATATTTTATGAGAAAAGCGGGGAGTTGATCACTTTCGCTGCTCCCCAAAATTTGAACCATAGACTCTTCGCATTTTTCTTTTTCGTTGAAATAGTCCTTAATTACATCTGTCGTGGTTTTCCATTGGCGGGCCAGAAGGTCTGAAAGGGAATCCAGCTGTTTTTCATCGATATTGCTTTCAATCAAGCGATGAATAAAATCGTAAAGCTGTTGCGCGGTCTTTCGAAATGAATAAAAAGAGTTTCGTGTTTCCCGGTAGCACTCTTTGTCTTCTTGCTCGGATATATAAAGGTCCCGGTTGAAATCTCGAAGTCCTTGTGGGTCTTTTTGAATTAATTGCTGTTCTTTTGTCAGAATTTCATTGAATTTTTGAGCAAGTGTCTGCCAGGTTTGAAACGTGGCTATCATTTTTTTTTGTGACTCGTTGAACTGGTTTTCCATCAATGATATGGCGAGATCAACACTCGGTTTAGTAACTTCTTTCCCCGCAAATGCTAATCGACTCAGGTGAAGCGGTGCGCCCAGGTTATTATGATCTGCGTTGGCGGCTAATAACCCTAAAGTTTGTTCCAGTGCTGCCAAAGATTTGGGTCCGTTGTTATTTTTTTCCTGTACAAGAGAATAAAAATAGACATGCTCAGGCTGGAGTGGGTCTTGGGTTGCAAGTTTTTCGGCAAGGATGTTTTCTGCATCCCTTAGGGTTTGGTATTTCAATATTTTCGTGTCAAAGGTTGAGCCGACAAATAAGTTTCCCGCAGAATCCACCAAGGTTAGACAGGGTGCTTCCAAGGGGATATCTGCCTGGTCTATGGTGCTCAAATATTGACCGAAGGATGTGTACATTTGGATTCGATTATTATTTAGATCGGCGATATAAAGTAAATCGTTTGGGGAAATCGAAACACAAAGTGGATATTGAAATTGCCCTGATTGGTCTCCTTGATCCCCGAAAGTTAAAATTTCCTTCCAGTTATTATTAAACTTTCGGATGCGGTGATTGCCGCTGTCAGTGATAAAATAATTTCCACAGCTGTCCACCGCAATGGAGGTTGGAAACTCGAATAAGGGCGGGGCCAGTAAATTTAATGGTGTCTCATAAAGGTTTGCCAGATTTTCTTCAAGGGTTGTTCCTCTTTGTCCAATCCAGCCCAATGATTTTCCCTCAGCATCGAAAAACTGGATACGGTGGTTGTACCTTTCGACAACGACGAGAACTCCAGACGAGTCTATGAGAATATCCCAAGGTTCGTTCAGTTCACCTTTCCCATCACCACACGAGCCAAAGGAAAGCAGGGGATTTCCTTTAGGGTCAAATTTTTGTATTCGGTGATTCCAACTATCAGCGACATAAATATTTCCTTCTTTATCTACCGCGATACCTTTAGGGTATTGAAGCTGGCCTTGATCTTTTCCCTTTTCTCCAAAACTATGGATCAGGTTGAATTGTGGATCGTAAACCTGAATCCGGTGATTGAAATCATCGGTTAAAAGAATATTACCATCAGGGGTTAGACATAACCCGGATGGAGGGGATAGTTCCTCGCCTGAATCTTCTTTAGTTCTATATACAGCTTCGAAACTTGTTGGGAAAAGGGAGGTCATATTAGCCTTTGGTGATACGGAAGGGAGCTGATAAAGAGTGGTCAGCCTGTCCAGTCAGGCCGCATTTAATCACAAATCCATAGACATTACAATCGACCAAATGAGGTGGGGCAGGGTATCGAAACGGACTGAAAAAACAGATTAAAACCGCTTGCCATTATAAACATTGCAGACGGCACACCATCGGTTGGGATTGCCATTGGTGAGGCCATCTCGAAACTCGGTGAATTTTTCACCGTTCCATATTTCTTCAAAATTTTGATCGTTTAAATTCCCAAGGGAATAACGGCGGGAGATTTGGCAACAGGGATAAACATTTCCTTCGGGATCTACCTGAGCCCATTCGTAGGGTTTATTGCAGCCCTTGGGTTGTTCCTTTTGTATTTCCTCAACCTGGGGTTCCTGAGGTTGTTCTATGAAATAATCTTCTGGAGGTAAATAGGGGATCCGGTATTTTTTGGATTTTTCATCAATTTCTTTGAACACTCTTTGAATATGTTCTCGATCGCAATTGTTCAAATGTTGGTCTTGAAAATAGAGTTTGTCACTCAGCTCTTCTCTTCGGTCTTTATAAATATCTGAAGGGACTGCATTTAAATGAACAAAATATGCATAATTGAGGTCTAGCTCATGAGCTAAATCCATTATTCCGGGTAACTCATCGATGTTCTTTTTTAAACAAACAGCATTGAAAAACAGTTCGGGATAAGGTGACCCCGTTGCTTTTTTGTAATCGGTCAATCTTTTGATGTTTGTTTTCATCAAATCAAAATCTGAGCCACGGATGTACTCATACAACTCCTTGGAAGAGGCTTCGATTGAGATCAGAATTTGATGTAATAAATTTTCTTCAACGATGGCTTTGCACCAGGCCTCATTCAATAGAGAGCCTGTGGTGACGATCTGTACATGCTTAAAACCCTGCGCTTTTACATAGCGCAATATATCCATCAAGTCGGTTCGAATCAAAGGTTCCCCAAAGTCACTCAATAACAGGCTGTCAAAGTTTTCCGGGGAAAATTTGGAAAGATATTTTTTGAAGTTTTCCAAAGAGATGTCTTTTCGCAGATATTTACTTTCCCTGGGGCAATGTTTGCAAAGTAAATTGCAGTTGTCAGTGATTGGAACTTGTAAGACAGACCATTGATTATCCCAACTGGGTTTATTGCCCAAATCTATGGTTGTGGATTGTGATTCGTAGAGATGCCTTTTGATTTTGGATTGCAAGTGAAGATCGTGCTCAAGAAGGCGCGGATCATTTGGGTCACAAAAAATTTCTTCTGCCTGGTCTTCGGGATTTAATAAAACGACTTGGGTCATAAAAATTTCCTTAGATGGTTTTATTGTTTCTCTTTGCGAATAAGAATAATTGGTAGTCCAACGGAAATCCGAACAGTTTGTATTTCCATCTGAATTTTGCGATGCCGGCGAATAGGCTGTAGGCCCAAACAAAAAGTAGTTTTTTAATCGGGTTTTCAATCCTCCCTTGCGCCCAAACTATTGTGTCGGAATCGAGGAACATAAATATATAGCTGGAGATCATCGAAACCAATTTTGCTTGTTGGTCAGTGACCCACGGTGTTTGTTTTTCATAAAGTTTCATTTGGGCCCAGCCTTCCAACTCCTTGGGTTCCTGAAAGCCCAGCTTTACCGCAGTATCGTATAGAGGGGTTCCGGGATAAGGCATGTAGATAAACATCTGGCCTCGATTTCGGCTGTCATAAGAAAGAAATTTGTCCAGCATCTCTACCGTGGCGTCTATCTGGCTGTTTGTTTTCTGGGTTAGTTCCTGGTGGGTGTGATCCGGCATGGGTATTCCCACAAGGGTGGAAAAGATAACTTTGACTCCGTATTTCCGGCATTTTTCAGCAAACTTATAATTGTCTTCGACATCCATATCTTTGTCGATGGCATCCAACGATTCCTGATCACCGGATTCAGCACCGCATAATATGCTGTAGGTTCGAGATTCCCTCAATAGTTCCCAAAGTTCATCATCGGCTTCGGCTAATTGTTTTGCCCGACCATCGAGGTTGCCAAGTCTTAACGTTAAACCCCGGTCGATGATTCCCTTTAAGATAGCTTTTGCTCTTTTGACATTTACAAAAAACAAACTGTCATACAAATTGACTCCATTGACGTTGTATTTGTTCTGAAGTTTTTCTAAATCATCCAGAACCGCTTCTGGATTCAGCCCTACCCAACTCCTGTTATTTACGGTGACTTCGCTACAGAATGAACACCGGTAAGGGCAACCATAGCTGGAGACATAGTTAATCGTCCGGGTTCCGAATTCGGTAACCATGACGCATTTTTCAATGTCAACGAGGTGGTAGGGAAGAGGTGGCCAGTCGTCAATGGACTCCAGACTTCTGTCGGGATTGGTAAAAACCTCCCCGTTTTCCTTCCAAATCACTCCGGGGATGTCTTTATAGCTTTCACCCGCCTCGATTCTTTTAACGACATCATGGAGTGCCCGGGCACCCTGTCCTTTGATGACAATGTCGATATAGGGGCTCTCCAGCACTTGATAGGGGTGAACCGATGGGTGCCAGCCACCCCAAATAACCTTAATATCTTTATTCGCTTCCTTTGCTTTTTGACTTGCTTTGAGACCTCCCTGAATTTGCAGCCCGGTCATGGCAGATATACCTAAAACCAGGCCGTCCTTGGCCGATTCGTGAATTTCCTTATACGGGTCGGGGTAAAGGTTCTCAGCAATAATTTTTATGGGATAGCCTTCTTTATCAAGAAAACGAGAGACACAAATAAGAGAAATGGGAAGATCGACCGGTTTGTAGTAGGGGTCGGGCCTTGGATTAAATAAAAGAATTGAGTTTTTCATGAATTCTCGATTGAAGTAAAGACTCTATTCTTAACGGTATATATTTGTGAAAAATTAAACCGGTTTTTGGCGGAATCAGGTTCTGTTTCCTGAGGTTTGATTTTCCCGCTTGATTATAGTCCAGCAAGCTTATAAATGGGAGTCTGGTTTTGTATTTTGCTAATCCGTGATTATATGGGTTTCGATTTCAGAATCTGCTATGGTTCGGGTTCGTTGGATCTGGAATCGGCGATATATCATTTTTGGGAGTAGTTTCAGGGCATCCCATTTACTTTTTAATAAAACCTGCCCCTGGCCCCGGTAGGTGAAATATTTTATGTCGGTAAACTGATGTTTCCAGATGGAAAAGAGGTATTTGAAATACATTTTCAGTGAATAGTTTTTGATGAAAACCAGGATGTCATTGCGTTTACATAAATACACATAACGGTCGCTATACAGTCCTACGGTTGCTGTTCCGATGTGATAAACCTTTGATTTTGGCAAATATACTGCTTTGAAGCCTTGCAGTTGGCTGCGCATATTCAGGTCAACATCTTCAGCGAAAATGAAAAAATCTTCATCGAACAATCCGATTTGTTGAAAAAGTTCTTTCCTGTAAATTCCAGCTCCGGCGCAGGCACCGAAAACATAGTCTTCTTGATCATACTGGCCATTGTCTTTTTCTCCCTGCCCACGCCCGCCCCCGGCCGACCAGGAATGAAAAAGGTCTCCGGTGTTATAGAAGACATCGCGATTGTCAAGGAACATCATTTTTGTGGTTCCCATGCCACACTCAGGGTGCCGCTCCATTCCTTCGTAAAGTTCGGTAAGCCAATCTGCTGTGACTTCTATATCGTTGTTGAGCAGCACGACGTATTCCGCATTTGATGCCTTGATTCCTTGATTGCAGGCAATGGCGAATCCCATATTGTGGGGATTTTTTAGCAGTTTCACCCAGGGGTATTTTTCTTGGATCATTTCGCGGGAACCATCCATCGACCCATTATCGACTACGATGACTTCAAAATTTTTAAACTTGAGTTGGGCCAATGAGTCCAGGCACATTCCCACAAAACTCATTCCATTCCAGTTGGGAACAATTACACTCACCGCAGGATTTTCAGGTCGGGTCATTTGAGGAGTTTCTGATTTTTCAACCGTATCGATTACGGCAATATCTGATGAACTGAATGTTTCTTCGCTCAACATCGCTTGAGCTCCTTGGTGCGAGGGGTTTAGTTTAATACATTTTTTTAATAGCTCCTGTCTTTTTCCTAGCGGAGCCAAGCGGGCCATTCTAAAGCAAGCATTGGCTTGAATATGCAAATATTGATCTGAAGAATCGACAATTCCATTAAATAAATCATAGGCTTCATTTGGGTTGCCAGCACTTTCCATAGCAGAGGCCGTAGAATATTTTAATATTCCGTTTTCGGGGTTCTTTACCAAATACAGTTTTAACGTTTCATACTCCGGTCTTAATTCTGTCTCTAGTTCTGCTAGGGCTTTAGCGATTTTTGTGTAAAGCCATTCTCTATCCTTTCGGAGTTCAATAGCTTGCGCTTCGCCGAATAAACTTTTCAGAGCTTCTTTATTTTTTAATTGAACCAGGCATTCAATAGAAAGTTCCCAGCAGTCATGTCGATAGGGGAACTGTTTTCTGATTCCATCAAATTCAACTTTGGCTTCTTCGTATTTTCCTTTGTGTTTTAATAGCAGTCCGTTTAAAAAATTATCTTCTATTTGTAAATCGAAGAATTTGATCTCTTCCTGAATCAGCAAGACCGCATCATCAAATCTCTTTTGTTGAATTTTTATGCTAGCCAGGTGCATTCTTAAGTGTTGCCATTTGGGTGACAATTCAATGGCTTTTTCAAAAGCTTTTTCAGCCATAAGAGGAAGTTTGAGTGCAGAATAAATTTCACCTAAATAAACGTTTCCTTCTCTATCATTAGGATTCAACTTTAAAAGTTTCCTGCATTCTTTTAAGGCCGTTGTTAGTTCGCCTCTTTCCATATCTACCCTGCTCAGTGCTGGTGCATGCCATTCTTCCTCAGTCAGGTCATCCATTTGCCGCATTTTTTCCTGCCAGGGTAGTGAAAGAGGCTCATTATTTAAAGGTTTGGAACCTTCCAGTCGATAAACGGGAAACCTTGCCAGGACAACTTTTAATAATGTGTACTTTAAGCCAGTTATATTTTCCAATTTCTGCATGTCGAGATCTGGAAAGGTTTTGATTATATATTTGGGTTTATGTTTTATGATTCCGCCAATCATACTATCGTAAAATCCTTCAAGATCTTGTGTGTCCCAGGGGCCTATGGTGTAGTGGAGATAATTGTCTGCTGAGGGGCAATCGGTCAAATGATAAAGCTGGGAGAAGGTTCCCCAAACGAAAATCCGTTCGCCAGATTCCCCACGCATTCTCATATATCGTTTTAGAATTTCCCCCAGTCGTGGAATATACAAATATTGATCGTATTTTTCGTATCGCACCAGGGTCTCGGGATGAGTTGGTTTTAAATAATAAGAGATAAGAGATTTAATATTCCAGGCCAGAATCAGGAGATATGCTCCCACGATCATTTTTGAAAGTGTAGGCTCTTGCTGCATAACCCAATGCATTCCCAGTCCACTTCCAAATGAAAGTAAAGCGAACCAGGGCAGATAATGATATCTGGAAAAGGCGCGTTGGAAAACGATATTACCCAGGGTAACCAGGGTGAATGTTGCCAACCAAAAGCTTTCCGCTTTGGTAATAAAAAATGCCAACCCTGCGATTCCACCAATCCAAATGGGCAGAGCTTGTTTTATAAGTAAAGCAATTTCGAACCAAATACTGAAATGCAGAATCTTGGTTTTGGTAATCCGCAAAGTAGTTGCCATGCGGGTTTTCATTTGCTTTTTGGCTTCGCTATCCCAGAATCCAAGTTTCCACTCTATCAAATTGGAAAGAATGACTACTCCAGCTACTGTAATAGTAAAAATGGCTACCGGGGTTTCGCCATAAGATATCCACACGATCGGGGTCAGAGCACCGGCATAGATGAGCATGGTACATTTCGATATAATTGCAAAGCCAAAGCATAGCCCTGCATAAAAAACCGAACCATTCAAAAGAAAAGCCAGTCCGGAAAAAATAAACGGGATATAGAATTGTTCAAAATTAAAAGAGCCTGCTGTCAGGTCAGGGGAGGTCCCATAAAATGAGTACAAAATTCCCCCGACAAATGCTGCCCAGGGGTTTTGCGTAATAACTAAAATGACCCAGTAAATGGACAGGCATGCGGCCGCATGGAAAATGGTTTGTAAATTCCGGATTCTTGCATGGCCGTTTTCGGGGGAGGAAAAAACCTTGTCGAAAAGCATCATCTTCCACATGGGAATGCCAATGATTTGTATATCTTTTTTCCAGCAAAAACCTTGTTTCGCGAAGCGGGCGCGGTAGGTATATATGGAAAAATCGTCGTCCAAAGGAAACTTAAGAAAAGGCAAGCGGCAAAGATATGCCATGACAGAGATTGCCAGAAGATGAAATGTAATTAATGAGTCCATATTAGCTTTTTGGCTGACCTGGTTTCAAAAAGGTGCCAATGAATTTATATTGGTGCTGATTTACCCAGTCTGGTACTTATCGGCAAAAACTTGAGCTCTCCTTAATAATTATTCCCTTGCAATGAAAGCCTTCAATATTTCAGTCCTTAATAGGGTTTATGGCCTAGGATGCAGATTTTTTCTGCTTGATTATAGTTTAAAAGGCTTGTTTTTGATTAGAAAATAAGGGGGAACGGTTGAGGAAGGCTCATTTTCTGCATGAGCTTTTGGAACGGAAAAAGTAATGAATTAAAGCAGATGAAGGATTTGGTCGGGTTAAGTAAAAACCTGACTAGGACTATTTTTTTACGAAAGTTGTATCAAATTCTTTTGTCTTGTTGATGTATTGGAAAATTGGTTTGGAAATTTGTTGGGCTAGCATTTCCATTCCTAATGGAGAAAAATGGACATAATCCAAAAAGTATTTTTCTTCCCTAGGGATCAGGTTATTACTGTCCACCAACGGGAGGGAATATTTTTCAGCTAATTCAACCATAATTAAATTTTCCCGAGATATGCCCTGGAATAATTTTTGAAAGCCTGGATCATCTTTTATTTCGTTATATGGGTATCTGCAAAAAGTGGAAAGAACCATTTTAATATTTCTCGCCATGCAAATTTGAATAATATGCTCAATATTTCTTTTATAGGTTTGTTCCCCTTGAAAATCTAGACTTATATCACGAGTGCCATAACAAACTGCATGTAATAAGCTATGCACCATTTCGGGGAACACAGCATGATTATAGAACGCCAAAGGTAAATACGGGAATTTTGACAGAGTTTTATATTTTGAATATGTTTCGCCCAAATTTCTTCTTGAATGGGAATAGTCACTTCTGAAATTAGGTGTTAGAGATGCCATAATATCGTTGCAAGAGTGATAAAGAATTACCATATCTGGTTCTGTGTCAACGACTGTTAAGAGAAATTGGATTAGAATTTCAATGGATGTGTAACCAGGTACTCCTGAATTAATGACCTCCACATTTTTATTTGGACATTTTTCCTTTAGGATTTTTTCAAGTTCCAATGGATAGCTATAGGACTTGTTTTCGTAATTGACATAGTATTGCGTTGTTGACGCGCCCAGACATTGGATTCGAAAGATATCTTTTGGTTTCGGAATAGCTACCTCACGGGTTCCATCAGGCCCATTGCAAAGTCCCATGCTGTTAGTTGAAAACTTATCGATTTTATATTCCTTATCTTGATTTAAAGGATACTTAACAGAACCCGTCAACAGGTTTTTAACGTTTTTTTTTAGCACGTAAGGGAGAAAAGGATGCGGTTCAAAACATATTCGGTCAAATGGTACCTTGGGTATCATTTCATAGGGTTTATTATTTTTTTTGAAATAATAAAGGCGAAAGATAAATTCAACAATCAAAATAAAAAGTGCGCCAGATAAGATTCCACTAAGAAATCCAAGTATGGAGAAGGAAAAATATTGAAATGGAAGAAATATGGAAAGCGATAACCCAACTAAAAAGCAAACAAGAAAATGAATCTTTGAAATCATTCGAAAAGATTTACCAGAGAGGATAGATATTTTGAGGCAGCTCACCTTTTTTCTTAGTGTTTTTTTTAGGCGGCTTCTTAGGGTTTGTTTTCACCCTGAAACCCAGGCATTTACGTATTTGTGAAAGCCAAAGGAATATTTTTTTTTCAAACAAGACGCAATCTCCTTAATTACATTAAGGTTATATTTTATCACATTAGTATTGTTTTTTTTTACATTAATATTGTATTAAAATTCTGCTTAATGATTACTGGACTTAATAAACCTTATGTCTGAGTAAAAATAGTTTTGCTAACTGCAATGATAGTTAAAAAAAGTCCTTCAAAATGGCAAAGGGGATTTTCTCAGGTTTCAAAATGAATAGGGTGATTATTTCGCTGACTTGCTTTTCACCGTGGGATTGGCGAAAATAGGCAGGACGTCAACGATTACGGAGAATGGGATGCAAGAAGATCACACCAAATATTTCAAAGATATCGAAGTTAGAATCGACCAACTCCGGGGGTTTCTTTGACGTTGAAAATAAATTAAAAACCCTCGAATCACTTGATGAATCCATTGCCCGGCCAGGGTTTTGGGATGATAATCAGGAAGCACAAAAATTACTGCAAAACAGATCCGCATTTCAACGTCAGGTTGATATATGGAAAAACCTTTACAACGCCAGCGAAGATATCCGTGCCATGCTCGAATTGTTGGAAGAGGAGGACGATCCATCTCTTTTAACGGAAATCCATACATCGCTGGAAGATCTCGATAGTCAGGTCGCTGAGGCAGAATTTAAAGCGCTCCTTTCCGGAAAAAATGATTTCAACAATGCTTTTGTGGCAATCAACTCGGGGGCGGGTGGAACAGAGTCTCAAGATTGGGCAGATATGTTGCTCCGAATGTATTTACGATGGGGCGATCGGAACGGTTTCAAGACAGAAGTCCTCGACACGCAATATGGCGATGAGGCTGGGATTAAAAGTGCCACGGTTTTGTTTTCCGGGGACTATGTTTTTGGTTATTTAAAAGCGGAGATGGGAGTGCATCGCCTGGTAAGAATTTCACCATTCGATTCCAATAAAAGAAGACACACATCATTTGCTTCCGTTTTTGTTTATCCTGAGGCCGATGACGACATCGAAGTGGAGATTAAGGAAGAGGATCTGAAAATGGATGTATACCGTGCTTCGGGTCCGGGCGGTCAGGGCGTCAATACCACCGATTCGGCAGTCCGTCTGACTCACGTGCCATCAGGAATCGTGGTTCAATGCCAGAATGAAAGGTCGCAACATAAAAATAAAGCATCCGCGATCAAGGTTCTAAAAGCACGATTGTATGAAATGGAACAGGAAAAGCAGGACGAGGAAAAGAAAGAAATGGAAAAGCAGAAAAAGAAAATTGAATGGGGTAGTCAGATTCGCTCCTATGTCCTTCATCCTTATCGTCTGGTCAAGGACCTGAGAACCAATGTGGAAGTTGGCAATGTAGATGCGGTTTTGGATGGCGACCTTGATGTTTTTATTCAGGCATTCCTGCGTTTTAATAGTTCAGAATCAGGGAGTGCGGTGAAATGAAGTCGACTCTGCGCGCATCTTTGGTCAATGATCCTTTTGGCGACCCTGGACTAATAGTTGATTTTTTATTTCAAAAACGATCCCTTTTGTTCGATTTGGGGGATATATCTTCGTTGAGTAATGCAGAGCTTTTGAAGGTTTCGCAAGTTTTTGTCAGCCATACGCATATTGATCATTTCATTGGTTTTGATCGTTTGTTAAGAACTGTTTTTGGGCGGGAAAAAACTCTGACTTTTTTCGGCCCCGAAAACTTTATTAAAAATGTGGAAGGTAAACTGGCAGGGTTTACCTGGAATCTGGTGGATCGGTATGAAGAGTCTCTGACTATTGATGTGGTTGAGGTGAGAAAAGACAAGCTAGTAAAAGCCACTTTCAGGGCTATTGATAAGTTCAGGCTCTCTGATAATAAGGAGGTCGAGTTTGATGATGGAGTCATTTTTGATGATCCTTCAATTACGGTACGGGTAGCGATACTTGAGCACCGAGTTCCTTGTTTGGGGTTTTCCCTTGAGGAAAAACTTCATGTGAATATCAATAAAGACCAATTAGAGGCTATGCAGGTTGTTGAAGGGCCTTGGTTGAATGACTTAAAACAATCCGTGCTAGAAAATAAGCCAGATACTTTTTCCATAAACGTTCCTGTCAAGAGAGACGGGAAGCCAGAGATAGAAAAAATTTCTCTGTGCCAGTTGAAAGAAGACCTTGTAGACATCTCACCAGGGCAGAAAATTGGATATGTTGTAGATACCGTTTATAACGAGCCAAACAGTAAAAGGATAATAAATTTGGTAAAATCTGCCGATATCTTTTTTTGTGAATCTCCATTTTTAGCCGATGAAGAAGTTAGAGGTCAGGAAAGGTTCCATCTTACCTCTCATCAGGCGGGTACTCTGGCGCGGGAAGCTTGTGCAAAGCAACTATGTGTATTTCACTTTTCCCGAAAGCATATGCCTCATCGTGAACGCTTTTATAAGGAAGCTGAAAACGCTTTCCAGGGAAACATGGAAGCGAGCGCCCTCACTGCAAAAAGCTAGACTTTTTTTCAGTATTTTTCAGAGACTTTTCATGCCTAAAGGATATTTATGGTAAAACAATCTTCAGATGAATACCCTAAACCTTCCATGTTGGTCCAATTCCTCATTCGCCTTCGACAAGTAATCTTCCCCGGTTCCAAAAATTATTGGCAGAAACGTTATTCGATGGGAGGAAACTCCGGTAAAGGTTCCTATGGAGAAAGCGCAAAATTTAAATCTGAAGTCTTAAATAAGTTTGTCCACGATAACAATATAAGTTCGGTTACCGAATACGGGTGTGGAGATGGGAATCAGCTCACCTATTCAGATTACCCTAAATACACTGGCCTGGATATATCTCCACAGGCCATCAAACTTTGTACGGGTTTGTTTGCAGAAGATTCTTTCAAAATTTTTTTGGTATATGACCCCAACGAAATTGAAACCAATCAGCAGAAATTTTCGGCTGATCTGGTTCTTTCCCTGGATGTAATTTATCACCTTGTTGAAGATGACGTATATCGCAAATATCTTACAAATGTGTTTAACTCTGCAAAAAAAAATGTGGCAATTTATTCGTCGAATGAAGAAGTGCATGGCGTGCTACATTCCAAGCATGTTCGCCATAGAAAGTTAACAAGCGATATTGAAGAATGGTTCCCCGCTTGGGAGCTGAAAGAAACCATTAAGAATGATAACCTTCAAAGCGAATCAAAAGGAAAAGAGCCTTCAGTTGATTTTTTTATTTTCCAACCCCGTTAATAATCGTCAGTTTTCATCAATTTCTTTAAAGAACCTTGCTAATGATTTGGATTGATTTTGCATTGTTATGGTATGCCTCCTATCGTGCGTGTCGAAATGGGTGTGAATGGGCCTTCCAAGGTGAGAAACTGGCATTGGCTTTTCTCTTTGCCCTCGCATTAAAAAGCCTGATTTTGTTTTTTTTAATACGTTTGGGAATGCAGCCGACTGCGGGCATCCAAGTAGGTGCGAGTATTTCTCTTTTGGCGTTTACCTTGTTTCTTCCTACAGGACACCGTGATGAAACGTCATCAGGGGAGGGCACAGGTTTGGTTTGGATTACTTTTTTTGGGGTAGGTTGCCTCTTTGCATTTAGTTTGGTCAATGCATGGTTTTTCCCGATCACTGAGTCTGATGCCATTTGGTATCATATAAGAGGGATGTCTTTTTTTCATGAAGTTCGGTTTGATTCAGAATGGGTGGTTCCACAGTTAAAACAATATCCTCCTTTCATTCCTCTTTTGTTTACCTATCTCATTGCTTTTGATGTGGATTTTTTAAAGATTGTTTTCCCGTTTTTATACCTTTGTCTGAATATTGTTTTTTATTCGCGAGTTCAGTCGCTAACTGGAAACAAAAAAATAGCATGTCTGTTTACGCTGGTGTTGGCAACCACCCCCTATTTCTGGTGGCATGGGGTATTGCCGTTTCTAGATTTAACTACGGCAGTTTTTTATTCTATCGGTACTCTGTATTGGTATTTCTGGATCCAAAATAAAATTGGAAGCTCATCAATAAAAGAAAAGAATTCTTACGCTTTAGTCAGCGGTATTTTTTTAGGGTTGGCTGCCTGGACCCGTATAGAGTTTCTTTTGTATGATTTAGTCCCGGTTTTCCTGGCGATATATGTATTTAGCCGAAACCCCGATAAAAGCAGCGACTTGAAATCTATGAAATTGTTTTTTCTATCCCTTCTTTTGTTTCCTTCTATTTGGTTTTTAAATTTAATGACTTTTGATATGGCTTTATGGAGTCAAATTAGGATGGTAGGTGGAGTTTGTGCCTTTGTATGGGTTCTTGCTTTAGTCTTGGCTTGGGGGAAATGGCAAATTCCTGAGACTGGCCTTCGCCTGGCATTTATTTTGGCAGTATCAGGTTTTCTCTTTCTGTTGGTAGTATTTGGAGCAGGGTCTGTGCCTGTCTGGAAAAAAATTGTGATCAGCTTGTATAGAACTTCCACCGTGCATATTTATTATTTATTTACCGCGTCTCTTGTTATTTTTATATTCTTTGAGAAGCTTAAAGATTTGCCCGAGCTAAAAAAAATATTGGGTTGTTTTCTGATTTTGTTTCTTTCTACTCATTTTGCAATATTTGCATACGCCAATCCTAAATGGTCGACTCTTGGCGAGTTTGTCTATGCGACTTTTATCCAACCTGGGAATAGTGTCAACCTTTCCGATACCCGGGGAATGATGTCCCTCTACCCTGTTTTTATTTTCTTTGTTTCATCACTACCTTTCATAAGGCAGAGGCTGATAAATGAATAATCGAACCTGGGTTGAAAACATGATTTGGTCGGTAATAGCTCTTAACTTTGTCGTTTTGATGTATGTATTTTTAATCCCACGCCTGCAATTTATGGTTTCTAATTGGGGAATGGAACCCGAAGCCCTGATGGAGTTGTCAGGGGCTAGTGACACCCCTAACCAGTATTCTAAAACCTATAAAGTAGCAAGTCAGATCCGTAAAATGGTGAAAGAAGATTCCATCGTCCTAATGCCGCCTGATAACTGGGATTATGGTTCGAATAGATCTGTTCTCATTCAACGTTTGTATCCAAGAGAGTTATATTTTTATGGAGATAAGGGGTTTGATGAGAGTTTGCTTTCCCTGGAAAACCTGGATAAGGAAATTTATGTAATGTTTAATAAAGGTTGGGGGAAAAGATTCTGTATAGAAGAGTCAGTAGAACTCCTCGAAAACCCAGGTTTTGGTATTTGTCGCGCTACGCAACCTTTTAGTTCTTTATAAAACCACCCATCACTGAGCCAGTGGCCCCGGCACTTTGGTGCTTGCCAATAGCTTTCTATAAAATAGAGTAATAATAATCGCTATAAAAACTATAAAGCATCGGTCCAAAAGGGTGGCGAGCATTCCTGCCTCAAAGCTGGCCCCCAACCATTGAGAAAAAACTCCTACGACCAATTCACGGGTTCCGATATCACTTTGAATAATAGGTATCGCGGAAATAAAGGGTAAGAGGGTTATAAATAGCAAGCAATACCCGAAGGGAATGCTAAGCCCAAGTACCTTGCAGATTAGAAAAAACCTCAATGTATTTAATACGACAATGAGTAGATTAAAAAAACACAGGGTATAAAATAATTTTCGGTTCTTTAAAATTCGGTACAAAGAGTTGATGGCTCTTATTAGGGCGTTGAGATATTTATTTGATTGGTGCTGCAGATCAAAGGTTTTCGAAAAAATCAAACCCAGGGCAACTGTAATTATCAAATAACCCATGGATAGAATTAAAAAAACTCCTTTTTCAGAAGCGAAATAAATTGCTGATATTGTTAACCCGCAAAATGCGTTAATAAAAAAGGAAATTAGATGGTCGGCACCCTGTGAGCCTGCAAAAGACATGAAGGGGAATTCGTAGCGTTGCTTCAGATAATTTGAGGTAAATAGAGACCCAGATTTAAAAAAGAAGTTGTTTAGCGAGGTGGTTATAGAGGATAGGCCAAGTGTTTCTTTAATATTTAGTCTGATATTGAAAGAGCCTGCCAGAGCCTTTAGTTTCATTCCATTGATAATAATTGATCCCAAAATCAAACAAGAAATAAGGGAAAACTGTATGGCGGAAATATTTTTCAGGTGAACCAATTCATCTCGGTGTTTTGCGACCAGTGATCCCAGCAGAAAAATCATTAAACCGGTAATCGCAAATTTAAATAAATTTATCAAGTTCAATGGCTTTTACAGGGATTAGTATTTATAAAGGCGCATTAAATTTTTTATGGGTGTATTGATGGTAAAGTTCGGAAATTCTTTTTGAAGAATTTTCCCATGAAAAATTTGAGCGAACCATTTCCAGGGCATTTTGAATTAGCTGGTCTCTTTGAGTTTTGCCTTTCGCCAGCTGTATTATTTTTTCCGCAATTGCCTGGGGGCTTTGTTCAGGGACAAGTAGACCGCTGAATTCGTTTCGAACGACATCTTTAATTCCTCCAACATCAGAAGCGATAACCGCTGTGCCTGAAGCCATAGCCTCCAGGAACACTACGCCCTGTCCTTCTGTGTCTCCATCAGGCGTAATAATCGAAGGCCCTATGAATATGTCTGCAGTTGCGAACCACTCCCTTAGCTCTTCCCCGCTTTTCCCTCCAATCATATTGACATAAGAGGTGAGATTGAGGTTTTGAATCTGTTTTTCCAATTGCTCTTTTAGTGGCCCAAACCCAATAATAACCAGTCGGGCGTTTGGGATTTCCTGGATAATTTGAGGCATGGCTTCGATCAAAAATTTAAACCCCTTTTTTAAGGCCAGACGGCCCACGCCAAGTAGTAGAAGGTTTTCAGATCCCATAGAAGCTTTGAGTTCCTGATTGAAGTTTCCCGGATTGAACTTGTCTAGATCGACTCCCATAGGCACTACTTGAATATTGGAGTTTTCACGATTCTCCAAAACTTTATTTTTTGTGGCCTGGCTGTTTACAGTACAGATTGTTGAATGTTTTAAGGCAAACTTTATCAGGATTCCGACACACGGTATGTTTTTGAATGAATAAACATCACCTCCGTGGGCCGTGAGGATATAAGGAATGCCTCTGAAAATTTTTATGAGGGCACAAAAAAATCCCTGTGGAATTAACCAATGGCAATGAATCAGGTCGAAACGATTTTTACCCGTTATTCTAATCAAGCGGATAAGCAAAGCTGCTAGAAAAAAGGGTAATTGCAGTCGAGCAAGCCAACTGGATTTCAGGTTGGGAATTATTCCGCCTTCATAGCAAAGCTTTTGAAGGTTTCTTGGGGAGAAGTATGGGAAACGAGTTATTTTCATTTCCTCCCAAGTTTCTTGCTCTTCGGCTCCTGGGGCATGGGGGACCAAAACATGGATGTCTACATCTTCAGGAAGGTTTCGGCAGATGTCGTAAACAAAAGGAGGCTCTTGATCGTTTTCCCATCGTGGGAAAGTGGTGGCGATAACTAGAACCCGAATTTTTTCGGATGGTTTATTTGTCATTTCAACCTGTCAATTTTGGAACCAATGTAACAGCGGGGATGTTATTGGTGTTATTCCTTCTTTTTAATTCTCAATTGAATATCTTCTAAGAGCTGTCTGTTGACAGAGATGAGTTCAGCGGCTATTCCCATCATTATAATTTGAAAACCAACAATCAAGAGGATGGCTGATAATATCAGGGATTGAATGTGTCCTTCGGTCTGTCCCATAAAAAAGAAAAAGAGATAGCGACAGCCAATGGCAAACCCTAAAAGAAATGTTGTGCCTCCTGCTATAGTGAATAGTCTTAAGGGGCGATACATAGAATAAACTTTAAGCATGGTAACCAAAGACCGCTGCAAATATACGCGAATGCTGGGAAATAGTCTGGATTCGCGTAATTTTGTATTGGTTTTAACCGGAACATGCGCTATAGCCAGATTTTTTTTTCCTGCGCTGATTATGGTTTCAATGGTATAGGTGAAATCGGAAACAACATTCAGTTGAAGGGCCGCATCCCTGCTGTATGCACGAAACCCGCTGGTTGCGTCTGGAATTTGTGTGCCAGATAATTGTCGCACTACCCAGCTTCCAAATTTTTGAAGAAATATTTTTATGGGGGAGAAATGACGGATCGTTTCAACTTGTCTGTCTCCTACAACAATATCAGCCTCTTTTTTAAGTATGGGTTCGACCAGCTTTGCTACATCTCCCCCAAAATACTGATTATCCGCATCTGTGTTGACGATGATATCCGCACCCAATTTTAGTGATTCGTTGATTCCTGCGATAAATGCCTTGGCTAATCCCTTATTATTTGTAAATTTAAGTATGTGATTAACTCCCAGGCTTTTAGCAACTTCTACAGTTTTATCTCTACTGCCATCGTCAATGACAAGAATTTCGATACTATCTATCCCTTCGATAGTTTTTGGGAGATCTTCAAGAGTCTGGGGAAGGGTGTTTTCTTCGTTTAAACAGGGAATTTGAATAATTAGTTTCACGGGATCAGTTGTCTGGTTATTCAGAATTTTTCGGAGCGGCGGAATATATAAACCTTATCGGTGGAAGTAGGTGATTGGAAAAGGTGTATTTGAACTTCGTAGGCGTTGTTGACTCTTTTTACCGGGGCATTCAGTACAATTTTCTCATAGTCATTTTTTTCCAGGATGGCATTCAATTTATCCTTTGCGAGGCTCGGATATTTTCCTGAATGCAGATCCCATTGGTCGCCCCTTAAAACAATCCAATCCGGTTTGCTTTGCGTGGTTAGTTCGCTGTTATGAATCATCTTGAACCCAATGTAAAAAGTCAAAGATTCTAATTCGTTGTCAATATAACATGTTTCCCCCTTTTTCCCATGTGTTTCAAAATATGAAACAATTTTATCTAGAGGGCCTTTATAAGGATTAGCGAGTTCACGCCAGTATTGAAAAAAACTGGATTTGAATTGTACTTCTCGCATAAATGTCTGATAAATACCCTGCAAATACAAACTGGGGAGAGGGTCAGTTCGAAGGGGAGGAGTTAATTCTTTAATGGGAACCAGAGGTCCTACGTGAATCAAATTAGAAAAAATCAGTATGGTTGT
The DNA here is from genome assembly GCA_964510965.1 of uncultured Nitrospina sp. GTDB lineage: Bacteria > Nitrospinota > Nitrospinia > Nitrospinales > VA-1 > UBA8687. The sequence continues at coordinate 13,552 of CAZECX010000015.1, read as the reverse complement.
AAATATACCTTGCTTGACAATGGAACCTTGGAATATATGAAAAATTAACCACCCCAAAAGAATGAATAATATTGGAATGCTGGCGGAAATATATTGCAATTGCGGAATGGAATGAAGTGAAGCAGCCAATAAAATAAAAAAGACAGAAATAACCAGAAGGGAAACAGATCTACCGTATTTTCTTAATGTCCCCAAGATAAGGAAAGGAGCTAATATCAGCGGAAATAGGTAGTTATTAATTTGAAATAAGAAACCCGCAAAATGTTTCAGATAACCTAGATAAGAGGTATCAACAAATGTACTTTTGGAAGTATAAAATTCGGCTATTCGTTCTGAAAGCGCGGGTATAAATAAAAGCCATGGCAAACAAAATAGCGCGGTTATAGCAGCAGGAATTCTTATTCGTTTTAAGTTTAATGGGTCAACATCATTTCTAAAAACATACAGATGAATTAACATTCCCGCTATCAGGCCTGCAAATTCAACATACATAGTGTGAAAAAAAATAATCGATGTAACGGTAAATGGAATGGGATTCCATTTACTTTTTTCAAATATATCGATGTAAAATAAAAGAAGGCTGGGTGTTAATAATATAGGAATGGCAATGTAGCGTGAGGTCCTGAAATAAAGTAGCACCGGCACGCTGGTGGCTAAAAAAGTTGCGGCAAAAACAGCTACACGTCTCATTTGAGTTAGCCGAAAGGCAAAATGGTACAGGGCCCAGATGGAAAGAAATCCAGCTATGGCAAAAGGAAGTCTTGCTGCAAAAGTATTATTCCCCAGAAAGTGCAATGAAATAGCCTGAAGGTAGTAGGGTATCCATGTCCTATAAATAAAAATGCCATCGAAAACATCAGCATAGGGCATGCTGTGATTCAATTCGTCCGAATGCATTGGCAGTCCATACTTCAATATCGTGGTCGATATAAAAGTGTCTGCTCCTTCATCCACCTGTAGGACACTGTCATCCAGGCCGGTAAAAATTAACAAAAATGAAAAAGTTAGAAGGAAGGTTATTGCCAGATGGGACTTGAAAATAAGTCGGATGGATGTCACTTTAAGAAGCCATGTGGTCAGGTCGGTAAAAAGTCCTTTTTCGGTATTATACCTAAGAGTCCGTTCTAGCTGGGGCAAAACTTGACTCCGTGTTAGTTCTTTCATATTGAAAAGGAATTATGCGGTTAGATAATATGTAGCCCTATGGTATGATCGCCTCTTTAGATTTATCGGCTTAAAAATTCCCTGATATTAGCTAAAAATTGTCAAAATAATGGATGCTCCTGAAATATCTGTAGTGGTTTTAGCCTATCGAAGTGCAGGAACGATAGAGAGTTTTGTTGATTCTCTTGTCAATTCTCTGGAACAGGAAAATCTGCTGTGGGAGATTGTTCTGGTGGGGAATTACTTTGAAGGAATTGGAGACCAGACTCCCAATGTGGTTAGAAAAATTGCCGCCAGAGATTTGCGAATTAAAGCCGTGGCTGAAATAAAAAAAGGCATGATGGGTTGGGATATGAAGACGGGTTTGCAGGCGGCAACCGGAAAAACGATGGCTGTGATTGATGGAGATGGGCAAATGCCCAGTGGTGATGTGATTCGGGTGTACCAGTTGATGAAGGAAAAAGGCCTGGATCTCGCAAAAACCTATCGCGCACAAAGGGATGATGGCTCATACAGAAGGCTGATTTCGATTATTTATAATATAATATTTAAAATATTATTCCCCGGAGTCAATGCATGGGATATGAATTCCAAACCTAAAGTCATGACAAAGGAATTTTATGAAAAAATTAATCTGGAATCCAATGGATGGTTCATTGATGCTGAGATTATGATTTTGGCAAGGCGTTTGGATGCCAAAATTGGAGAAATTGAAACTGTGTTTCATAGTATGGATTCGCGTCCTTCGTTTGTAAAACCCCTTTCTATTCTTGAATTTTTGGGAAACCTTATTTGGTATCGGATAAAAGAGTTCTTTTCCCCAAAATAATCATTTGGTACCTGTATGAAACTTCTCATCACAGGGGCTTCCAGTACCCTGGGAAAAAATCTGACGACAGAATTGCTGAAAACCGGAAATATTTTCATCCGGCTTCTTGAGCACCATTTGCCCGTAAAAAGGGAGCATTGTGAAACTATTAAGGGGGATCTTCAGGATGTTGCCAGCTTAACCAAAGCTTGCTCCGGAGTGGATACGGTGATTCATTTAGCTGCCTTGACCCATTCCATTTCCGTGAAGGCCTACTTTGAAGTTAATGAAACCGGAACCGAAAATTTAATAAAGGCATGCCAGAAAAATAAAGTGGGCCGGTTCATTTATGTCAGTTCCGCTGCTGCATCAGAGGAGGGCGGCGAATACGGAATAAGTAAGCTGCGGGGTGAAGAAAAAGTTCAAGAATCTATGCTGGATTGGGCAATCCTTAGACCTTCAGAAATTTATGGGCCAGATATGGCAGAGGGCATTGGTAAATTATTGTCATGGGTAAAACGATTTGCAGTTATCCCTGTTATTGGCAATGGCTCCTATTTCCTTAGCCCGGTATACGTTGGTGATATTGTTCAAGCAATTGTGGAAGTTTTTAAAAAAGATTTCCTGGGAAAAAAAACTCTGAACTTGTGCGGGCCAGAGGAAATGACTATGAATGAACTCATTGATCGGTTTGCCTTAAATCAAAATGTACAGAGAAAAAAATTGTTTCTACCTGTCTGGTTGGTCAGAATGGGAATTGGTTTCCTTTCCGTTTTCAAATCTGACTTAGCCTGTTCCGATCAAATACCCAGACTATTATGCGAGAAAGATCGAACTATTAAGGAAACACAGACAGTTATCCCATATAACCCCAGAAATATTGAAGAAGGCCTTTTGTCTTTTCGATCCCAGGGAACTTAACGTTTTTGGCCTTTTACCAGATACTGCCCACCAAGGGGCAACCAACCTAAGAACGGATCCAAAAAATTTAGGAAGGAAAAAAACTTGGGAAAGAATGTTGTATAAATAACCTGAATGTTTGACAAGAAAACACGATTAAAGTGTTTTTCAAGGTTACTTGATGGAACAAGCACTGCATCTTCATCAAAAGGACAATCCTTTACAATCTTTTGGGTGACAGGATTTATAGGATTATGTTCCCAGATAACCAGCCTTCCCTCTTGATTTAGCAGAGAAGAAAGTTTGTCGATTGTTTTTCCATGTTCATTATGAGGGATGTGGTGAAATACGCCGGCTGAAAAAATCAGATCATATTTAAAGCTTTCCCATTCTGGTGAATCGTGTTCGTGGAAATCTACTTGGTTTTGAAACCGTGAACGAGCTTTTAAAATAGAATCTTTTGATGGGTCAACTCCTGTATATACAGCCCTTGGAAAATATTCTTTAACATGTACATAGAGATTTCCCACTCCACATCCAAAGTCCAATAGGCGAAACGATTTTTCTGATAGGGATGGAAAAAGATTTTTCAGTTTATAAAGTTTCGCAGAAACAAGATTGTCAGCATCGTAACCTGTCTGGCGAATGGCATCGTTGACCAATTCGTTATAATTTTTGGAATAGGAGTCGAATGATTCGGGCATGAGATATTTATGAAAGAGAGCGATACAGATCCATATATTGAGCTATGATTTTTCTCCAGTCAAATCTGTTTTTAATTTCAGTCTGGATTCGGCAGCCCATTTGCAATCTTAGATTCGTGTCCTTTAATGATTCTATCCGATCTCGTATTACCTCGGGTACTCCAGATACCTGAAAACCGGTTTCTCCTTCAATCACTATTTCCCGCGCAATTCCTACGGGCGTGGATATCAATGGAAGCCCGTGTGCGGCTGCTTCAATAAGTGGCTGGCCAAAATTTTCATATAAAGAAGGATAAACAAATACATCTGCAGATCGATAAAGAGCCTTCAGCTCTACCGGCTGTTTTTTGCCAACGTACGTCACCCTGTTTTCAAGATCCAATTGTTTGGTGAGTTGTTTTAGCTCGTTAAGATACCCTGTCCGAGTAATACTACTGGTTTTTTCTTCCCCGCCGACGATTGTGAGATGAAAAGGAATCCTCAGTTGGCTAACGGCTTGAAGCAAGAGCTCAATTCTTCTAACACGGGCAATGCGGCCAACAAATAAGATTTGTAAGTTCTCAGATTCGCTTGATTTCTTATCAAGTGCTTCAACATCAATCCCCATGGGAATAATATGGATTTTTTCTTTTGCGATTCCAAACGCCACCGCATCTTCATATTCAATCTTTGATGAAACAACGATAGCTTGCGCATTTTTTGCGGATGTCTTTAAGGTGATAGCATCGTAAAGCTGATAAGGCAATCTTTGAGCTAAGGAGGGAAGATAATTTTTAAAGCCGAGAAGAGAACCGTGCGTGTTTAAAACGAAGGGCTTGTTTCTAATGCGAGCAAAAAAAAACCGCTGTCCGTCTGGAAGTTGCGGTAGTTATGACTGTGTAGAATATCAAAATTTTTCAGATGCGCTAGCATCCCGGAGCTGACCATATAACGCATGATTTTAAATTGCGATTTAAATCGATGGACGGAGACCCTCCCGAGTTTTTCAGAATTAGGAAGGTCTGAGGGGACATCTGAATAAGTCGTGTATACCGGAGATGAAATTCCTTTCTCCTCAAGGCGATCTGATATTTGAAAAGCCTGATTAACGGGGCCGCATATATAAGGCAAAAAACTTTCTATCGTACGTAATACCTTCAAAGTTGCTCCATGTTTGAAGAGTCCGAATGCCAGGTTGGATGTTTGATTTGTCTTTCCAATGTTTTCTTTTCAAGATCTAAAATTCCAATGCTTTGGGTTAATTTTCGAACCTGGTTGGTTAAAGCAGAAATTCGAATAGAAAAGTGAAGACAGATGACCATGAGGAATAATAAGCCGAAAAAGAATAAAGTTGAGGTGAATAAAGTGGCCCCAACTAATTCTGAAACCCACTTTAGTAATCCCTCAGAAACGGACAGAGCTAACATGGAAGTTCCGGTGATTAGCCAACCCATCGAATATTCTTCGCTCAAGTGCTTTCTTCTGACCAGTTCAAAAACGTAAGCAACAAGAAAAATACAGATTAAAATGGATATAATTTGAATTTTTGGTGGCATGAGTTTACCTTTTGGATACGTTTCTTAGTACAGTAACAAAAATCGATAGAAACATTTTAAAAATATAATATATGGTCTTGTGACCATGATGCATGGACTCTTTATCGGGACTGGCATGCATGGTAACGGGAATTTCCTTGACCTTCAATCCATAACGATGCATCAGAATAATAAAATCAGCGTCAGGATAGTCTGGTGGATAATGATCGCTTGCGGCAAAATGGATTGCCCTTCCTTTAAGAGCTTGGAAGCCTGAAGTTGGGTCGGTTACTTTTTGTCCGCAGAATATGGAAGCGATCTTTCCAAAAATATAAATGCCTGCATATCTAGCAAAAGAAGTTTTGTAAGAGCTGCTGTCCAGAAAACGGGAGCCGATTACGACATCAACCCCATCCTTTTGTACTTCCTTAATGAGTTCCTGAACATTTTTGGGATCGTGTTGACCATCTGAATCCATTTGAATAACAATGGCGAAATTTTTTCGAGCAGCATAAATAAACCCCGTTTGGAGTGCAACTCCATAACCTGAATTATAGGGTAATGAAATTACGTTAGCACCGTGGCTACGGGCTACACTTTCGGTTCTATCTGCGGAGCCATCATTGATAACTAAGATGGGAATTCCTGGCGCTTTTTGTTGGATGGCTTCCAAAACAGCACCAATATTTTTTTCTTCGTTGTAAGCGGGAATAATTATTAAGGTTTTAGGATGACCTTTCAAGGGACCCTTGATAAAAGTGGTTTCCAATTCATCATTTTCCAGAATTACCGCTTGTTTCAATGATGATTGTGGTACCTGGTAACTGAGGGTTTTCATTCAAACAGGATCTTTCAAATCTAAATCATGAAAAATCATCTTAAAGTTGCCTTAATATCCAAATCAAAATGGCATCGCAATATCAAAGATGAGGAATAGTAGGCGCGAGCCTTTAAAATCTTAGACTACAGATAATAAAACGGTTTTTATTTGAATAAACTTGACCCTTAATCGGATTCTATTTTATAACAAATATAAGTCTTTGTAAATAATAGGCTTATGGTCGAAAGGGAGGTGTGGAAAGGGCGTTGGAAACCCTGCGGGATTTTCTAAAGAAATTGATCTATATGGAATGCTGATTATGCAAGTTTGCCAATCGAAATGCTTCTCTTACCCGTGAGGTCAAAACTTTCAATAATGGCATTAAGGCTTGTGGATTAAGGTCTTCAAGTGAGTTAAAGCACTCTTGAGATAAAACGGTGACCTTGCTTTTGCTCAGGGCTTTCACTGTTGCAGAGCGGGGTTTGCCATCAATCAATCCCATTTCCCCAAAAATATCATCTTGATCCAATACTCCGATTACCAGTTTTTCTCCCTCGTTGTTCAGGCAGAAGACTTCAAACGTTCCTGCTTCAATAAGGTAAGCGCAGTCACTGGGGCTTCCAGCCTTGAACACCACATCACCAGGATTAAAATATAATGTTTTCATTTTATTGTCTCCCTGTTCTTTAAAACTTTTTGGTTAGTTGAGTTTAATATCTCTACTTGTTTTCCATCCTTTTTCAATTGGCCCAAGGTGTCTCTCAGCCGGTTTGTCAAAGTCTTTACGAGAATTACAAAAAATTTCGGGCTGTATTTAGAAAGAAATGCGAAGTGGGAAGTGTCCACTACTGTCAAACGAGAATTTTCAAGGGCAATTGCTGTGGCAGATCTTGGATACTTGTCGATCAGGCCCATTTCGCCAAATAGATCAGACTTTCTTAAAATTCGGACAAGCGTTCTTTTTCCATAGTCGTTTTCCTTGTAGATGCCCACCTTCCCAGATTGAATGATATAGGCATGTTTACTCGCTTCCCCTTTTCGGAAAATAACTTCTTCTTTTGAAAATGTAGTAATAGTTTCCATGATTTTTGTTCTCCTAAGACCTCACATTCAATACTGGGACTTTGGAATTTTCCCAGAGCAAGTCTGTAGTGTTTCTTAGCCTGTGAGATAGAACTTCCAGTAAAGGTCTCAATGCGAACGGGTCGTGCTTTAATAAGTAATCAAATGTTTTTTTGCTTATTACTGAAACCTGGGTATCTTCAAGAGCAATAGCCGTTGCAGTTCTCACCTCATTATCTATCAGACCCATCTCACCAAAGATGTCATTTTTTCTAAGCATGGCGACTACCTTGCGCTGGCCGTTTTGATCTGTTTCGGAAATTATTCCCACCTTACCCGTATCAATCATGTAGGCACTATCCCCGAAGGTTCCTTCTTTAAATATGAAGTCGTATTTTTTAAATTTTTTCGTAATCATCGTGTGGCTCCATATTTTTGTGTCGTTAGATTGCCGTTTGCCGGCGCTACCGAAGCTCGATTAGGATTTTTTATTTCTATTCGTTCTCGGGCTCCAAGTTTTGTGAAATTCATTGTTTCTCTTAAGCGGTTGGTTAAAACTTTTAAAATAGGTAGCAAGGCTTCAGGGTTTTCCTTAGCCAGTTGGTTAAAATTATTTCTTGTCATGACATACACAACAGAATCTTCACGGGCGCGAGCTGTTGCTGAACGAGGTCGCCCATCTATCAAACCCATTTCGCCAAAAATCTCATTTTCAGTTAACAGCCCGATAACCTTCTCCCCTTCTAAAGTATTTTCGATTATTTCAACCGATCCAGAGCTGATAATGAAGGCGCAGTCACTAGGGGTTCCCTGATGAAAAATTGTTCCGCCTTTTTGAAAATTTTGTCTAAGATTCATGTGATTCACCTAATTGAGACATTGTTTTTAACCATCCTTCATAATAGAAGTAGCAATTTTTAGGCCAAAATAGTTAAAAATTTTAAACAGTTGTGCAACACTGTGTTTTTTATCGTATTATTGACAAAAAATCTTTATATTTATTTGTGTTAAAATGCTTTAATGTTAAAAATTTATCAAAAAGTGGTAGAAATGTATAAAAAATTATAATTTTATGGGGGGGGTGGGGTTAGGTTTGGTTAATTCTGGAAATGAGTAGATTGAGTCTGCCAAAGCTATTTTTGTCAAAATGAAGGGAAAGTCGAGGTAAGTTTGGATATTCCTGATTGATCAATTCTTCTTTTAAGGGACTGGTGGCTTCAATTTTTCCCTTTAGCACGATATCCTGAAACTCATGGTTAAGTGTCATCAGAATCTCTTCAGAAAGAGGAGTATTTAGCCTTAGAACCGTTTTTTCCCTAACATAGCGCAGGGAGTGGAAAACGCGATAAAACGATTTTATATGGTTAACGGCTTCTTCCGAACTACGTGCCCTCTTAATAAGCAAACTATCTTGGGTGGAGCAATAGCCTTTCTCTATTAAAAGCGAGTCCAGCAAATCCAGCCACCGGTCCCAATAGCTATCCTCTTGATGATCCAGCAGGACAATGGGTCTTGGCATGCATTTGCCTGTTTGAAAGAGGGTGATATTTTCGAAGCCTTCATCCAATGTACCAAACCCGCCAGGGAGAAGCACCGTAGCGTGAGATTCTTTGATGAAGACCAGCTTCCGAGTGAAGAAGTATTTAAACTCGAGAAGGTTCGGAGAAGCCGAAATGAAAGGGTTGGCAACTTGTTCATGAGGGAGTTTGATATTCAAGCCGAAACTTTTGTTCTCGCCGGCTCCCTCATTGGCAGCTTGCATCACTCCGCCTCCAGCGCCGGAAATAATCAGGAAACCATTTTCCACGAGATTTTTTGACAAGTTTCTCGCCAATTCATAATTCCGGTCTGACTTCTCAACTCTGCCTGAACCAAACAGGGCAACTTTCCGAACTTCCCGATAAGGCTTAAAAACTTTAAATGAGGCTCTTAGCTCTTTCAGGGCTTTATCGATAAGTTTGTAGTCACCTATATCTTTATGCTCCTTGGCCATTAGCAAAAGAGTGGTCAGAATTTCTTCAAACAGAGCGTTGTCAGCGCAATCTTGAGAAAGTCTGCTGATTAACTCCCGGGTTTCCCGGGGGATTTGATTTTCCTTGTCTGGGGCCATGAATAACAGGTTATTTTTCAAAAATGGTGTCTGTAGGTTGATAAAAGCGCAATTATTTTCATACCTTCGATTTAATTGCTACAATCATATTTTATAAAAGTTTCTGTATTGAAACGATAAAGGAATTCAATTATGAACGATAAGGTATTAATCATAACCATTTTCAGTCTTTTGGGAATCGGTTTTATCGCGATACTCTTTGTTGCGATTCCCTGGTTTACCAATTATTTATTACCCAATTGGAAAGATACTTTAATTGATAGTGGAATCGTAATGGTCGCTATAGTTCTGTTTGTATATGGTTTTTATATGAACACTCGAATGCATTAAAAATTTTGCATTTTTATGGATGAAAAAAAACTGATAATAGTTTTGGCTTGTTTGCTGGTGCTGGGCTTCCTTTCCTTATTTATCGTAATCATCCCCTGGGCCAGTTGGGGACGTATTCCCGATTGGAAAAACGTTGCCATCGACAACCTCTTAATGGGAATCATATTTGGTGCCATTGTTTATGGAATATATATGGGTTCAAAGACCATGTAGATAAATTCGTATAATTTTTCATTTTTGTATCTTAAATCCCACCAAGGCAAAAATCCCAGCAGAAATAAAAGTTCCCCAAACTCCCAGCAGGAATTCCCCAATATAGAAAGTGACTCCCAGGTTAAAGGCCAACACCCCAAAGTACAAGCCAGGCCCTAATAGTGCCTGACCTGCTATTTGCTTGGCCTTAAATGGTACCTTAAGGTCCAACCATGAGTTTAAGACTGCGAAGCAAGTGAGTGTGGCAGCCGCTACAAAAATCCAGCCGGCAAAATTTGTAAGTGGAATATGAAAATATTCTCCAGGTTCTCGATAAAAATAGATTTTCCCAAGAAACCACCGGTCGCCGAGAAATGCGACAGGATCAATAATAACGTCCATCAGCATACACAGAATGGATGCTGAAGCGATCACTCTAAAAGAGTGCTTGAAAGGACCAATCTCACCTAATCGAATGTCCCACCCTTTTTTAATAAGCGGCGCCCATAAAAATAAGCTCAACGTGTAGCTCAAATAAATAAGGAAGGAGAAGGAAAGGGAATCCATGAAGGGAACATTGCTGATCCACAGCTCCTGGTCCCGAGTCGTATCGATATACGTGTAAAATCCGAAAGGAAAGCCATTACGAGTGGAAGAATATTCGCAAGCAAAAGCGATGCTATAGGCCAAAACGGTGAAAAACAAAGACCGAAGCACGCCCATATTCAAGATGGCAATCGTCAGATAAACCGCAAGGAATATAAAAACATAAGGGCGAAGTAATACCGTGCCCCAAAGTAAAGAAAGGGTTTCCATTTATCAGCGGTGGTTTTCCTGAAACCATTGGACAGATTGGCTCAACGCGTTTTCTACCGGGTTTTGCGGCAAACCCAGTTCTCGAATCGCCTTGGAAGAATCAAAATACATAAAATATTTCGCCATTTTCACTCCGGCAAGGGGAACGGCCGGTGGTTTTTGAGTGACCAGATTAGATAGGCTTTCACAAGCCAGACCGGCCGCATAAGCCACCCAATAGGGCATCTTGATACCCGGAGCTTTGATCCCGGTAATTTTTTCCAAAGCCAGAAGGATTTCCTTTAGAGACATATTTTTGTTTCCAAGAATATACCGTTCACCTGGCTTGCCTTTTTCTTCGGCAAGAATGTGTCCACGGGCGCAGTCGGATACATCGATCAGGTTCAATCCCGTATCCAGATACGCGGGCATTTTACCATTTAAAAAATCGAGGATAATTTTTCCAGTTGGGGTTGGCTTGATATCGCGTGGGCCTATGGGAGTGCTGGGGTTTACAACGACTACAGGAAGCCCTCTGCTGTGCATTTCCAATGCTATTTTTTCCGCCTGAAATTTGGATATTTTATAATCGTTACTCAGGGTGGCTGGGTCCAATGGCTGATCTTCATTCGTGGGTGTGCGATCTTTAGACAGTCCGATGCATCCTACGGTACTGGTATAAACAACACGTTCGAGACCCAACTCCAGTGCTGTTTCCAGAATATTGCGAGTTCCCTGAACATTGATATCGTAAATGAGATTTTTATCCCGATCCCACAAACTGTAATAAGCCGCCGCGTGGTAGAGCGTAGAGCAGCCTTCCATAGCAGATTTGAGTGACTCTCGATCACGGAGATCTCCCTTCGCCACTTCCGCATCCAGGCCATCAATATTTGTCAGGTCGGCATTACCGCGAGCCAATAGCTTGATCTTGCGACCGTCACGCAGCAATTCTCGTGCAATGGCGGATCCCAAAAACCCTGTGGCCCCTGTAACTAAAGTTGTCATATATTTTTAGAGCAGAATAAGGAGAAAAAATATTTTGCCCCCTCATCCTAACCTTCTCCCTCGTGGGGGAGAAGGGATGATTTATTTTACTCCCTCTCCCCCACGAGGGAGAGGGCTGGGGTGAGGGGAGAATAATTTAGTTACTAATGGGTTATGTAGTTAAATAAAAATTTCTATTTTGGCATTTTTCTCAAGATCGATGAGATATTTTTTGAAAAGGTTTTGAGTTTCTCTCTTCATTAATATATTTAAAATATCAGTTTCTGCTTCTTCGAAGGGAATGAGTGTGCTTGGTATAATTTCATCCAGCTTCAAGATGTGAAAACCGAACGCGCTTTTTATGATGCTACTGGTTTCCCCCTCATTTAATTTCACCATCTCAGCGGCGATTTCCGGGATCGTGCTGTCCGGATGCAAATCACCCAATAGGCCGCCATTTTGCTTAGAGGCTTCATCTTCCGAGAACTCTTTAGCAAGTTGAATAAAGTCACCCCCGGCTTTTATCTTTTGCAAAACCTCTTCAGCTTTCGATTTTGCTTCTTCATTGATTATTTGTGCCATCCGCATGGCTTTCTTTTGGCTGGCCTCATCTTCCAAGTTTTTTGGGGTTGGAATGGTACTAATTAAAATATGCCGGGTTCTATACAAGGCGGGTTTGGAGAATTTTTCTCGGTTTGCATTGTAGAAGTCCTTCACAGATTCATCGTTTAATTTTACATGGGGGGCAATCTCCTGCCGAATCAATTCGTCTTCCAATAGAGTTGTTTCAATTTTTTTCTTAAGAGCTTCCATATTCATACGTTGGAAAGCCAGAGCCGTTAGGAAAGCCGAGTGACTGGGAAATTTATCTTCAATATTTTGAATCTCTTGATCGATTTTTTCAGGAGTGATTTTAATATTGAGAGATTTTGCTTTTTGCGCGATCAACTCCTTCATGATTTCTGCTTTGAGCACTTCACGGGCGATCAAAGTTTCTTCTGAAGGGGAAATTTTCTTCCCTTGAACCTGGGCACGTAATTTAAAAGAGATGAATTCACTTTCCAATTGGGTGGAGGGTAATGAGACTCCATTGACCTTGGCCACCACAGCCGGTACGGGCTTCCCGTTCAACTTAAAGACTTCCGAATCGGCCGAGGCGAGAGATGGACAAAAAAGAAAAAGAAGAATTATTAATTTATGTATCATAATTTGGATTGAGTCTTATTTAGAGCAGATAATATCGAAAGGATATCATAATTTGAATTAGGCCCACCATCATTCGGACAGGAGACAGACAAAAAAAAACCCCCCGACCCGAAGGCCGGAGGGTTTTTGAAAAGACTAACTTAGAACTTCACATCAAACTGAACGTAACCCCAGTTTGCATCTTGAGTGCCAAATAAGGTACCCCCTGATCCTGCAGGAACCCCACCGTCTTTCAACTGGGAAAAGGCCTGGGATGGATTATAGTTAGAATAACCAATGATAACCTTGGTATTGGCATTGAATTTATTGACTGCAGTAATGTCCAATTCATTACCTAGGCTATTACCCAGAGGCGCTTGGCCAGCCGCTGTTGCATTGGCGAAACCCCTCGTGCCTGTGTTTGCAGCAACACCTTCAGCAGTCCAAAACCAGTGGTAATCCGCCTTCAAGGTCCAGCCTGGCATTGGATTGATTTTACCCTTCAAGGCAAAATCCTGCAGACCCAAGCCCTGTGTTCCAGTATTTCCACCACCACCTACACCCAAGAACACATCGATCAAGCCATAGTACTTATGACCCGTATCAAATACGGTGCTAAAACTGCTCCAGTCACCGTCTCTCTGATCCTTATCAGAGGTTCCTGAAAGGTAGTCATACCATACTGTAAGACCGGGTTTGAACGAAACGTTTTTGAAGGTTTTTCCAACACGCACACCAAACATGTACGCACTTCTATCCACATCGGCACCTTCGAATTGAGCATCATTTTGTCCGTTTCCAGAACCCAACTGGTGATAGTATTCTACACGGTAGTCAAGGCCAGCCAAATTACCAGCCTGACGACCACCAATGGTGACAACTTCATTATCCCTTGTTTGACCAGTACCAGCTCCAGAAGTATTCTGGTCATACACGAAATAAGCAGAGAACTGACCCCCTAAAACACCCTTATAATTAAAA
>CAZECX010000014.1:0-39149 GCA_964510965.1 uncultured Nitrospina sp. | reverse complement strand
CTATTTGTGCTTTGCAGGCAGCGATGGAAGGTTATGAAGTCACCACCATGGAAGATGCCGTTACAGAAGGTGATATATTTGTAACCACTACAGGATGTGCGGACATTGTTTGCATCGAGCATATGGAGAAGATGAAGAACGATGCCATTGTTTGTAATATCGGCCACTTCGATATTGAAATTCAGGTCGAAGCTTTAAATAATTTTCCGGGAATTAATAAGGATGTTATCAAACCACAAGTTGACAAATACACATTTCCTGATGGTCACAGCATTGTTATGTTGGCCGAGGGACGCCTTGTAAACCTTGGTTGTGCCACGGGACATCCTTCATTCGTAATGTCAAATTCATTTACCAATCAGGTTTTGGCTCAAATAGAATTGTTTAACAAAAAATACGAAGTGGGTGTTTACACCTTGCCCAAAATTCTTGATGAAGAAGTCGCAAGGTTACATTTGGAAAAACTGGGTGTGAAGCTAACAACGTTAACCGATAAGCAAGCGGACTATTTGAATGTTCCAAAAGAAGGACCTTACAAACCGGAACATTACCGATACTGATCTACCAAATACAAAAGCCGACTTCCCATAGGGGAGGTCGGCTTTTTTTATTTCTGCATTTATAAAATATTACATCGGATTTCTTTGCAAAAATTCCTGCATCCATGGAATGATACGCTCATGTGCATCTTCCACCACATAATGTCCAGCATCTGAAATACGATGAACCTCTGCCCCAGGAAAAATTTCCTGCCACTTTTTTAAAAAGTGGTCGTTAAACACAAAATCCTTCGCTCCCCATGCAATCATTATCGGAAGTGATGCGAACTGACCTAGATTATTTTCAATATTTTTTACAACTGAATAACTGGGTGCATCGGGTGCCATGGGAATATCCTGAACAAAGCGTAAATTAGCAATACGATTTGCATAATTATTATAAGGAGCCAGGTAACCTGCCCGGACTTCCGGTGTCATACGCTCTTTATTTTTACAAGCCATTGTCGTGGCCGCTAAAGCGAATGCATTAAACCCACGAATTGCAATGGCACCAAACCCAGGAACACGACACAACTTCAGGCAGATTGGGATGTTATCCGACAAAAACGCTGCCGTATTAAAGATCACCAACCGCTTTATTTTTTGCGGATGTCGGACAGCGAAACCCATACCAATAGCCCCACCCCAGTCATGAAGCACCAAGGTGATATTATTTAGCCCAAGTTCATCGACCAGAGCTTCCAGATTGTCAATGTGCTGTGAAAGCGTGTAGGAATAATTTTGCGGCTTGTCTGATTTCCCCATTCCCATATGATCGGGAACCACACAACGGTAAGAATTTTTAAATCCTAAAATAAGATTTCTGTAATAAAACGACCAGGTTGGATTCCCATGTACCATGAGCAAGGGGTCGCCCTGCCCCTCATCCAAATAATGATATTTTTGTGAATCAAGACTCAAGATGTTTGAGGTAAATGGATATAAACTTCCTTCCATCACCACTCAACACCCATCATTAAACAGTTGAGGCCACTGCCAATTCCCAATAAAGCTGCTTTATCACCCTTTTTCAATGTTCCTTTTTCCACGCCCAGGGCAAGTGTGACCGGCAAGGAAGCAGATCCCGTATTCCCAAGAAACTCCAGAGTCGAGAAATCCTTTTCAATATCCAGCCCTACCTTTTCATACATCAATTTTCGATGCCCCTTCCCTACCTGATGACAAAATACCCGGTTGACATCTTCATTTTTCCAACCGAGAGTTTCCCGGGTTTGAATCCAGGTTCTTCCTGCAAGGCGGCATCCTTCCAGCATCAATTTTTCAGAATCGGTTTCCATTAAAGGAGCCCACTCGGCATGTGCCCCGGCATCATCATTCCCCCGACATAAATGATTGAAGCGTGTCTCAGCAATAGAAATTCCACCAAGGACGCGATGATTTTTCTGAGATAAATTTTTATGAGTTAGAAGAACGCCAGCTGCAGCCGATCCAATGGTCAACGAAGCAAAAGAAGCCTTTATGGTATTACGATTAATATCTGTGCGGGCCAGTAAGGTTTCAATTGTGTTATTCACTAGAGGTCCACCGTTTTCACCGGAGACAATCAGCCCAGCCTTAATTTGCTCCCGCTCAATCATATTCGCTATGATGCATATTCCATTTAATACCCCAAGACAGGCATTGGAAACATCGAAAACAAATGATTCTTCGGGAAGCCCCAGGTTGTGGTGAACTACAGATGCCGTTGAAGGTTCCAGAAAGTCCCTACATACCGAAGCAGAAATAAGGCAGCCTATTTCCTTGGGATCGATTCCGGAATCTTTAATGGCTTTTTCCCCAGCAATTGTTGCAACTTCACTTGGAAATACTCCCTTATCCCAAAACCTTCGCTCCTGAATTCCGCTCATCAATTGGAGTCGACCCTGCGGAAGTTTTAGTTTTTCATAAAGAGGGGCAAGACGATTTTCCAGATCGGCCGATGTTATCCGATTGTCCGGCAAATGATATCCCAGTCCTTCGATACAAACATTTTCAAACTGCATCCGTATCCCCTATCTTTCCTTTATCTTCAAGGTCAATGAACTGCATATCATAATACTTCTGATACAATCCGCTTCTTGCAAGCAACGATTCATGGGTACCCGATTCCACAATTTTGCCATCATCCATCACTAGAATACGGTTCGCATGCTTGATGGTAGAGAGGCGGTGAGCAATTACAAATGAGGTACGGTGTTCCATCAGGTTATGTAAAGCATCCTGAACCAGTTTTTCTGATTCAGAGTCAAGCGCCGAGGTTGCTTCATCTAAAATTAAAATAGGCGCATTTCTTAGAATAGCACGGGCAATTGCAATTCTTTGCTTTTGTCCACCCGAAAGTTTTACACCTCTTTCTCCAATCAAGGTCTCGTAGCCATCATCAATATTTTCGACAAAATAGTCGACATGCGCTGCCTTGGCTGCGGCCAGAATTTCCTCTCGCGTTGATTCACCTTCTTTACCAAAAGAAATATTATTAAGGATGGTGTCATTAAACAAAAATGTTTCCTGTGTAACAAGAGCAAGGTGACTTCTAAGAGAGGAAAGTTTAAAGCTCTGTAAATCTTCGCCATCAATTAGAATTTGGCCTGATGTCACATCAAAAAAACGAAAGAGCAAATCCACTAAAGTTGTTTTACCGGCCCCACTCATACCTACGATTGCTATTACCTCAGACTTATTTACTGTTAAATTTATTTTATCTAACACCATTTTGTCGCGAGAGGGATAACGAAAGCACACATCCTGAAATTCAATTTTTCCTTTGAAGTCAATCAACTCTTTTTCGCCTTCACGTACCTTTTCCTCAGGAAGATCGAGAATTTCGAACACCCGTTCAGCTCCCGCGAGAGAGGTCTGAACACTTGCGATAATTTTGAAGAGAATACGGATCGGCGTGTACATCATGAACAAGGCAACTATGAAAGCCAGAAAAGTCCCCTGACTTATTTCACCATCCAAAACTTGAGATCCGCCATACCAAAGAATGAATCCAGAACTTGCAACTCCTAAAACCTCAAGAAAAGGAGATGTCATTTCCACGTATTTGACATTTTTTTTCATCACCTTCAGGTAGTCATCATTAAAAGTTTGAAATTTTTTCAATTCGCGTGGTTCCATTCCAAAGGCGCGAACAATCTTTATTCCTGAAAAGGATTCCAAAACCGTGGCATTGATATTTCCAAGTATCTCCTGGCCTTTATGACTGAATTTTTTAAGTTTTCTGCCAATGTTGGAAACTGGAAAAATCATTACCGGAAAAACAATGAGAGCCATGAGAGCCCAGTCCCATTTCAAATAAAAAACCCATATCATAAGGCCAATCAAAGTAACGCTGTTTTGAAGAAACTCTTTCAGCAAGCGAGTTACTGTGGACTGCATGATAGCCACATCATTGTTTATTCGGGAAATGAGCTTGCCTGTTTCATTTTCCTCAAAAAATCCAAAGGGCAGTCGATGAATATGAGCAAATAGTTTTTCTCTAAACTGAACCACCAGTTCCCATGAAATTCCGAACATAATCAGGTTTTGTGCGTACATGAGAATCGCCTTCAGTAAATACAACCCCACCAATGCAAGTGGGATGACCTTCAGCATGAAATAATCTTTTTCTGTAAAAATACTATCGAAAGTCTTTTGGATGATGGGGACAGGAGAGGTTGCGATGACCCCAACAATGATCGAGAAGAAAATGGCGAGGTACAACCTCGACATATAAGGTTTTACATAGGAGAAAAGTCTTTTATATAGCTGGAAGGACATATGCAGAAACCGCAACAACAGAAAGGAAATTCGTTTACTAAGAGAAAAGCCCCTGACATTGAATAAAATTCAATATGCAGGGGCTTATTTTTTTATTAGATAAAGGATCGATCAATTATGCCTTTTGAGGGAGAAAATCTTCGAGAGTCGCGCCATTTTTAATGGCATCTTCCATCATTTTTACAGACTCTCTGATTCCTGTTTCGCAAACTTCCAAAGATATATCTTTGATGTCATTTTGCGAACACCAGGCCATTACCCGGTTTCGGGTATTGTCCCTCATGAAACCCTGGGGAACTCTTTCTAAACGTTCCAGTGATTCCGGCGACCAATTGAAATCCTCTGCATTGAGTGCTGCCCCAATTTTGCTGATATCACCAGGAATAGCCTCACTTGCTCCATTGCCGTTATCATCCTTCTTGACAATTTTTTCATTGAGGATTTTATCGAGGAATGCGGCCGTTACCTTATTAATTTTCTGCACGCGTGCATTTTTCTCAACACGAGCATGGGCTTTCCTTCTCAAATGACCCTGCGGGAAACTGTTGAGTCGGTCCAACGCTTCCTGCGTCCAGGAGACTTGAACACCATCAGGCAAGGTTGTAAAAGTAGTGGAATCCTTAGCCTCTGCTTCCGTGGCCTCAAATTCTTCCTTGTTAACAGGAAGTAATCGTTCAGCACCTGCATTACAAACCGTACATTTAACAACATCCCCTTTATAAAAAGTATTACAGCTTGTACACTTCAGAGTTATATCTTCAGGAGGCTTGCCTGCATGAGCTTCAGCCATTTCTTCTTTCAACATTCCCAGACCTTCAGGATTGTTGGGATCCATTCCTTCTTTCTTCATTCTTTCACCGATTGCAGACATTGCCTGCATAGCGCCCGCAGGCAGAATTTCCTGTACCGCTTCGGTAATAACGCTGGAGGTAATCATGCTGTGTCCGCGTTCTAAAGAATACCGCAGGATCGCAGAAGTCGCCATTGGGCGTACAAATCCTGGAATCTTCTTCAATCGTTCTTTAGCTTCTGCAGTCCACTCAATGCTTTCCTCAGCCTGCAAATCTATGGGCGGCTTGAAAACTTTACTGGAAAGCAGAACATTACAGGGGACCAAACGTAGAAGGTTTTCAGCGTTTCCGCCAATATCCATATCCATTGCACTATGGACACCAATACGCCCCAAAATGAGGAGATAGGGGTTTTCTTCGCGCGCATATTGTAGAACCTTCTCAAATACCTTTCCATCCAGAAGACGGACGGTACATTCCATCTCTTCTTCTTCACAGACTTTCCGGGAAATCTCCAAATGCGCCTGATAAATTTTTGCCAATCCCTTATCAATGATATCTTCGTGAAGTTTTTCCTGTTGCTCAAACTTGAAAACTTTGGAAGCCTCACGAGACAATACGCCCGTCAAACTGTTGAACATTGCGTAATGAAAGTAAGGATCAAATGTGGAAATGATTTCCAGAGGACGGTTCAACTTCTTGGCCATTTCAATACCCGTCATCAAGCCACCAAATGAATGACCACTGCCATCCACCGCAACCACTATCTTTCCGCTAGAAGCCACATCGTCATGAATTTCAGGGCAATGTTTCACAATCAACATGTCTTTTGTTGACCGTCTGATTACACGCTCTGCAACGCTTCCTATTAGGCTATCTTTAATTGCACCTAGGCCCAAAGCACCCATTACTACCAGATCGTAGGGAGACTCTTTAATGTCTCGTACCAATTCTGTCCAGTTGCGGCCTTCCAGAGATTTACCTACAAATGGAATATCTTTCTCTTCACATTTGGCTTTTGGAACATCCAGATAAGAATCACTGATAACTTCCATACCTTTTGTAATCAATTGATCATGGATGTTTCTTTGCTTTTCCAGCTCTTCTTCATCCTGATATTCTTCAGGAAGTCCACTTTCCATTTGCCGGAAGCGAACATCGTGCATCTTTGCCGCATATACATGACTGGCAGTGATAATGGCATCTGAATCCTGAGCTAATTCCATTGCAACATCGACACAAGCATTGGAGTAATCAGAGTTATCTACAGGTATATATATATTTTTAAACATGGGGCTCCCTTCCCGTAGCCTGGGAAACAAAAGTTTTGAAAAAAATGGGGTATTTAATTATTCAAAAACCAAGAATTTTATAAAAATTCTAATATTAAGACGTCAGAAAAAGTATCTAGTGGTATATTTACCAACGCAGGGGATTTTAGCAAATATTAGCACCCTGTCAATACTAAACGATAATATTGTAATAATGGGCTTTTCGGAGCTTTTCAGAGGTTTTGAAACCCATCCAATTCTGGTAATGAAAAATTTTGAAAGCAAGCCAAATTCAATGATTAATATGAAAATATTAATTTACCTGTCAGCCAAACCAAATACTAGGAATATCTAGTATAAATCATTAATTTAAAATGACTTTTTTAATTTAGGGCGCCTTTTAAACTTGTCTTTGCCTGAATAGCATTTTTTCGATACAATGCCCTAACTTGGGAGATAGCGTTCTATCCCATGAACAGAAATTGCAACCGCAAAAAATCCGGATATAGACTCATTAAAAGACACCCAATACGGCCCAAGTTCCCGGCCGTTTTTAAGGAGAATCAATGTTATTCAATAATCAAGAAGATATAACCCAGAGCCTACAAGGAATCGCAACTCGGGATAATGGGGATTTGATCATCAATGATGCAGAAAAGTTGCGGGGAGATATTCTTGATAAACTGGTCCTCAATGCCGCCATTAACCCTTCCGCTGAGGTAAAAGGTTTGAGTCGCTACATACTTAAATCAGCTGCACTGGAATTGGGGATTATCACCTCCTCGATTCAAGGGTTGTATGAAGCACGAGGCAGAGGCGAAATCAAAGGATTTACCGTTCCAGCATTAAATATACGCGGACTGCCCTACGAGCTTTGCAGGGCTATTTTTCGCACAGCCAATAAAACACAGGCCGGCGCATTTATTTTTGAACTGGCTAAGTCAGAAATGGGCTACACCTTCCAAAAACCTCAGGAACTTTCTGCCGTTATTCTTGGTGCAGCTATAAAGGAAGGGTATAAAGGTCCGGTTTTCATTCAAGGCGACCATTTCCAGGTCAATGCTAAAAACTACGCACTAGATAAAGTTAAGGAAATAGCCGGACTCAAAACCCTCATCGAGAACGGTATCGCAGGGGGATTTTACAATATAGATATCGACACCTCTACGCTGGTCGACCTAAGCCACTCAACGGTAGTTGAGCAACAAAGAGCTAATTTCGAGGTAGGCGTCGAACTCACCAAATACGTAAGAGAATTGGAACCTGCAGGAATTACTATTTCAGTCGGCGGAGAGATTGGCGAAGTCGGAAAAGAAAACAGCAACGAGCAGGAACTACGAGCCTATCTGGATAATTTCAACGAAATCCTGGAAAAAGAAAAAGCCGGTGCCGTGGGAATCAGCAAAATTTCCATTCAAACAGGAACCTCGCACGGCGGAGTTCCACTGCCCGATGGCACAGTAGCAGATGTTAATCTTGATTTTGATACGCTTGAAAATTTATCCCGAATCTCACGCGAAAGCTATGGACTGGCCGGGGCCGTGCAACATGGCGCTTCCACCCTTCCTGCAGAACTTTTTAGCAAATTCCCGGAGCTCGAAACCGCAGAAATCCATCTCGCGACAGATTTTCAAAATATGACCTACGGCAGCAGCCTTTTCCCAAATGATTTTAAAGAAGAAATTTACACACATCTTAGAAAGAAATTCGCTACAGAGAAAAAAGACGGTGAGACTGACGAACAGTTTATCTATAAAACCCGCAAAAAAGGATTCGGCGAGTTCAAGTCTGAGTTCTGGAATTTATCGAAAGAGATTCGTGAAGGAATTGGGAAGGAACTGGAAAGCAAAACAGATTTCCTTTTCGACAAACTGGCAGTTAAAAATACCCGCGCCGATGTGGTTAAAACCGTACAACAAACTCCAATATATCCAGATCTAGATGCGGAGGTCAGTGCTTGCCACTAGTAGCGAATGGTGGCGGGCAACAAGTCGCACATCGCTATAAAGGATTGGGCCTGTAATCGAACTCATACATGGGATTGCTTTTTTTCTTAATAGCTTTCCTAGAAACTTTCTTTTCACTAATTCCCTGAGCTTTAGCAAGATAGTCTAATATTATTTTCCTATCCCGTTTATCCAACGCCCACATTCCCTGACTTTTCTGCATCCATGTAATCGTATTGTCCCAAGCTTTGCGGCTCATATTATTTTGAAGAATGATATCTGCAGAATGGCAAACGGTACAATTATCCAGCACAAGTTTGATTCCCGCACCCGGGGGCAGGCCTTGATAATTAATTTCTTCTTGCGCTTCAAGGTTTGAAACCTGAAGTATTACCACTAATGCGGCTATAGTGAGACAATATTTCCTGTCTGAATTAAACATGGATCTTGCTAATCGACGGTGACCGCAATTCGATGCATTGCGTTATTTAAATAACCTGAAGGGTTCCATCCCGGAACGACCATAGGTTGCATCACTCCCGCACTATCTGTAGCCCTTGCCCAAACTTCATAATATCCTTGCGCGGGGAATTGAAGAGTTGCATTCCAGTTTTGCCAGGCATAGGGATTCACAGGTTTTTTAAGCTCTGCTTTTTGCCAGGTTCGTCCAAAATCGATAGAAACATGAAGTGTTTGTACCGACAGGTCTCCCGCCCACGCATGTCCTCTGATTTTAAGCTTGCTTCCTTGTTTGATCTTAACCCCAGTCTGCGGGTTTGTGATTAAAGATTTTACCGGCATCGATTCTATGATTGCCATATCTTTCATGGGAACCGATGTGCCAGGCTTCACTGGATATTTAGGGACTCTATACTTATTCATTTTCATGCCATCGTGAATTCGATCTCGAACCCATATTTTTTTTAACCATTTTGGTGAAGTCGATCCGGGCCAACCAGGGCTTATTATTCTTAATGGGAATCCGTGCAATGCAGGAAGGGGTTCGCCGTTCATCTCCCAAACGATCAGGGTATGATCATCTAAAGCTTTAGCAATGGGGGTCCCGCGAGAAACGGAATCTTTATCAGGATTTCCTGAAAGATGAAGATCGGCACCGTAATAACCGGTATAAATGGCGGAGCCCTTAAGCTCTGCAGCTTTCAACACATCACCCAGTCGGACCCCCTTGTACTTGGCACAACCCACCGCTCCGAACTTCCATTGGTTGCCTTTAGCGGGCGGATTGTACCCTGCCCTCCCATTTCCACCACACTCTAGTTGTAAAGCATAAGTATGGTGCTTGAATTTTCTTTTCAGGTCTTCCAGATTGAGCTGCAGAGGTTTATGCACCTCCCCCTCAATGGTAAGATTCCATTTATCGGCTTCAATTTTTCCCTGCGGAGGAAGACCATTATTTCTAACAAAAAGTTTTTCCTTGGGAGTGAAATCGTCATCCAATAAGTGGGCAGGGGGTTCCGCATTGAGGGGGCGATCATTATGAACTATCAATCCCTCTTTCCCCTCAATGATTTTTTTATCATTTGCTTCCGCCAGAGCCAGAGGGATAAATCCACCTGGCATATTGCGAAAGAAAGGAATTTGCGAACCAATAGCTAAGGCCATGGAAGCCAGGCCGGTTTTCTTTAAAAACCCTCTTCTTGACAAAGGGTTTCTTTCCCAAATTTCAGCATCCGCCTTTTCAGGATCACTGGCATAAAGCTCCCAAAGGCCGCGTTCTTTTTTACCGGCCATCACACACCTCTATTTTCCATGTTCAAAAATAGTTAAAAAACAGCAACCCTCCAGTTATTCAAGCCATACCTTCATATCACGTTCCTCATCGGCAAGAGAAAAAAGTATTTGCGGAATAAATCCTGATTTCTGTGCATTATTCTGAATGGCCTTCAAATCTAAATTCTGTTTATTAATCGATTTTTTTACCGACTCATCCATCACGCCCTCAAGATCATCGGCACAACGTGCCGGCATGGTGAGGCTGACTTTATTGCCATTGGATTTTACGACATGCACTTTTAAAAACCGAGCCATTACACTAAAAGAATGGATTGGCTGCGATGAATTGACTTCAGGTAGTTTTAGCGCTCTCGCTTGAGGATATATATCAGAAATATATTTATCCAGAAAAAATTGCCAAGGCAAAGCCACGTCCAGTCGATTTAACATTGTCATCAAACCATGCAGGGTGCGCATCAGAAATATAAGTTTCGGAGGCGCTGCAGAACGAAACCACCATTTCAACTCACCCACGATTTGATCAAACCGTTCACTCATTTTCCAGTGTTTGACATGATAAGGTGCTTCAATAAGAAAAGGTTCAAAAAGAACCGCTAACAAAGCTGGCAGCGTGGGTCGCAGATCTTCCAGCTTTTCCTGGTCGAATCCCAATGCCATCAAACAGGAAACCGGGTCAATATTTTCGTGGTCCCTAAGAGCTAAAATAATTCGCAGTAAAGCCAACCGCATTTCATCGGGAATTTCTAATACACTTCCAAAATCATAAAGAATCAGAGTGAAATAATCCTTTTTGTATTGACGGAAAGCCAGATTCGCGGGCTGTGGGTCGGCATGCACAAATCCATGCCGGAAAAGCATTTTGAAATAATGCTCCAATAAAAGCCGCCCCATTTTGTCCCTTTGTAAGGGCATCATTGTCTCAGCCTTATCCAGGCCAAAACCCTCTTCTTTTTTTTGCACCAAAATATTTGGCCTGCAAAACTCTTCCATTACTTCAGGAACTACAACACGATCTTCAGGGGATATCAGGCCACGGTAACGCATCTGATGTTTGATTTCAGTTCTATAGTCGAGTTCTTCACTGAAATTGTCCCAAAACGCATCCCGGTAACCCTCCATTTTAAATCCCCATTTGGCGACCGGACCCACTTTGGGCAACCATCCCATAATATCGAGTTCAGATTCCACCGAGCCTGCAATTCCTGAATATTGAACTTTGACCGCGACCTCGGTGCCATCCTGTAATTTTCCAAAGTGAACCTGACCCAGGGAGGCAGTTATCGAATTCTTATCCAGCCTTTTAAACACGGGTGTATTTCCATAAGCCTGCTCTAGAAGGTCGGTCACTTCATGAAAAGGCATCGGAGCAATTGAATCGGTCAGTGATTCGCGGAGGGAATCATCATCGGAGTCCATGGTCATGAACTGTCCGATTTTTGTAGGAAGACCTCGTGATTTTCCCAGCAACTCAACGAGATATTTTTTGGCACGCTGATGCTGTTCGGCGGATGTAGATTTTTTAATTTCGCGAACAGCAAGACCCAGCTTGAATAAGTTTGCGCCTCTTTTTAATATATCTCCCAGTTTCATGTTTCTAAGAATATCTTATTCAGAGAAAATATCAAACTTGAAGGTTTGCGATACACCCAGAAGGCTATTGGATTTTAGAATGCAGACTTTTTTTAAACTGGGTAACATCATCCATAACTCCAGCCGGAACTTTCTCTTTACTGCCTTTGGCCCTCATCAAAACTTCCAGCCGAGGTGTTTCAGAATCTAAAAATAATTTTTCGGCTTGCAGGGTCACATCACTTTTCTTCACATCTTTTACGGCTTGAATTAATTTCTTTTTATACCTAAAGTCACCCTCTTCATCGATAGCTAACCCGTACAAATCACCTAAAACCGCAGCAATGCTGTCTCCCTCTTTCTCAAGTCCAACAATCAAAGCCTGGCGATGACGCTCAAATTCCTGATCGGTCAATTCGGAGAATAGCTTTTTCGTACTTGCCAACCAGGCATCTACCCGTTTGCTCATCTCAAAGGGTCCATGGGTGGAGGACTGAATCACTAGCCGGAAAAATATCCGATCCTCCATTCTTTGTTTAAAGCTCCACACAATGTAGCCCAATTGCTGGTTGGTACGCATTTGGGTATAAAAATCACTTTCAATTATTGAAGCTAACATAGAGACCTGAGCTAAAAGCGCAGGATCTTTATCGCCAACTTGAATGGCATAAGCTAAGGAATTATTATTATCTTCAACTTCGCGGGAAAATCGAAATCGCTTACCCTTAGGCATGGTTTCAATGATCTGCTCGAAACGATCTTCTTTAGCAAGCGGTTGGCTTTTTAAAGAATCCAAAAGAATTTGAGTGCTCCTCACAGCCTTTTCATCGCTGTAATTGCCATGAATCATTCCAGTGATATAAACTTTCTCATAAAGTTTTTTGGCATAAGCCTTTACATCTTCCAAAGTTAAAGGAGTTAAAGCCTGAAGCTTTTGTTCTTCGGTGTACTGTTCATCTAACAGCATTAGCCAGTTATAATACCCACCACGTGCATAGGCCTGCCCAAGCTTACGGTTCTTCAATCCTCGCACCATGGCTTCTTTAATATTATTAAACTTTTGTGAATCTATTTTAATTTCCATCAAATTCTGAGTCACAAGTTTCAACAAATCGGCAATTCTTTCTGAATAGCCGCCGATGGTAAGAATCACTCCTTTTTTATCGATAGAAAGAGAATAAGACAATCCAGCGATCTGAATGGGGTAAACCAGTTCATTCAAACCTTCATGAACCGCAGCCTCATATAATTTTGCCAACTGCAAATTTTTCGGACTTCGATAGGTGTGCGGAGTCTCTATCTGATATGTCAAATAGACTTTCGGTTGTTTAAAACGATGATCGTATTTGAACCACACTTTTGCCAAAGAATCATCTCGCACAAGATGAGGGTCCTCATCAACCAGCTGCAAGTTATATGGAATGAAATCATTTTTTGCTGGATAGGAAGCACCCTGTATTTTTAGAGGATGAGCAAGTTTCTCAAATGCTTTGCCTTTAATTTTCTGCAAAGAATATTCAGCATCATAATAAGGCGCTTTCTTGTCAAACTTAACTGAGTTATGACTGAGAACCACCATGGCATTTTCCGGGACAAGGGTTTTTAGAATAGCACGATACGCTTCCGGCTCATATTTCTTGAGCAAAAATGGCATCTCCTCCATTTCATCCAAGGCGTATTCATGCATCAATGCCGCTTTGCCGGCAATAAACCCCATGCCTTCATTTGGATTTTTCCAGTCAAAGTTTATCTGCGCCATCGCCTGGGCTTGCTCAAAAGTATATTTTTCTATGCCATGTTTTCTAACCATATCAATATACGAAAATACCATTCCCAAAATCCGTTCGTATTCATTCAATCCCTTTTGGGTTAAAGAAATACTAATACCAAATGAATTGATATTAGGATGACTGGCACCTCCCCCTGCACTCAATCCTAAGACAAGTCCCTCTTCCTTTAATTTTGAAAGCAATGAACCCTTACCTTCGTAACCCAATACCGAGCCCACCACCGAGGCCGGCTTGCTTTCTTTATGATCTGTTAAGCGGATGGTTGGAAAATCAATCTCAAGAGAGCGAACATCTTTAATCGTTTTAATTTTTAAGAGGCGGTATTCATTTTTTAGAGGCTTTCTGAATTCTCCAGAAACTTCTGGAACCTTTACCGGACGATCTTTAATATCAGAAAAGAATTTTTTAGCTTTGGCAGTGAGGGTTTCCAGCGGTGCATTAGAAACCAGCGCCAGCTTCATATTGGATGCAGCATAGTATTTTTCATAAAAATTCAATAAGTCAGGCCGATTGTCACCCGCAAGCGTATCTTTGTTTCCGGTTCCAAATTGAGCCAGCGGGTGACCGGATTCTGACATCAGGTTCGCTACGAAATTCCCTCTCCAGCCATCATTGAGTTTGTTTTTTTCATGCTCATTGTTGACCGCTTTAACTTCTCTTTCGGCATAAGTTTTGTCAAACAAGGGCGCTTTAAAAAAATCACTGAATCGATCCAGCGACTCATCGAATCCTTCATGGGAGACCTGGAAGAAGTAATTTGTAATATTGCCACTGGTATAGGCATTGCTTCCACCAGAATGTTCATCCAGATATTTTTGGTAGGAACCCACTTCGGGATATTTTTCTGTTCCTAAAAACAACATATGTTCCAGATAATGAGCTAATCCCTGTTTTTCTTTAGGATCGTGTAAATGCCCAATGCCTACTGCCAGCGCAGCTGCACTACGATGAACGTCTGGGTCGGAAACCAGAAAAACAGCCAAACCATTTTCGAGTGTCAGAGTTTTTGTTACGCGCTTATCCCCTTTCACCGCCTCGGCAGTTGAAACAAATAAAATCAGGAAAAAAGCTATTGTCAGAATGGAATTTTGAATTTTATGAAACACACCCACCTCCAGTATCGGGTAAATATATTTTAACTAAGTTGCAAACCATCTACTTAATTATATAGACGCACTTCAATATAAATAGTTAATTTTTTTTAATATAACTTTATCAAGTATAAGGTGACTTAAAGTCCAATTAAAATAACCCCTGCCAATACCAATCCACCGGCGAGTAGCCGTTGACGTCCAAAAGGCTCATGCAATTTCCAGCATCCCCAATAAACAACCATGAGAACACTCACTTGCCGTAATGAAACCACGGCACTGACTGACTCGAATTGCAGCACAACGCAAATCAATCCATACGAACCTAATGTGGCAAATGCGCCAAACAAACCCTTCAGCCACTCCTTTTTCCAGAGATCAAAAATTTCATTTTTCGCATTATTTGAAAACAAATACAGGTTACAAAGAATGAACCCAATCGTTGCTTCCATAAAAAAGAAAGCAATTCCATTCTGAAAGGGTTGGTCAGGCAATTGGAATAGAAATAAATCCATTCCCTTTTTATCAACCAAACTATAGCTGACCACCATGATCAATGTATAAAAAGCCCAGCGAAGGTCATTGTGTTGAATAGCCTGCCAGAGGTTTTTGAATCCACGAATCAAGTGTCCATCAAAATGCAGGATATAAATTGCTAAGATGATTACCAAAATAGCGATGAGTGTTTGCAGATTCAGCTTTTCGCCCAATAGCAACCACGCAAAGGCAGGAACAAAAACAGGGGCCGATCGGGCAATGGGATAGACATAGGAGATATCCTGAGTTTTATAAGCTCGCGAAAGGCATAAAATATAGACCCCGTGTACTATCCCTGAAAGTACTGCCCAAAAGAGTAATTCCCGGTTCCAGATAGAAAACCCGATCCAATTCAGGGCAAAGATACCCATCAAGATCAGCCATACGCCTTTGAGTCCTGAAAAGAACTGGGAATTTTTGCTGGTCTGGGTCAATATATTCCAGAAAGAATGTAATATGCTGGACAAAAGAACCAGACTGATATTCTCAATAGACACTAAGGAATCCGAAAAGAAAATTTTATGATTATCGCTTTTATATCCTATCCTGTAATCGACTTGGATAAGGCTGTGGAATTCTACCAAAAGGTTTTAGGAATTGAACCTTTGTTTCACAGAGAGGACTGGGCCGAATTCAAACTTGAGGGTCAGAGATTTGCCCTGCAAAAGGTAAAAACGTCAAAATTGGAACATACAGGTGCCACCCTATATTTCATGGCACAACCTATGGAAGATAATATTGACCGTTTGCAAGGTATCGGGGCTAAAGTTCTAGGGTCACCGGAGATTCATTCATACGGAAAACTAGTTCGGTTCCAAGACCTGGATGGTAATGTTTTTGGCCTTTATGAGCCGCCCTTGAAGTAGATAAGACCAAATAGAAAGTCGATGAATCTAATTTAATCCTATAACGGTTGCTCCTGTTACTTTAGTTGAGGTACAATCAGAATATAATGAATAATCCTTTGACTCATTTTAATGAAGAAGGCCGTGCTCGCATGGTCGATGTGTCCGACAAGGGCATCACCTCCCGAAAGGCAGTAGCAACAGGAGAAATTTATTTGCAGCCCGAAACCCTTCGACTCATCAATGAAGGGCAGATAAAAAAAGGCGATGTACTTGCTGTGGCTCAGGTCGCGGGAATCATGGGAGCAAAGAAATCGCATGAAATCATTCCCATGTGCCATCCTCTGTTATTAACTGGAATAGACATCAGTTTCGACAAAAATCCTGAGCCCGACCCAAAAACGGGACTTTGTTCCATCACCATCACTGGAACCGTTAAAGTGACCGGGCAAACCGGTGTAGAAATGGAAGCATTAACTGCCGTTTCCACTGCTGCCTTAACTATTTATGACATGTGTAAGGCTGTGGATCGAGGCATGTACTTCGACAAAATTGGATTGATTCATAAATCCGGTGGAAAATCCGGCACCTATGAAAAAGAAGGTGTGGGCCAATGATCACGATAAAGTTTTTTGCCAGTTTAAAAACAATTGCGCAAATGGAGGAGGATCGCATTGAGGTTGAGAATTCCATCTCCATGGATCAATTGAGCGAAATTATTTCAAAAACATCCCCTAAAATGGGAGAGTTCATCCGGGAAAAAAAGGTGATGATCTCGGTCAATCAGGAAATGGCTGATTCGGATACCATCGTCCACGATGGTGATGAAGTGGCATTTCTTCCCCCATTTTCAGGAGGGTCTTAAAACTAAAAGGCATGTTATGAGCACAACGACTGATTCCAAAATTCGTATCCAGTTAGAAGATTTTTCCGTTACGGACGAAATTGAGGCCATGAAAAAGGTTTCGCGTAATATTGGCGGCATCACTACATTTCTAGGCACAGGAAGAGAGCTATCCAAAGGAGAAAACATAACCCAACTCAACTTCGAACACTATCCTAAGATGGCTGAGAAAAAACTGGAAGAAATCAGAGCCCAGGCCATTAAAGATACCGGCATTATCGATATGAGCATCATCCATCGAATCGGGCCCATTGAAATTGGCGAAAACATTGTTCTTATCGTTGCTGTAGGCGAACACCGGAAAGAAACTTTTGTAGCTTGCGAGTGGGCTATCGCTGAACTTAAACGGGTTACACCCATTTGGAAAAGAGAAACCACTTCTAAAGGGGAAGTCTGGGTACAAGACACTCCTTGAATTTCCACCTTTGCAAACCGGAAAACCCAGGTCGCAGGTGAAGAACGCATTTTCTAAATAGTAAAACCCGATTCTCCAATGGCCAGCACTTCACCCGCTTATGGCACCCCCTGACAAAAACAAGCCTCTGGTATTAACCGCCAATCCCCGTTTGGCACGCTGGCTCATGTTGGAACATAATGAGCGGCAAAAACATAAAAAAGTCTGGGTAACCCCTAACATTCTCCCCCTCTCTGCCTGGCTTAAAAAAATTTGGTTGGAAACCTGGTCGGAAAAACATCTCCTCAGTAAAATTCAATCTGGATCCTTATGGGAAAAAATTGTTCATGATGATCGCCAAATAAAAAACTTGAATGTCCTCCATAAAAAAGCTGCAGCCATTCAAGCGGACAAGGCATACGCCCTGACAAAAGAATATAAAGTTCCACTCTCATGGGAAGGTTTTCAGGAAACCGTAGAAACTCAATCTTTCTTTAGATGGTCTGAACGATTTGACAAACAACTTCGGCAATGGAATGCCATAGACAGCTCAAGCTTGATGGACTGGGTGATCAAATTCATTGATGCGGGAGAAATAAAATTACCGACGTCGATTAATTTTATGGGATTCAACAGGAAAACCCCGCAGCTACAGAGCCTCCTGGATTCGATTGAAAGAAAGGGAACTAAAACAGAATTACCAAATATCTTCTACCCAGAAGAAGACAGTATTCACAATCACACACATATCTCAGTTCAAAAATACGATGACAAAACTCTAGAAGCCACCACCTGTGCAAGATGGCTCCGGAAAAATTACCAGCGGGGAAAGCGCTTTGGGATCATAGTGCCCGACCTGGAAAACTACCGCTCACTATTACAAAGAGAAATGGCTTCAGAATTATGCCCCACTTCTATTTTCCCAGAAAACAGGACTGAGTTGCCTTTCAATATTTCCTTGGGCTCACCTCTCAGCCAAACCACCCCCATTAACCTAATTCTTCAGATATTGAGCACTGGGTCTTGCCATATCCCGGCGGGAACATTTTATTCAATAATCAAAAGCCCGGTATTTCACCTGGAAAAAGAAGAAAGCCTTGCAATTGAAGCAGATTTTCGCAAACAAATGAAATTCACTGTAGACATCAATAATTTTCCCTATGCCGTGAACAAAGAAAAATATCCTCAACTTTATAATTTTTTAGCCACTTGGAAAGCATGGGTCGATCTTGATAGTTATTTATTGCCCAATGATTGGGCTAAAACCATCTCTGAAGTTTTAAAACGTATGAGTTGGCCCAGCGAAGAAGAAAAACTCACGGAAAAAGAAAATAGCATTTTTGAATCATGGAAAAATTGTCTGGACCAACTGGGTTCACTAAATTCAATCCTAGGCAGTATTGACCGCATTGAAGCAGTAAAAAACCTGAGCAGCATTGCAGAAAAATGTTTTTTCCCTGAAAAAAACCGGGATCATTTAATTCAGGTTGTCCAACTAAACGAGTCGATGGGTATGGAATTCGACCATTCCTGGATCATGGGTTGCCACTTCGAAGCCCTTCCTCCTTCTCCTGAACCAAACAATCTAATTCCATCTGATTTAAGGAAAAAGTATCAATTACCAAACTCCAACGCAAAATGGGAGCTTGAAAACTGCGAGCAGCAACTTAAAAATATTTTCACTTCTTCTCCTGACATAATTCTCAGTTATCCATCACAGGATGGAGATAATCCACTGGAACCAAGCCCTCTAATAAAACTTTACCCACAAGCCAATGGTCTGGTTATTCCATCTGCCCGAATCAAAGATCAAATTTCTAATTCCATTGACCTCGAGTTGTTTAATGAAGACCCTCAAATACTATTAACTGATAATGAAAAAATCAGGTTTGAAAGTGGTTCGATGAAAGGGGGTTCAAATTTACTAAAGAATCAAGCTGACTGTCCGTTTCAAGCTTTTTCCCGATTCAGGCTTCACGCTATAAATCGAAATATTCCAGACACAGACTTCGACCCATTGGTACGGGGGAATTTGGTTCATCGAATTTTTGAAAAATTCTGGCGCAAAGCGCGCACCAGAGCACAACTTGAAAAACTATACGACACAGGCCAATTAGAGGACTTACTTAGTGGTTGTATTCAACAAAGCGTAGAAGAAATATCAAAAGACCTTCCAAACCAGACAGAATTTTTAAAAATAGAAGAATCAAGAAATTTTAAATTAATATTGGAGTGGTTGATACAGTTTGAATTGCCACGTGAGAATTTTACCGTTCGGGAGCAGGAAAAAGATAAAACGGTTCATTTCGAAGGCTTATCTCTAAACTTAAGAATAGATCGTATTGATGAAACAGAAGATAAAAAACATATTTTAATAGATTATAAAACGGGAGAAGCCAATCCCGGTGAATGGTTGAAAGAAAGAGTTCTATCCCCTCAACTCCCTCTCTACGCCAACATTCTTTCCCCCGAAGGAGTTCTATTTGCTCAAACCAAAAAAGGAAACATGGGACTAAAGGGAGTTCAAAAGTCTTTAAAAGATACCAATAATCCTACCATCCAATTCATGGGTTTTAAAAAACCAGAAAATTTTTCACAGATGATCGGAGAACCTTCCTGGATGAATCTGCTCGGGTTCTGGAAAACTAAAATTAATGCATTAGCACAAGAGTTTTTAATAGGGCGCGTAAATATTGAGCCGGCACAGAAACAAAATACCTGTAAAAACTGTGACCTGAACCTTTTTTGCAGAATATGGGAACGGGACGATGGAAATGGAGAACGAGGTCAATGATTCCTTCTGATCTTCATATCCGTCAGCAGGCTTTAAATCCTACCCAATCGTTCATCGTGCAAGCCCCTGCAGGTTCAGGAAAAACGGAATTACTTATTCAACGCTACTTAAAGCTTTTAGGAGGTGTCAGTCAGCCTGAAGAAATCCTCGCCATGACTTTCACACGTAAAGCAGCGGGTGAAATGAAAGCTCGAATTATTTCTGCATTAAACCGAGCACAAGTGGAATCTCCCCCTGATGAAGACCATCAACAAATCACATGGAACCTTGCCCGGACGGCCCTGGAAAGGAACCAAAGTTTTGGCTGGCGGTTATTGGAAAATCCCGCGCGCCTTCGGGTGGTTACTATTGATTCATTTTGTGCATTTTTAACCAAAAGGACACCTCTTCTATCACGCATGGGAGGTGCTTCTGAAATCCAGGAAAATATTCACGATCTATATATAGCTACAGCCAAACAGGTTTTATCTAAAATTGAAAACACGGAGGACCCTTATTCGGAACTGGTTCGCGTTCTACTGAAGCATTTGGACAACGACAAAAGCAGTTTCATTCAGCGCATCGCTCAACTGTTAAATCTGCGGGATCAATGGATGATATCTTTTTTCGATAAATTTGAGAATATAAAGGAACATTTGTTAAATGATTCTCATAGAGAGAAGCTTGCAAAAATATACTCCGAGTTAATAGAGAAGCATCTAAAAACCACGTACCATCTATTTCCCGAATCATTGAGGTCTGCAGCGGTTCCATTTGCCGCCTATGCCGGGACGAATCTGGCGGCAACCCAATCGGAAAACTGCATAATCTCCTTAAAATCGATAGATGCTTTTCCGAAGCCTACTATCGAAAATCTAAATGAATGGAAAGGAATAGCCAACCTTCTATTAACTGGCACAGGAGCAATAAGAAAACAGGCTGATAAAAATCTTGGATTCCCAGCCGACAACAAGGACATCAAAAGTGATTTCAAAATTTATCTGGAGTCACTTATAAATTTAAAGACCTTGCAGAAAGCATTGGGCAAAATAAAATTCTTGCCTGTCCCCCATTTCAGTGATTACGAATGGAATATTCTAAGAGCCACCCTTCGCTTATTGCCTGAACTCGAATCAAAACTAAGAAATCTTTTACAGGAAAACCAACTGAGTGATTTCAGTGAAATATCTCTTGCCGCCTTGAAATCTTTTGGAAGTGATATGGACCCTACCGATCTGGGAAAATATCTGGATAACAACATCCAGCATATTTTGGTAGATGAATATCAGGACACCTCTTTCAAACAAGAAGAGTTATTAAAAAAACTCACTGCGGAATGGGAACCTGATAAAGGACGCACACTTTTTATTGTGGGAGATCCCAAACAATCCATTTATAGATTCAGGGATGCCGAGGTGGGATTATTCCTCAAAACTCAGGACGAAGGCATTGGCAATCTTAGTTTAAAAAGACTGACACTGGAATCTAATTTTCGATCACAGGAAGGCCTTGTGGATTGGGTCAATCAATGTTTCCAAAAAATATTACCCGAGCGCGACAACCCAGATTCTGGAGCCATAGCATTCTCCAAATCTACCGCAGTTCACGGTAAAGAATCTTATCCCGGTGTCGTTCTGCATCCCTTAGATCCGGAGTTTAGTTCACTTCAAGCTTCACGGACGGAAGCAAGAGAAGTTTGCCAGATAGTTCAATCCATACGCAGCGAATCATCTGAAGTAACCATTGCAATTTTAGTAAGAGGCCGAACCCATCTTAAAGAAATAATCCGGGAATTTGAGAGTTCGCAAATCCCCTATAAGGCCGAGTCCATTTATACTTTGACCGATCGCCCAGCCATTAGAGATCTCTTGTCCTTGCTACGGGCCCTGCTTTTCCCTTTGGATCGAGTTGCATGGTTAGCTGTTTTGCGTGCTCCATGGGCAGGGATTTCTTTAAAGGACCTTCATCTAATATGCGAAAACGATTCAAAAACTCCCCTATGGGAAATATTAAACAAAGAGGAGTTGGCATTTTCCTCAAATGGTAAAATTCAGATAAAAAGAATAATAGCAGCTTTATCTCCAACCCTAAATGCCCTGCCGTCAAATAATTTTAGAGAACTCCTGGAAAATTGCTGGATCCGGTTAGGGGGTCCTGCTTGCCATGAAGGAACCCCTTCCAGGGATATCGAAACTTTTTTTGATGAAGTGGAAAGAATTATGCAAAAAGG
The DNA here is from genome assembly GCA_964510965.1 of uncultured Nitrospina sp. GTDB lineage: Bacteria > Nitrospinota > Nitrospinia > Nitrospinales > VA-1 > UBA8687. The sequence goes on along the minus strand of CAZECX010000014.1, from coordinate 16,952 downwards.
CGAGGCAGGAAAATTGGAGCATTTCAACCAAGTCATCGAAAACTTACACGCCAGCCCCTTAAACACTTCTGAAAATTCCATTCAGATAATGACGATGCATAAGGCAAAAGGGTTGGAGTTTGACTATGTAATTCTTCCAGGATTAGGGAAACGTCCGAGACACGATAATAAAAGGCTTGTTTTCTGGATGCCTTACGGTAAAGACCTACTTTTAGCTCCAATAGAAGAAAAAGGCGGGGGAAATTCACCCCTCTACAATTTCCTTTCTGAACTGGACAAAGAAAAAGATGAGCATGAAATGTTACGGCTTCTATACGTTGCCGCCACACGGGCCAGAAAACAACTCCACCTTTTTGGGAAAACCAAAATCAAGGAGAATGAGATGATTCCCGAATCAAACTCATTGCTTGAAAGCTTATGGCCTTTTATAAAATTGGATTGGTGTCAGACAAATTTCACAAAAAGCAAATTAAAAAAAGATGACATTGAAACTTTTCAAGAAGTAATAAATTTAAAACGAATACCTAACACCTTTCAACTACCGGAGGCATTCCCCTCAATTGGAGCCAGCCTGCTTGGAGAAATTGAGGAAGAAAAAGAATACAGTCCTTTTCTTTGGGCGGGTAATTCGGCGCGTTGTTTGGGCAATGTTTTACACCGAGTTTTACAAACCATTGCCGAAGAGGGATTGGATAAATGGTCGCTTGAAAGAATAGAGACAATGGAACCCAAAATACGAGCAGCTCTACTTGGCGAGGGACTACCCCTTGAGCAAACAGCTGACACTTTAATTCTAGCCATGACCGGCCTGAGTAATACTTTAAATGATTCAAAGGGACAATGGATCCTTTCAAATCATGAAGAAGACCAAGCAGAATATCCTTTAACTCTTTTTTCAGAAAACCGGTTTATTCGTAATATAATAGACCGTACATTTATTGAGAATAATATACGTTGGATCATTGATTATAAAACTGGCCGACATGAGGGAGATAGTTTAGAAGAATTTTTGGATAGCGAAGTAGAGCGCTATAAGCCGCAACTCGACCGTTATGCATCTCTTTTAAAAGATTTTGGTGAATATCGTCCAATAAAAAAGGCTCTATATTTTCCATTACTCAAAGCTTGGAGAGAAATTTAAAACTTAAAGGGAGTAAATTTGAAAATGGGTGGTAAAGACGTATTCAAAAATCTTTTGGAAGGAAACGAGCGCTTTACCACGGGCGGTTCACTCCATCCCAATCAATCTTTTGATTATCGAATCAAATTGGCTGGTGGTCAAAAACCGAAAGCAGCTATTTTAACCTGCGCCGATTCTCGTGTGTCTCCCGAAATTATTTTTGACCAAGGCCTGGGAGACCTTTTTGTTTTAAGAGTAGCAGGAAATGTAGTCAATGACATGTTCCTTGGCAGCTTGGAATATGCTGTCGAACATTTGAATGTCACCATGATTATGGTTTTGGGGCATTCCCAATGCGGGGTAGATGATGTCACTTTCAAAGGGGGCAACCCGCCCGGCCATATCAACAGCTTGATACAGTCAAAAAAGCCAGCTTTTGATAAATTAGCTAAAGAAGCTCCCGACTGGGTAAATGTAGTAAGCAAAGAAAATGTTAAGCTTGTTGTGGAAAAATTGAAAAGCGAAGGCCCAATATTGAGCACTCGATTTGAAGAGGGAGATATCGATATTGTTGGCGCATTTTATGACCTTAAAAGCGGGAAGGTCGGTCTTATCGCCTAAGATGATTTCAACTTGAACGATATGGATTCCTTGGAAAAAATTTACTTATTTTTCTTCCGAATTTTTACAAGCTTGTAATTCTAATGCAAAGCAGCTCCCTTCACCGAGTACACTGTCCACTTTGATAGACCCTCCCATCAATTCAATCAGTCCTTTGGCAACATTTAGGCCTATTCCAGTCCCCTCGCTAAACTCCAATCCATCGTCAAGTCTGTAAAATGCTTTAAACACATCATCAAATTTGTCTTCGGAAATACCTATACCTGTATCTTTAACCTTAATACAGATTTTGTCACTGGATAATTTTTCACCTTCAAATGAAACTTTCCCATTAACGCGGTTGTATTTGATGGCATTAGAAATCAAGTTCAAAAGAATTTGCTTCAGACGGACAATATCAGCCCAGACAAAGAACTCGGAGTCAGCAGGCAACCTGTTAAAAAATTCAATATTCTTTTTAGCGACCAGAGGTTCAACAGTAACTATTAATTCATCAATAAGGCACTTGGCATCGACCTTCCCAAAAGAAAGGTCCAATTTGCCAGATTCGATTTTGGACAAATCAAGTAATTCATTAATAAGTAAAAGAAGGTGATTCCCAGCCTTTAAAATATATTCAACATTCTTTTTTTGATTAGTTGTTAATGGTTCTACACCATCCATATTCAATAATTGCCCAAAACCAAGAATGGAGTTCATAGGAGTTCGCAGTTCATGACTTACTCTGGCAAGGAATTCTGACTTTGCCAGATTAGCTTTCTCAGCATCCTTCTTGGCTTCAATCAATTCTTTTTCAGCTTGCTTTTTGTCTTGAAGTATCTCCCATTCTTGCAAAGCGATTTTTACAAAGGCAGGAATCAGGGAAATAGTTTTAGAAGTCTTGACAAGATAATTCAATGCCCCTCTCTTCATAGCATCGACAGCCTTTTCTTCATTCCCTTTACCGGACAATACTAAAAAGGGACAAACAAAATCTTTTTTTTCTGTTGGCAGCAACTCAATACCACTGCCATCGGGCAAAACCAAATCTGCGATTACAATATTGGGAGTAACTTCGGATAAATGGGCTTTAGCCTCAAAAAGGTTTGAAACAGTGAAAATATTGTACTTCTGCGAATCCTCATTGAATGCTCTATGTAAGGCTTCAGCATCTATTTTTTCATCCTCAACCAAAAGAATATGGATTTTTTCGTCGTTCATAAAATGACAATTCCATTTATTTTTGTATTGAATATACCTTATCAAGGATAAGGCTAATAATTTAAGGGTCAACCATTAAGTAACCGCAAAAATAAGCCGTTAAGAAGGCAATGTAAAAAAGTATGAGCCATCGCTCAACTTTAAGGCAAAAATAAGACTTTTAGGACGAAAAACAGTTTTTTTTGAATTCGTTGAACTCAAGGAGAGCTAAACATGATACAAACTAATACACATTTGTATTTTTGGGTACGTTTCAGAATTGAACAAATGAAGTTATTGTTCTGGTGGAAACATCTAAGACATTTAGCAAAAGGGTCAATTAGCAGACGCTAAATCCGCAGGAGATACTTGCTATCAACACGGATTTCCCCATTAAGAATAATAAGCTAAAAAACCGTTATATTTCCTAGCCCCCTCCGCTATCCCATTTTTTTTCCAACCTTGTCTTTTTGTTCATCATTCGTTAATCTAAAATACGTAAGATGAAATCCCATTTAAATCTTTAAGGACAAATGATGGAAGAAATTCGATATTTCATGGAAGAATCCATTTCCACTGTCGATTCAGAAGCCTCGGTAAAAGTAGCGGCTGATATGATGCGGGAAAACTCAATAAGCTCTCTTCTGGTAGACCAAGCCGGAAAATATTCAGGGATTTTAACAGATACGGATTTAACTAGAAAACTAGTGGCGAAAAACCTGGATCCTGAGAAAACCACAGTTTCAGCTTTAGCCAGCCAATCAATTCTTACAATAGAAGCTAACCGCACAATGGCGGATGCTTATGATTGCATGAAAAAAAACAATATCCGCCATTTAGTTATCACCGAAAACGAAATTATAAATGGCATTCTTTCGATAAAGGATTTTGCAAACTATTATCACAACAAACACTCTCAAGACATTGAGGAGATGGGCGATATCCAATATTTTATGCAAAGTCCCATTGCCAATATAGAGTCATATGAAAGTATTCTTGCTGCAGCACAAAAAATGACTGAAAAAAAAATTGGCGCTTTGTTAATTACAGAAAAGGGAAAAGCCAAAGGTTTTCTTTCCGAATCAGCTATAACAATGGATGTGGTTGCCAAGGGGTTAAATTTCACCAAAAGCAAAGTCTCATCCGTTTTCAACCCCCAACTAATCGTGATAGACAGCGGCCAGTCCATGAATCAAGCCTATCAGCTAATGAGGGAAAAAAACGTACGCCATCTGTTTGTTAAACGTGAAAACAAATTAACCGGAATGCTCTCCATAAAGGATTTTGCAAATTATTATAATTTTAAATTATGTAAACAAATAAGTGATGAAGACAAAGTCCGACATTATATGCAGGAAAACCTGGAAACTATTCCAGATACAATGACCGTTCTTGAGGCGGCTGAAATCATGAAGGAAAAAGAGATCGGATCCCTTCTTGTAAAAGACATGGAAAAAATTAAAGGAATAGTTACTGAAGAGGATTTTGCAAGGAGAGTGATTGGCAACCACCTGAATCCTGACGCAACCCCCGTCTCAAAAGTTATGAAGGCTCTTTGCAAAATTGATGAAATGCAATCAATGGATGCAGCCTTAGCTCTAATGCATGAGCACGATATAAAATATATTACAATTACCAGTGAAACGCAGGTTGTGGGAATAATTTCTCTTAAAGATTTAACCATATACTATAAGAACAAATACATCCTCGCGAATGATATGGATGAGCCGAGAAGTCTCTAATCCTAAAACCCAACTTTTCCATCTATTCACCCTTTTAGATTAATGTATTTTTAGTGAATACTACCGATGCAAGACACCAACAAATTGTTGTAATGACAGGAGATGACCTTCGTCACCAATATTTCATAAAGCAATTGAGTGCCAAGTTTCACATAGCTGCGATTTTTATAGAATCATACGATTACCCTTCACCTCTAGCAGAAACAGAAGAAGAAAATGAAGCGTGGAATTGGTTCTTTGGAAGAAGAAATTTATTTGAAGAAAAATTCATTCCCCAAAAACAAAATACAACAAGCAAAAATAAACCTGACATCTGCTACCTTAAAAAAAACGAGCTCAACTCTCCAAATACTCTTTCTCTTCTTAAAAATAAATATTCCCCCGGTTTCATTGCAGCATTTGGAACTGGAATAATGAAGGAGAATTTTTTATCTCTTTATCCTAATTCCATATATAACATGCATTTAGGGATACCCGAGTTTTACAGAGGATCCTCATGCAACTTTTGGCCGATCCACAACAGCGATTTGAAAAATTTAGGAGCCACCATCCATAGGGTAGAAAATGGTATCGACACTGGGGAAATTGCTGCGGAAGAATTCGTCCGCCTGGAATCTACAGACAATGAACAAACATTACTATGGAAAACCATACAGACCGGAACGCGGTTAATGATAAAGACCATTGAGGAATGGAAGTTAGGCACGCTAAATTTAAAAAAACAAAAGCAAGCTGGAAAACTTTACAAAATGAATGACTTTACACCAGCAGCAATTCTAAGGGTAAAAAAAATGATGGAATCAGGAGAGTTAAAATCTCAAATAGAGTTAACCATGGCTGATCCCATCAACCCCATATAGGTTTGTCCTAAAAAGCAATGGATATGCAGATAAAATTACCCACAATATTCCTTTTAACTTTGTTCCTACTTTCGACTCTCTCAATTCACAAAGCTTATGGACAGGATCAAGGGGAAGAAAAATTTACCAACATTGGCTCAATTGGCATCTCTGCTAATTACACTTTACCGGAAAATAGAAGTGCAATTATATTTAGAATCAAAAATTACACTTCGCGAAGCATAAATCAGATATTTGGTAGAGTTTTCATGATAGATGAACAGGAAACTGATCCTAAGAAAAGATTTGTCCTTATCAACAATCCCCATAAAGCCGGGACCATAATCAAAGGCAAACCGCACCGTCCAGGAACAATATCAGAATGGAATTTTTCTTTGACACGAAAAACTTTAACCGCAAATCAAAATATTAACTACACCTTGCAGGTTCATCCTCGGTCAATATTTTTCGCCAATGTTGAACCTCCAAAAAAGCAATAAAAAAACAGACAATCCTTAACGAGAAAGTTATCAAGCTTCAGCTTGTCTCAAGTGCTCTCTTGGTAGATATAGACCGAATCGTCTGCAAAAGCTCATTGCAAGTAACATCTCCTTTTTTATAAATTTTTTCGACATCTCCCTGAAGACGCCCTCTTTCCTCAAGTGTTAGCTCTTTCGCAGAAATTATTACAATTGGAATCCTTCGCCATAATGGATTTTGTCGTAGCCTTTGAACCACTTCGAATCCATTGATCCCAGGAATAATGATATCTAATAAAATTAAACCAGGAAGGTCATTTTCATTCAATTTATCAAAAGCGGATGGCCCATCGAAAGCTTCAATAACATTCCAACCATCTTTCCCAAGCATCCTGCGAAGTGCCTCCCGATTAATAGCGTCATCTTCAACAACAAGAATGGAAAATTCACGCGAAGTTTTTTTATATTTTTTTAATATCGCTACAAAATAATCCCAATCCAAAGGCTTTGTTAAGAACTCATCCACGCCAGCATCTCTCGAGCGTTGTTCTTCAACAGAATCGCTTAAAACAACCACAGGTGTATTTTTAAGGTTGGGATGCTCTTTTAATCTTTTAAGAAATTCCCAACCTCTCATTCCTTTAACCCTCACATCCAGAATTATGATTTGAGGAATCATTTTTTCAGCCATTTTAAATCCTTCATTACCATCCTGGGCAATCTCTACCTGATAACCTTCCCTCTCTAAAAACTTTCTAATTAAATTGTTTACGATTACGTCATCATCAATCACCAATACCTGGTCCGCTTCAAATTCGACCAGGGACGAATCGGGCCTACTCCTATGACTACTGTTTCGTGACAAAACATCCTCGGTAAGATACTTTTCAGCCCACTCTGACCAACCTTGGGCAACATGTTTTACAATTTGTCTTACCTTAGAAGAGTCTTGAGGCAAAAATAATGTAAAAGATGAGCCTTTTCCCGGTTCGCTTGTCGCGTGGATATCACCTCCCAGCAATTGTGCTAAACGCTTGCTAATTGTTAGACCCAAGCCTGTTCCTCCAAATTTTCTTGTCGCAGAATTATCCGCCTGAGTGAATTCCTCAAATAATTCTGGGATTCTCTCAGGATCAATTCCTATACCGGAATCTGCAATCGTAAAATGAATCCAACTTTCACCTTCCACTATTTTTCCAGCAACCGACAAGACAACTTTTCCTTTTTCTGTAAATTTGCACGAGTTTCCTAGCAAATTTAATAATATTTGACGAATGCGTGTAGAGTCTGAAAACATTTTTTCAGGAGAACTCAGCATTTTAATTTCCAATTTATTTTTCTTTTTTTGAGATAACGGACGGATAGTTGTGATCACCTCATCAATGAGTTGTTTTAGTGTAAAAGATTCTGAATGCATCTCCATTTTCCCTGCTTGTATCTTGGATATTTCTAGAATCTCATTAATCAAACCTAGCAGGTGCCGTCCCGCAAGTTCTATTGCTTTTATATCCTCCAAAAAATCGGGACGTTGTATTTTTCTAGCTTCAAATTGAAGAATTTCACCATAACCAAGGATTGCATTCAACGGTGTTCGAATTTCATGACTCATATTTGCTAAAAACTCACTTTTAGCTTTTACCGCAGCCTCAGCCTCTTCTTTAGCCACCACCAATGATTCTTCTGCCAGTTTACGGAAAGCGATTTCTTCTTCCAGTTCAACCTTTCTATTCTCCAAATCACGAGTTCGAATACTTACTGTTTTTTCAAGATTTTTATTTTGCTCTAAAATCAAACCATACAAAGCGGCGCTTTCCAGAGCATTTGATGTACTCTGCAAAATAACAGTGAGAGGGTACAAAATCGTTTCATTGATCGTTTTAATTTTTGACAGCACCCTTCCAACAAACATCCCACGAACCCTGGTTTTAGTGGTTAACACATGAAAGACCAGAGAATGTTTTTCGGATAAGGCTTTGACGACAACTGCGCGATTTTGATTTAGAGCCCAGGCAAAAGTTCCTTTTTCAATTTCCTCATCCACTTCCTTTTGCAAAGAACTTTTTTGGGTTGAAGGGGTGATCTCTTTTAAGACAAAGTCGGAATTATCTTCATCGACCAAATAAAAAGCGGCCACTTCAAAATCTATCAATCGCCTCACATGATTTAATGCCACCTTCAAAATATGTTGTGGCTCTCTCCCCAAGTTGGCGCTATGCTGCAACTCCCCTAGAGAGGCAAGAATATCTAATCCAAACAAATTTAGTCGAGCTTGTTTTTCTAGAAATTCAATACGAATCTGCTCTTTTGTTTTTGAGTCTTTATCTCCCACAATCGACCCCAATCATAAAAATATCTCCACCGCCTCATTAACCTGACGGTCTACTTGTTCCAAAATAGGCGACAAAAGACTTGGCGGTAGTTCCAGCAATTCCCAGGCTTTCGGGGTAAGAGGCGGAACATATCTCTCCCCACAGCTACCAAGTTCCATTCCATGGGCAATGAAATCTGAAACATGGACAATAGATGCTGCTATAGGATAATGTGGCGCCTGTTCCGGTTTATGATGATATTCAACAGCTTCCTGCAGCATTTCTGGCAATTGCCAGGACTTCATGAGTTGCCCTGCAACAGCTGCATGATCAAAACCCAGTACTTCACTCTCAGCATCATACATGGTGCCACCCAACTCATATTTTTCCATAACGGTTTTAATAGAGTCGGGAATATTAAGCAGCAATAATAATCTTCCCAAATCGTGAAGCATTCCCATCAGGTAAAACCTATCTGCATTGGTCTCCCTACGGTAAATAGCAATAACCTTGGCCGTCAATCCGGTGGCGACACTGTGCAGCCAGAATTTTTCCATATTAATTAAGTTTTTGGGAATTCCCTTAAACTGATTGACCACCGTGGTCGCCAAAGCAAGATCACGAAGCTGGGCCATACCCACAATTGTTACTGCATGGGTGATAGTTTCGATTTTATTTGGGAATCCAAAATAGGAACTGTTGACTATCTTCAGCAACCGGGCAGAAAGAGAAGGATCGCCACTAATTATCTCACCAATCTCCACGAAAGAACATTCTGGATCTTCTACCGCCTCGTTTATTTGGTAAAAAATTGTTGGTAACGAAGATATCTGCTTCGATTGGTCAACCAGTTTTTTCAAATCTGCAGTCATTTTCTAATCCTATTGATCAGTCGCTGCCACCCATTGAATTGGCTTTTCGAGACAAACAAAGATTGTAAAGCTCGCTCACAATTGGATGCCTGCGATCAGTAAACTTAAACAACTCATCTATTTCTTTAATAACCTTTGCATCAACCGGAACTTCCTTTTCATCTTGAGTCGTTGATGAATTTTTCGGTGACATTATATTAATTTCGGTGATTCCCCAGGTTTTGAAAACTTTTAAATGTTTAGCCGTTATTGTTTTTCCTTTGGTCAGTAAGGTCCGGCCCATTCTATCTTTGACTTCTTTGGCAGTTACCATTCCTTCACGAATTAATTTGATTTTGACGGGTTTCATATTAAACTTTGTTTAGAGGGATGAACTTTTGGTTTCAAAATAGTTACCCATTAAATGTAAAACCATTATGCATCAGACTTTGGCTCGAGGCATTCGATTTACTTTTTTTCTTATGTTTTTGCTTTCAGCAGGGTGCGCCACGGAGCACCAGGTTTTCCTCAATCCTTCTCTTCCAATTCATGATTCAAATATCGGCAATAATATCCCCGTTTCATTATATGTAGAAGATATTAGAAGAAGTAATTTTATTGCAAAATGGAAAAAAGGACTTAGAAACTTCAGTGTATCTTCTCAAAACGACTTAAAGGATATTTTTTCCGTTAAAATTAAACAGGGTTTAAAAAAACTAGGGTTTATCCCCCAAGTTAATAGAAAAAATCCCAATCACTCCCTAAAAATCGATATTTTAGAGATTAGAAGTAAATATAGCGAAAAAGTACCAAGAATGGACGTATGGGTTAAGGCCAAATTACGAGCAACCTGCAACAATAAGGGCAAAAAATATTCCAACATCTATTCTTCTAAGAAAAACCGTAGAGGCATTACCCCAGCCACATTCCCTAACGAAAACCTACTCAATGCCAACCTTTCAGAAATCTTGGGACAATTGTTCACAGATCCGGCCCTTCTCGCCTGCCTTGCTAAATAGTTGAGCAACCCCACAATTTCCATAAATCATTATAAATAAAGGGGTTTTAAAATTATAAGTATTTTTAGCCACATTTTTTAAAATCCCAGAAAATAATTCTTCTCAATTTAAATTACATTTTACTTGTGTACCGGTTTATAGTTACCAAAATGCTTTCTTGATAAACATTTCCCTTTTGTTATGAAGGGTATAGGTCGATAAAGCCATTACTTGTATAGTTTTTTCTTATTGGCTTTTTGCACCTGAACTTCAAAAGTTCGAAGGAATTCATAACGAACCGGAATGTTTTCTATTCAATCTTTGGAGGGGGGGGGAAAGATGGAAAAAGATATTGAATCGCTAATAAATAGTGGAGACGTACTATTCATGATGCTGGGTGCCGTTATGGTCTTCGCTATGCATGGGGGCTTCGCCTTTCTCGAAGTAGGTACCGTAAGAAAAAAGAATCAAGTTAACGCATTGGTAAAAATCCTTGTTGATTTTGCTTTATCAACTTTGATTTATTTCTTTATTGGATTTTCAGTCGCTTATGGAATCAACTTTTTCCTGCCTGCAAAAGAATTACTTGCGGACAAACAAGGCTATGAATTAGTGCATTTTTTCTTTTTGCTTACTTTTGCAGCAGCTATCCCCGCAATAATTTCTGGGGGCATCGCTGAACGAGCTAAATTCTGGACTCAAGCCTTGGCGGCCGGCATATTTGTTGGAATCGCCTATCCTTTATTCGAAGGCATGGTTTGGGGGCAGATCACGTTTCTTGGTCAAGCCGACTCCTGGCTAGCTGGAATTTCGGGAGGCATTCCCTTTCATGATTATGCCGGGTCTGTTGTCGTTCACTCAATGGGAGGATGGATCGCTCTGGCTGGCGTTATTGTTCTCGGTCCTCGGCTTGGAAGGTGGGACTCCGAAGGTCGCAGTCGCCCTATTCCAATCAGTAACGTTCCTTTTATGGCACTGGGAAGCTGGATGCTTTGCATCGGCTGGTTTGGATTTAATGTAATGTCTGCCGCAACCTTACAGGGAATTTCAGGTCTCGTAGCAATGAACTCTCTATTTGCTATGGCAGGCGGAATTCTTGCGGCTTTAGTAATTTCAAAAAATGATCCAGGGTTTATCCACAATGGAGCACTCGCAGGTCTAGTAGCCATTTGCGCAGGATCAGATCAGGTACACCCGATAGGCGCATTGGTGATTGGGGCTGTAGCTGGTTTTATTTTTGTTAAAGGTTTCACTTGGGAGCAAGAAAAATTAAAAATTGATGATGTGCTGGGAGTCTGGCCGTTACATGGTTTGGCAGGTTCATGGGGTGGCATCGCTTGCGGTATCTTTGGACAAGAAGCCCTGGGTGGACTGGGCGAAGTAAGCTTGGTCGCTCAATTGATTGGCAGCCTCGTAGCCATTGCTGTGGCCCTGTTTTTTGGATTTGCTGTCTATAAAATACTGGATTCAACTTTCGGGATTCGCCTTACAAAAGAGGAAGAGCAAAAAGGTTCAGACCTCACACTACATAAAATCGAATCCTACCCGGAGGATGCTACCAGCCGGTTCTAACTATTTGAGTGATTGCTTATGAAAAAATTTTTTATCTACCTTTTAGCACTGGGAATTCTAATCCCCTTTCTTGCCAAGGAGTCATGGGCACAGGAAGATCCAATCGAAAAATTGAAAAAAGCAGCTAAGGCTGATCCAAAAGATTATGCACCCCATTTTGGTCTTGGCCAGGCCTACCACACAATGGGCATTTACGATAAAGCTGTTAAAGAATATAAAAAAGCTATAGAGCTGGAACCTCTATTTGCAGCAGCATTCAATGGTCTGGGTTCCAGTTACGGTGAGTTGGGCCAATTCGACAAAGCCATTAAAGTTTACCTGGAAGCGACTCGTCTGGGCCCTAATTATGCGCAGGCGCAATATGGCCTGGGATGGTCTTATTACCAATTAAAAAATTACGATAAAGCTTTATTACCACTTAAAATTGCCCTAAAAGTTCAACCTAGGATGGTAGCAGCCCACTTCACCTTAGGAAAAGTTTGGGCCATGCTAGACACCCACAAACTAGCTGTTGATGAGTATTTAAAAACACTTGCTATCACACCCATCTTTCCGGATGCGTATTTTCAACTGGGGCGCAGTTATACAAGCTTAAAAAGGTATAACGATGCGGTGGATGCCTACAATGACACGCTGAGGCTAAGCCCAAACTTCTTTGAAGCATATATTGGAATCGGTGAAGCCTATATAAAAGCCGAAAGGAACGACGAAGCTATCGCTCCTTTGAGAAATGCAATCGCCATTAACCCTCTCTCCCAGAAAGCCTACGATAACCTTGGTCTGGCATACGCAAACATGGGAGAACATGAGAAAGCTCTTGCTCCATACCTTGAGCTGGCAAGAATTGACTTCAGAAACCCTGTTGCGCATTACAAAGCTGGAGTTGCATATACAAAATCCAATAAAAAACTGGAGGCTATTAAAAAATTTGAAGAAGCAATCCGGTTGAATAAAAATTTTCCAGAAGCTCATTTCAATATCGCATGGTTATATCAGGAGCTGGGTGACGCAAAAAATGCGTTGGCTTTTTATGCCAATACCATCAAATATGATCCCAATAATATTGAAGCTTTTTTTAATTCTGGAGAAATTCATGAATCTTTCCAACGCTTCCAGGAAGCTGCAAAAGCCTTTAAGGAAGTCACACGTATTAACCCAAACCACGTAGAAGCACACGCACGACTCGGCAGCAATTACGCCAAGCTTAATTTGCCTGAAGAAGCGTTAGCTGAATTTAATATAGCCCTACAAATCAATCCGAACTTGGCCGAGACTTATTACCAACTTGGCAGCACCTATGGTGAGTTAAAAAGGCATAAAGAGGGATTGCAGCCTTTGAGAAAGGCTATTCAGCTTAAGCCAGGTTATCTCAAAGCGCTTTATATTTTAGGGAAATTCAGCACATTATTAGAAAATTATCATGAAGCCATTACATCCTTAAAAAAAGTGGATAAATTTGAACCTGGGTTTAATGAAACAGATTTTTTTCTTGGCAAAAGCTTATTGAAAACCAATCAATACCATGATGCCCTGCCCTACCTGCAAAAAGCGGTCGCAAACAATCCGAAGCTTTCTCAAGCGCAATACTTTCTTGGACTAAGTTTAATCAGGGTGGGGCGAAATGAAGAAGCAATAAAACCTTTAAAATTAGCCGTGGAATCTCAGCCAGATTTTTCGAAAGCATTGAATCACTTGGGAGAAACATATCAGAAATTAGGTAACTACGCAGAAGCCATTAAAGCCTTTGACAGTGCTATAAATATTGACCCCGGTTTTACGAGCGCATATAACAGCCTTGGAACGATTTACACATTTCAAAAAGAATACGTCAATGCAATTCGATCCTTCAAAAAATCTATAAAAGCAAACCCTAAATTTGAAAATGGCTTCCTCAACCTGGCAATGATTTATGAAATCCTGGGTCGCTATCCCGAAGCCATCAAGACATATCAAAGATTACTCGATCTGAACCCAAAGCATGCAGAAGCTATGTTCAGCTTAGGATGGGTACTCATGGATGAAAAACGTTATTTGGAGGCCGCTCCAGTCTTTAAACTGGCCATTCACCTAAATCCGGCAGCTGACACACATTACAGTTTGGGAATGGTTTATAACGAAATGGGACGAAATGAGGATGCCCTGCTGCAATTTCGTAGAGCTTTGAAAATGGATGGCAACCATGCAGGAGCCCATGAGAAAATCGCACGACTAGAAAAAGAGCTTGAAATAAAATCCATAAACAAACCTCGAACTTATACAAAAGCATCCCCTCAGGATTCTGACATCATTCTACTTCCGTAGAACATGCCGTCCAACCCCTTGGTGGCCCTTTTTACGCTATTTTGGTGATTCCATTTGGCAAAGCTTTTTTCAGCTTGAATTAATATTTTTTCAAGCAAACCTCTGCAAATAAAGCTGTGCGATAAGACATGCAATTTCTCCTTCAAAATTAAGGAGTTAAGAAGGCAAACTCTTTATTAATAAATAGGTTGACAGTAAATCCTCACACCTTATATACTTCGGCCTCTTAGCAGGATTCCGGGAAAAAGTAGTACCATAAAAAATAAAGACAGTTCTCTTATTTTTTCCCATTCCGTAGCAATTTTCCTGATAATTTATAATAGGAATGCACTGATTTTCTTGAGGCTTATTGATGGAAACCAACCCAGTTGCGACAGAAGAAGAGATTGATCTGGCACCGACTGAAGAAATCATTAAAAATTTGCCGGATAATTCGCGCGGCCACCTCATTCCAACCCTAAATAAAATCCAGGAGGCTTACAGGTATCTTCCTGAGCCTGCGTTGCAATTATTAATGGATTTTTTAAATATCTCCCGAGCAGAAATATATGGCGTAATCTCGTTTTATCCGATATTGATGCTTAACGAGCCGGGAAAATATATTATCAAACTCTGTTATGGAACGGCTTGTTTCGTAAAAGGGGCTGAAATCATCGGCGATAAAATTCACGAGAAATATCATATCAGACCTGGTGAAACAGACGATTCAAAACTATTTACCCTGCAGACGGCTTCGTGCCTGGGAAACTGCGGTGCAGCCCCCATGGCCATTATCGGTGAGGACACGCATGGCACTATTGACCCCGAAAATACGATCCCTTTGCTTGCTGATTATAAATTAAAAGACGAAGAAGAAACGCCTGAGACAGAGGAGGTAGGATGAGCACCGTTGAAAAGAAAATTCTCAACGTAAAAATCAACGGCCAGGAAACCACTGTTCCAGAGGGAACCGTTGTTCTGGAAGTCTGCAAGCAAAATGATGTCGAAGTCTCAAACCTTTGCTACAACCGCAAACTTAAGCCCTTCGCCGCCTGCCGAACCTGCATGGTCGAAACTGTTGTCGATGGGAAAAAAGAGTTGGTTTATTCCTGCACACACCCTGTGGCCGAGGGAATGGAAATCAGCACCGCAACAGAAGAAACTGATCGCTACAATAAAGCATGCCTTGAAATGCTTCTTGTGGAACATCCTTTGGATTGTCCTATTTGCGATAAATCTGGAGTTTGTCCCCTTCAGGACAATACGGATTTGCTTCAACTTTATGATGGTCGGTTCGAAACCCAAAGACGAAACGAACCCAGCATTAAGACAAACCCCATCATCGAATTTTACCTTAACCGCTGCATCATGTGTGGCCTTTGCGTTAGAGCCTGCGATGAAATTCAGGGAGTTCAAGCGCTTGATTTCCATAAACGTGGAATGAGCGTCGGAATTGGAACGGCCAACGATGAACCTTTGGATTGTGAATTCTGTGGACAGTGCATAACGGTCTGCCCCACAGGCGCTCTGATGGACCTTACATCGGAAGCCAGAGGCTTAGCCGCAATGTTCACCAATACTCATTCGACCTGCAATTTCTGTTCTTGGGGCTGTACGGTAAAACTCGAAACGAAAAAAGGCGAAGTCATTCGAATTGAAGCAGATGAAAATTACGACATAGGAATAAACGAAGGTAACCTATGCGCAAAAGGTCGATTTGGTCATGGCATTATTCACAATGACCAGCGAATTGAAAACCCATTAATGAATGTTGGAGGAGATTTCCAGGAAGTCACCTGGGACGAAGCACTCCGAACCATTGCTGATCGAATGCAGTCCACCCTCAACCGCAGTGGGCCAGATAGCCTTGCTGCAATCGGTTCCGAAAAATTGACCAATGAAGAAAACTATTTATTACAAAAATTGTACAGAGACGTTTTGGGATCAAATCAACTCAATAACCTTGCAAACATCCGGGCTCCCTACTTAAATCGATTCATGCTGGATTGTTTTGACAACGGCATCCCTTCACAGCCTATAACCAAATTACAAGAAGCGGATGTGGTTCTGGTTTTCAATTCCGATCTACCTTCAGAATACCCAGTGGGAGGAAACTCTGTAAGATTTGGCACTGTGTTTAACAACACCGATATCTTGATTGCCAACCCAAGGAGGGTGGTTTTTGAAAGTGAAGCGAAAGTAGATGTGCGCCTGACCTACAAACATGGGGCAGACTTGGCCGTAGCATCGAGACTCACAAAAATTATTATTGATAACGGATTAATTGATGTTAACAAGGCGAATTCCTCCATCGACAATTTTGATGAGCTCGTTCAATCCCTTTCAAGCTATACCGCTGAAAACGCAGAAAAACTGACGGGTCTTCCTGATGATGTTCTTACCCGGGCTGCCGAAAGTTTTGCGCGCGATGCCGACAGGTTCGTTCTGGTAGGCAACGATGTCCTCGACACAGGCCAGGGAGAGGAAATTTTAAATGCTCTTCTCAACCTTTGCACTCTGGTCAATGTCGGTAGCACAGGAAGCGTAAGCATTTATCCCCCAAGAGAACATTGCAATTCACAAGGGGTAAATGACATGGGGCTCACACCCGATTTTCTACCCGGGTACCAACCATCAAAAGGCGAAAAACATCCCGACCTTTTCGAAAGCTGCAAAGATGGAACAACCAAGTTTCTTTATATCGCAGGAGAAGATCCTGTCGGATCTTTTTATAAACCACAATTGGTAAAAGAAGCACTTAAAACTGTTCCTTTTTTGATCGTCACAGATGTTTTCATGACAGAGACGGCCAGAATGGCAGATTTGATTCTACCCTCTTCCACATATGCAGAAAAAGATGGAACTTACACCAATATGTCCCGGCATGTTCAAGGAGTAGCATCTGCGGTTTTACCACAAGGAACTTCGAAACCTGACTTTGATATTTTAATTGAGTTGGCAG
>CAZECX010000013.1:0-39953 GCA_964510965.1 uncultured Nitrospina sp. | reverse complement strand
GATTTACTTCTCTGGAATGAAGTGATCAAAAAGCTGGGTGCTGTTGCAGATAAAACAGAACAAATTGGTAAAACTCTCAGGATATTCCTTTCTCAGTAATTACATCAATTCCCCACATTTACCCAGGCTAAGGAGCCCGGTTTGGATTTAAACACCATCCTTTTTTCGATTGCAGTCATTGCATGTATATACATGGCTTGTAATATTGGAGCCAACGATGTTGCCAATGCAATGGGCACCAGTGTGGGTTCTAAAAGCTTGACCTTCAAACAGGCCATTTTAATTGCTGCTGTGGCAGAGTTTGCGGGTGCTTTTTTTGTTGGCGGTCACGTCTCCGATACCATTCGAAAAGGAATGTTGGACACCACTTTTTTTACCGATGTTCCCTATCAATTAGTTTATGGCATGATCTCTTCGCTTTTGGCGGCGGCTATTTGGCTGCATATTGCCAGTTATCTGGGTTGGCCTGTTTCCACGACCCACTCTATTATCGGAGGGGTGTTGGGTTTCGGAGTGATTGCGGGGGGAGTGGATGTAGTAAATTGGGGGAAGATGGGCAATGTTGTATTGAGTTGGGTGGTTTCTCCCGTTATGGGAGGGTTGTTTGCTTATCTGGTATTTCAATATATTAATAAAGCAATTTTCAGTACTAGAAGACCCTTAGCGCATGCAAAAGAGTTGCTACCTTTTATTGTGGCGGTAGTATTCTTTATTCTTTCAATTGCAATTTTTTATAAAGGTTTAAAAAATCTACATTTGGATTTGGAATTTTCCAATGTGTTGATAGTTGCTTTTATTAGTGGCATCGCAGGTTTCTTAATATCCAAAATACTAGTTCGTTATATTCCTGATGATGATTCAAAAGATTTTGCGCACCAATTCAATACCACCGAAAATCTATTCAAATACCTACAGATTTTAACTGCATTTTATATTGCTTTTGCGCATGGGTCCAACGATGTGGCCAATGCAGTGGGTCCTTTAGCGGCTGTTGTGTCGATTCTGGAAAACGGTGCTGTAGAAATGAAGGTGGCCATGCCAACTTGGATTCTGGGGCTTGGGGGGGGATTCATTGTCCTGGGTTTGATGGTTTGGGGCTATCGGGTGATGGCAACAGTGGGTGAGAATATAACCGACATTACTCCCTCCCGTGGTTTTTGTGCTACGTTCGGTGCGGCTTCCGTTGTTTTAATTTGCTCGAAAATGGGTTTGCCCATTTCCACAACTCATACTCTTGTGGGTTCTGTAATAGGAGTAGGGCTGGCTAGAGGCTTGCCTACTTTGAACCTCGGTATTATTAAAATGATCTTTATTTCCTGGGTAACGACCATTCCATTTACTGCTGTTATCTCTATGGTGTTTTTTAAGCTGTTTTTATTTTTTATCCCTTAGCTGGAAGTATCAACGGGAATCAATGGTTGGCAGGAAGAGAAAAATAAAAAGCCCCGACTGTTTAGTCGGGGCTTTTATTATTTGAGGGGAAATCGAACTCCCCGGATTTTTTAATTAGTTGTAATTTTGTTTTTGTAAGTACTCGGGAAGGGTCCATTCCAACTTATCAACGTCGGGATTATAATGGGCCAAAGCACCACAGAATGAACAATATTCAATGCCTACATCGTAATCAAGAGTTACAGTGTTTGCTCTGTGCTCACAAAACTTTTTCTTAATTATTGTTGGTTCACCATCATTGTCCTGAAACCAGCCTTTAGATATTGTTAGGTCTTCCATTAAGCATCTCCTTGTTTCTTGCGAGTTCAAAGATCACTGTTTCCCTTAACGGCAATAGTTTCTCTTAAGTTTATCAACTTTTCAAGTCTTAAAATTTGGGGTAAAAATATGCAAGAGCAGGAAAATACTTGACTGTGACAAATTTAGCAAAATTCACATTTTAAATGCGTATAAGGCATATAAATTTGCTCATTTAGAGATAAATTTGAGAGGGGTTTGCGGAAAAAAGTGCAAGGAGAGAAATATATCAATCAGGCGGTCTGCAAAAAGACTTGGGATACTTCATCAAACTGGAAATATACTTTTTCTTTGATAAGGGCTTTATGAGTGCTTTCTACTAAGCTCAGTTTATTCCATATGGAAGGGTCTATCTCACCACGAGTAAATTCTTCATTTGAATTATCCAGGACCTCGTGGCTAATGTGATCAGCAAGAAGTATAACCGTGGCTTCATGGGAATATTTTTTTGATGATGAAGGACGGTGATGATGCGCAACACATTCCTGTAGCCGTTTAGGTAAATTCCAAGCCCGAAGCAGAGCTCCTCCAACTCCTCCATGATCAAAACCAAAATATTTTGCTTCAGCTTTGTGCCAGCGGTCGCCACTTTTACGGGCAAAATTCATAGCGATTCGGAACTGGTCCGGAACCTTTAAGCACATTACCAGACGACCGATATCATGAAGAAGGCCGGCTACGAAATACCTTTCGCCATCTGTACCTTCGTTGATATCGTTAATGGCTCTGGCAGCCAATCCACAAGCTACGCTGTGTCTCCAGAAATAATCCATGTCGATCATATCAGCTGGGATTCCCTTGAACTGACCGACTACAGAAGTGGCAAGGACGAGTTGCATCAATTGTTCTGTGCCAACAACTCCTAAAGCATGAGAAACTGTTTCTATGGGGTTACTATATCCGTAAAATGCACTGTTAACAATTTTAAGAAGGCGAACTGTAAGCGCAGGATCGATACTGATTAATTTCCCGATCTGGGCAAAGTCCGAATTAGGATCCTCTATCGCATCTTGTAAGAGGTAAAAGGTATTAGGCAACGAAGCTAATGGCTCGTTCTCTGTTATGAGATCTAAAATTTCCATGAATTTAAATTTACGACCGATGTTCGGCCAACCAAAATCCCTATTCCGATATAGCAGTGGCATTATATTTAGTTATATGCTACACCCAATTTAAACTAATTTTCAACGTGATAATGTCCCAATCAGGTTACAAATAAAGGCTTAATGGCTCACAGGAAATTTTGTTTTCTCAAATTATTGAATTTATTGGTATAACTGAATTTATTTGTGAAGGGTAAGAGAGTAGATAATTTCGGCTTTCTGTTTAAATTCGGGCTTTTTTATGAATTGTTAGATTTGAGAGCAGATTTTGGAGTTTTTTAAAATTAGACGATGTTGGACATTTTCACATTTTGCAGGGGTTATATTTGCAGTCTATAATTGGTCATGTCACAAATAGGAACATCAAAACTAGCGCGGATATTTTTCTACCTTTTTTTATTTCTTTCCAGCTTCCTGATATTTGATTCTCAAACTATAGTTCTTGTAGTTCTCTTTGCTGTTTTCGCAATGGAATTTTTTTTAACAAGATCCGAAAATAATAAGGGTCTTTAGTTTTCTGGAAAAGGAAGTACTAAATGAAATTATCTGGGCAAGTTCGAAAAATGAACGTGGAACCTGAAGCTCCCATTCAATATTTTCTAAATTTGAATAAAGAATCTCATCCTCTGAACTCACATATAGGTGACAAGTTAAAAATTAAATGGCAGGGAATAATTACCTGCGTTGAATGTGGGAGGAAAACAAAAAAATCCTATGACCAGGGTTACTGTTTTCCCTGCTCTCGCGATTTACCTGAAAATGCAATGTGTTCAGTTCGCCCTGAATTGTGCGAGCATGAAAACGGCAATGAAGCGGCGAAAGAATTCTGGAGAACTCATTGCAACATTGACCATTATGTTTATCTATCGTTAACCAGTGGCGTTAAGGTGGGGATTACTCGGCATTACAATATTCCCGACCGATGGATAGATCAGGGGGCTGTGAAGGGATTGATTATTGCTAAGGTGCCCGAGCGGATTCTTTCTGGGAAAATTGAAGTGGCAGTATCAAAAAATTTCGCAGATAAAACCAATTGGAGAAAAATGTTAAAAGGAGAATGCGAAGTTTTGGATTTGTTTGAATATCGTGAGAAAGCGCATCAACTATTCCCGGAAGATTTGAAATGTTATGCGCTTAAAAATGAAAAGGTTCAAGATTTGATTTACCCGGTGCAAGCCGTTCCAGAAAAAATAACCAGTCACAATCTGGATAAAATTCCGGAATTTGAAGACAGGTTGACTGGAATAAAAGGCCAATACCTGATTTTTGAAACCCGAGTCATCAACATGAGAAAATACTCAGGTTACCACCTCGATTTCGAACTGGGTTAACTGGCTTCACAAGGGGGCTGCTTTAGATATCGGCTCTTTATTAAAGAGCCGATTAGCTGTTACCCCTAGGCCGCCTGAGTGACAATTTTCCCTATGAAAGCGGGTTCCGCGCTTTCATTTTCCTCGCGGGCCGGATTAGGAATTAACTTGGCAACTTTAATATCTTTGGCCAGGCCAAGTTTTTCAAAAAAGCAGAGAGCCCACCATGTCATATCGATTTCCCAAGGGCGCAGACCGTGACGCGCTGATTTGGGGAATGCATGATGATTGTTGTGCCACCCTTCACCCCAGGCTAAGAGCCCAACCCACCAGCAATTAGTCGACAGGTCGTCTTTAAGTGGGAAGGTGACATAACCAAATGTGTGCGCGGCGCTGTTTACCAACCAAGTGGAATGATAAGCAACTACCAAACGGACGAAAATTCCCCATACAACCCATGGGAAACCACCAATTGCATAAAGGATGAGACCGAAAACGATTTGTATAATGATGAAGTAATTATCCATGAATTGGTAAACTTTATCACCGCTGAAGTCTTTCGTATAATCACTTAGAATTTTTTTGTCATCGAACTTGGAGTGAGTGAAGAGCATCCAAGTGAGATGCGACCACCAAAATCCTTTTTCAGCACTATGCGGGTCTTCAATAGTATCCGAACCCGCATGATGGATTCGATGCTGGCCAACCCATTTGATAGGACCGTTTTGACAGGCAAGGGTTCCGCAAAATACAACAAAATAAGCCAGCCACTTTGGTAGAGTAAAACCCCGGTGAGTTAAATAACGGTGATAACCAAGACAAATTCCTATCGACGCCGTTAACCAGTACATGAAAAACATTAAAGCAACCGCACTCCAGGAAAAAGCAAAAGGAAAAAAGGCAAATAATGCCATCCCGTGAATCAAAGTAAAGTGAGAGAGAGCAATTGGATTGAATTTGAGCTGATAATCAGGCGACGATTTTGTAGTCATTTTGAATCCTCATAATTACAATTATTTTTACCTCTCTATGTTATCCTTGTTGAAGGCTATTCCTGTGTAAAACTTATGTAATATTGCTCCGGGTCGTTGGGTTAGAGTGAATGGCTAATCGGGCGTCTCTTTTTAACCTAAGCCATTGGAAAAGAAAGAGGAATATGGGAACTTATTGGTGCAAATATACGGAGTTGCCGGGTGAATAAGTTGAGGGCATTGTTCCATCCCATTATTGTTTTTATTGGGGTGCAGATTGCCTGGATCGTGCTCATGGCGGTCTGGATAAACTGGTATTTGGAAAACAATCTTTCCATTAAGGAATTTGCCCAAAAGCTTCGCCCCGATTTGTTTACTGCTGAAGTGGAATGGTTGATCCTTTTTGAAGGCTGTTTTCTCATGCTCCTTATTCTTTCGGGGGTTTATGTGATTTTTGTTTATTGGAATAAGCAAAACCGATTAAACCAGATGCAAAGTAATTTTGTTGCCAGCGTTTCGCACGAATTAAAATCACCCCTCGCATCCATTCAGCTTTACCTCGAGACTTTGAAGTATCAGGATGTTTCTAAGGAAGAAGGTAAAGATTTTGTTGAGACGATGCTATCCGACACGGCCCGTCTTTCCGGATTGATAGACAATATTCTACAGTCCAGCAAAACCGATCCGAAGAGTATGGAGTTGCAGACTAAAAAAGTAGATTTGGGACAATTCTTGTCTGAAGTAGTAAATGACCACAAACGACAGTTCGAAGAAAAAAAAATCGAAGTAAAATTGCAATTGGATGCTTCCCCGCTTTTAACTCTCGATAAAAATGCTTTGCAGATGGTTTTTAATAATCTCATTGGCAATGCTTTACGCTATTCTCCAACGGGTTCTTCACTTAGAATTCATTTGCATAGAACCGGAAGGTTTTGGGAAATCGATTTTGCGGACAAGGGAATCGGTTTTGACAAAAAGGATATGAAAAAAGTTTTTAAAAAGTTTTATAGAGTGCAAAATGAAGATACTCAAAATATAGAAGGCGCAGGATTAGGATTATTTATTTCCCGTGAGATTGTGAAAAACCACAAAGGCAGGCTCAAGGTCATGAGTCCGGGGCGTGGGCAGGGAGCCGTGTTTACTGTATCTCTACCGATAAGCCGCGGCCTGACGGTGTGACCGGGAGATCCCAAAAAATAAAATTTTATGAGTGATGCAAAAAAAATTCTGGTTGTAGAAGACGAATCGCATCTTGCGAAAGGGCTTCAGTTTAATCTGGAACGCGAAGGTTATATCGTGTCCCTGGTTGATAATGGTGAATCGGCTATTGAATTGCTTGGTGAGCAAGCCTTCGATTTAATGATCCTCGATATCATGCTGCCTAAGCTTAACGGCATCGAAGTTGCCAGACGAGTGCGAAACACTGACCTGCGTTTTCCAATTTTAATGTTGTCCGCAAAATCTTCTGACGAAGATAGGGAGTTGGGACTGGAAGCCGGTGCTGACGATTATTTAACCAAACCCTTCCATTTGCCAGAGCTATTGCTTCGGGTCAAAGGTATCCTGCGCAGATGGGAATGGTACAAGGAACCCGTTCATGACCAGGAAGTATTTCACTTTGGCGATATGTGGATCAACTTTATCAACGGCAGAGCAAAAGGCAGCGCGGGGGAATTTTACCTTACTGCGAAAGAAGCATTATTAATGCGTTTACTGGTTTCGCAAAAAGGTAATATCGTGAGCCGTGAAGAACTTCTGGAAAAAGTGTGGGGATACGACCCGCAAACCGAAACACGTACCGTCGACAACTTTGTCGCGCGTCTCAGAAAATATTTTGAAAAGAAACCACAGTCACCTCGCTACATCATAACCCACCGCGAAAAAGGCTACGAGTTTAAACCCTCTAGTGAGGGTGGCAACTAATCTGATCTTTTGAAGTTACGACTTTTCTAAATTAACTTGTCTTGAAACGCTTGTTCGATCTTGGGTAGGCTATTTTTCAGACCTTCAAGAGAAACATCTTCAATGTAAGGGCAGGTGCCAAGAATGGGGGTGTCAGAAAGCTCCTCAATCAGTTTTCCTTGCTGTTTTTCCACATCATCAGGGTCACCCTTTTCCTGTTGGTTCAATATAATGCCTTTTATTTTTAACCCATGTTGTCGAGCCGCATTGATCGTTAGCGAAGTATGGTTCAACGTGCCAATTTTAAGTCGGCTGACGATGATTAGGGGCAAGGCCATTTCCAAAGCCAGATCGGCCACGTTGTAACGTTTGGTTATCGGAACCATGAGTCCCCCTACGCCCTCGACCAATAGGGTGCTGTGGCGAGATTGTAAAACCTTAAACTTTTCTAAAAGGGTCGCTGGTTGAATTTGGATACTAGCGATTTGAGAAGACTGATAGGGCGATGCCGGAGTTTTGAGTCGATAAGGGCAAACTTCGTCTTCTGCATCGGTGCTGCTGGAAACTTCCATCAGAAATTTTGCGTCCGAATTAGCAGCGGAACTGCATTCCGGGTCGACGCCCGTTTCAATCGGTTTCATAACACCAACATCCATTCCCTGATTTTTAAATAATATCGATAGACAGGCGGTCACCACTGTTTTGCCCACATCAGTATCGGTGCCTGTAATGAAGAATCCGTTCACGTTTTTTTTCGCCTGAGGTTTTTCTGTGAAATGCAAATCTGATATAATTATTAACGGCTTCCCTGAAGGAGGCAAGTTATTAATTGATCAGGTCGAGAAGGTTATGGGATCCAAAAAAATGGAAGTGATTTGTCCCTGCTGCGAAACCAAGTTGCAGGTAGATAAAAAGACCGGTGAGGTGATCTGGGAAGAGAAGAAGGAAAAAGCAATGCCTTCATTGTCAGAAATGGTGAATGATTTGGATAGTCAGCAAAAGGAAAATGAAAGCCTTTTCAAAAAGCACAGCGAAACCCAAAAAGAACGCAGCCGACTTCTTGATGAGAAGTTAAAAGAATCCCTTAAACATGTCGACCGCTCATCGACGGACAAACCTCTGCGCGATTTCGATTTCGACTAGCGGCCACTCGGCGTGGGGCCCATATTTAAATGCCTGTGATACGAAAAAGGAAGATCATCCTTTTAATCAGAGCTTCTAGATTTTCACCCCTAGCGAGAGAGCGGCGAACCGTCTCTAGCAACAATCTGTTCCATCTTTGTAATCTAAAATATTTCCCCTGGCATCCAGTTTGTAAGTGCAACATTCATGAAAAAGGTCGCCCAGCATTACCCGTCCCCGTTGCACCCGCGACTTGACAGTGGAATGGGCTAAGCCCAACTCTTCTGCAAAATCTTTTTGCGATATGCCTTCCAGATCGGTGGCTTCAATGGCTTGACGGTACTTTCCTGGAAGCTGCATTAAAAAGGGTCGTATGCATCGGCTCAATTCAGAAAAAACCGGATGTATCGGATCGGGGTTCTGGGCTGAAAGTTTTTCCAATTCGGGAATATCTTGATCAGAAAGGTTCGGGCGCTGTTTGCGGTAATAATCAATAATTGTATTCCGGGCAATCTGATACAGCCAGGATTTAAGCTTTTCAGGCTCTTTTACTGTATCCAATTTGTTATGGGTTTTAATCAGAATTTCCTGTAGCAGATCCTCAGCATCTTCTGGTGTCGACACTTTCGACACCAGAAAGCTTCTTAATTGAGAGCCGTACTCTTCCCATACCTTTTGAACATCCATCACGAAAACCTGTTTTGCATTTTATTAATTAATTGCAACAAGAAGATGTGGATCCTGCAGTCGGGGCGCAACAAACGGTAGATCGCTCAGAACCGTCTCTTTCTTCCGAGTCGTTAAAAACCACAAATGTTTCCCATGAATTTCCGTCGGGATCTGTAACCCATACTTTGTCCTGATTTGCATAACAACATACGGTCGATTCTTCAGGAATAGTTTCCATACCGAGCATTTTTAGTCGCTCATTTTGCTGATTCACAGCACCAGCCACTTTCACCTCAATACCCAGATGATTGATCTGATTTCCAGTTACTTTTTCCGCCAGATTCAACGTGAGGTTTAAAGGGGGAGTCTTAACCTCAAATTTAGCATAGCCCGATTTTATTTTACTGGGTTCCACATTAAATAGCGCCTCATAAAACTCGATGGATTCTTCGAAGTGCTTTGTGTTTAAAGCTAAATGCAAACGGGATCGTTCTTCAAAGTTTCTTACCATGATAAGCTCCTTTCAATTGATTTATATTTGTGTAGACGAAAGAGCTTAAAAAAAGACGCAAATGAGGAAAATGTTTAAGGGGAAAAAACAGAAAATTTGATGCGAGTTGCCTCTCTCATAAGAGGAGGCTAATGGGAGAGGCCTTCGAGGACGCGGGTTTTCAGGGTTTCGACTACGTTGCAGTGTTCCCGTTCAGCTTTTTCGAGTAGGGCAAGGTGTGTTTTGATTTCGAAGTCGGTGCAGGCGTCTCCAAGCATTCGATAAAACTCTGCAGCGACTTTTTCTGCCTCGATGGCAAAGTTGAATGCTTTTTCGATTCCTTCAAAACGTGGAAGTTCAGAGAGGGTTTCTTCTAAAGGGGGAAAAATGTCGGTTTGAAACTTTTCTTTAATCAGACGTTTTAAGTTTTCATCTTGCTCCCAGCCCAAGTCCTCTTTAGTCTCCAACATTTTTTTGAAATGGATTTCATGCGCCGCTTCTTCCTTTTCCATTAGTTTCAGGAACTCCTGAACTTTGGGATCGTTGACGCTTTTGCTGAGCTCGGAATAGAAGCGCATTCCTTCACGCTCTATTTTTACTGCTAATTCCAAAATCTCTGAGTTAGTGGCTATCATGGTTTTAGTTCCGCAAAGCAAATATAAATTTTAACCCACTGGGATTATACGACAGAATAATTCATTTCATATGTAATTGTCAAAATGTAAATAAAAGATGAAGGGTCATAGGGAATATTAGTTATTGTCATTTAAAAAGCGTTTTTTTAAGGATAGGACTTTTTCAAGATGCTCCGCTTCAAGTTTTTCCAGGATAGTTAATGAGGTTTTGATTTCAATGTTCTCGCAGGATTCTTGTAAAAGCTTGAAGAATTCACCGGCAATGCGTTCGGCTTCAATGGCAATGTCCAGAGCCTTATGAATTCCTCTTATGCTTGGCAATTCATCCAAGGTTTCTCTGGGAGAGGGGAAGATGTCGGTTTGGAATTCACGGTCAATGAATTTTCGT
The DNA here is from genome assembly GCA_964510965.1 of uncultured Nitrospina sp. Classification (GTDB taxonomy): domain Bacteria; phylum Nitrospinota; class Nitrospinia; order Nitrospinales; family VA-1; genus UBA8687. The sequence goes on along the minus strand of CAZECX010000013.1, from coordinate 29,614 downwards.
AGGGAAGGCTTGTTTTTCCACCCCAGGGTTTTTCCTTTTTGTGAACTAAATAGGCGCTTGAACTGTTTTTCATGTTTCGCCTCTTCACGGGCCATCAACTTGAAAAAATCTTTCAATACGGGCTCTTGCACAATTTTTGCAAGTTCGGTATAAAACCGCTTCCCATCTCGTTCTAACTTTATCGAGATTTCCAGCAGTTCTTCATTGGTGAGGTCCATAACAACTCCCCAATTAAAAATAATATGGCCCTCTAACTATGAATAAGACCTGTTTCCATATATTTACCTTTAAAAGATATGAGAAATCCGATAATATTCCCGAACAACGTCAAATTTTTTATTTTAAATCATTCAAGTAAATGGAATTTTTAAACTTATTCACCAATAGCTTGAAAGATGAAGGGGAACGGGATTGTTTCGAAAAATACCTTTCTCCGCATGTCCCTATGATTTATAAGTCCGCAATTCGAATGTGCGGCAATCCAAACGATGCTCAGGATCTGGTGCAAGAGACGCTTTTCAGCGCGATTAAAAATTTTCATCAGGTCCACGACCCAGAAAAAAGCAAATACTGGATGTTTTCCATCCTTCGTAATCTTTTCCTGAAAGATATTCAGAAAACTAAAAAGCGCGCGGAGGTCGAGTTTGAATCTGTTTGCGACAAGCTTTCGGATAATGAGCACCCTGAAAAGGATTTTCTGCGCACAGAAGTAAAAAATAATATTCAGGAAATCCTTGATAAGCTCGATGAACGACTTAAAACCGCATTGGTAATGTTTTATTTTGACGGCCAGTCTTATAAAGAAATTTCTGATTCACTGGATATTCCAATTGGAACGGTTATGTCGCGAATTGCTCGTGCAAAGGTCTACCTCAAGCGAGAGCTATTGAGGTCTGAAACCTTGAAGCTTGAAATAGGAAAGTATGTAGACGAACCCAAATAGTTTTTCCCACCTGAATCTCTAATTTGTTGTTTTTTATTGCAGTAAATTCGTCCCTCTCCGTTCCGTCTCCCAGGTTCTTTTTTCTCCCCATCTCATTATAAAGACAAGCTTTTAGGTCTTTGTCCTACAAGGCCAAACTATTTCCATCAAAACCCCACTTACCGGGAATAATTTCTGAAAATCCGTATCTATCTAATGACCTTTCGTGAAGGGAGGTGTGTCCCTTGCGGCATTTCAAGGGTTTTTAGGAGAAACCCTCAATCCCTTTCAATGTTCGGTGATTTTTCACCTGTTTATTAATAGATGGATTTTTTTATTAACGTGAAGGAGGAGGCTCTTATGAGTAGTAACATTATGAGTCGGAGTGCAAGTTTGAGACTATTTTTAGCCCTCATGCTTTCAATTGTGCTCACTGCTCCCGCGGGTGCCATAAGTGTTGAACACGGACACGATGGCTCACACGGAAGTGCCAATCCTGCTGTAGATCGTCCTGGATGGTTGAATAAACTGGAAAACCAGTTGAACCACGAAGATGTGATGAGCGGATTGGAAGGCAGTCAGCAAAAGTTGGACAACACTTTTATGAAGCTTATGGGACAGCTTCAGAACAAGCTCAAAGAGCATGCCAGCCCGGCATCATCTGGCGGTATGTTCCACGATTCCTGGTCGGCCCATCAGTTGGGGCAGAGTTATTTGTTGGGACCCACAGAGGCAGCCGCTAAAGTTTATAAAGGCGCGCATTGCCCGAGCAACATTCCTACAAAAACCTATAAAGTCTCTGCCATCAATGTTGAGGTTACCCTGAACCAATGGGGCGACTACTATCCTGGATACATGTACGTTTTGGATAAAGACATTGACAAAGTTCGCAAGGAAGAACAAGCCAATGCAAAAGCTCGCGATGATAAAAGTGAGCTGGATCCCGGAATGGTTTCAACCGGTTTGCAGGGCGATGCAATTCAGCCGATGACCATCCGTGGTAACCAGGGCGATTGTGTTCGTATTAAATTCACCAACCGTTTGGAAGATGAAGATGCCGGATTCCAGATCAGTGGCTCCGCGATGATCATCAGTTCTTCAGGGCAGCCCAACACAGCAGCTACCCCGGGATCGAACATTGCTTCTGGCGAAACGCAGGAATTCGAATGGCACATCCCTGTTGATGAGCAAGAGGGTAGCCATATGATTCAAAACCACGCGGGTCGCGATCCTTCCGCACTGGGTTTGATCGGTGCCTTCATTGTTGAGCCAAGGGGTTCTCGTTATCTTGATCCGTGGACCGGTGGTCCGCTGGAAAATGGCTGGATGGCCATGATCGTCAATGATGATGCAAAAGACTTCCGTGAATTCGCGTTGTTCTACCATGAAGTGGGAGACGAATCTTTTCGTCCTCTCAACCGTCATGGTGAAATGATTCCACAACGCGATCCACTGACAGATGCTTACCGTCCCTCAGCGCGTGCGATGAATTTCCGCTCTGAGCCGTTCGGTATCAACAATCTGGCGCAACAGGAAAAACGCTTTCACTATGAAGACGAGTCCTTGTCTTATAGCTCTTACACTTTTGCCGATGCACCCACCACGATCCCGCGTTCTTATTTGGGCGATCCGGCAAAATTCCGCTTGATTCATGGCGGGGGTGAAGTTTTTCATTCTCATCATCCGCATGGCGGTTCCATTCGTTGGACCCGTTCTCCACAACGCGAGCCGCAATTATTAAACCTGACCACGGCTGCCTATGACGGTCCGGTCAAGTATCCAGTGGTTCGCACCACCTCCGACCGTGTTGACGTGGAAGTTATTGGTCCTTCCGAAGCACTCGATCTTGAAACCGAGTGTGGATCGGGACTTTGTCAACGTCTGGCAGGGGACTTTCTATTCCATTGTCATGTAGCGCATCACTATGTTGCTGGCATGTGGGGTTACTGGCGTGTGTACAACACCCTGCAAAACGGTAATTATCCTCTGGGTAGTACAGATGTCATGCGTCCTTTGAAAGAACTTCCAGATCGCGAAGGAAGAATTCCTAAAGGACAATCTTCTGACAAGCTGGTTGGCAAAACCATGGACTGGTTTGGTAAGAAGTTTAAAGTTGTTGGAAAAGGAAAAAGCGACTGGTCGAAAGAAACACCCGTGGTAAATGTCAAAGACTGGGTCAAGTACATGCTTCCTCCAAAAGGGCAGCCTGGTCATACCGACGATGAAAAAGGACAGATCCTTTCTTACGACGGTTCTGTGTGGGATTACTCATGGAAAGGCAATCAAGCATTGTCTGAACGTGAAACCACCACCAAAGTGCCTAAGTATATTTCACCGCGTCCAGGCAAACGCCATCCGTTGCAGTTTGATCAGCACGGTAAACTGGCATGGCCGCATATGACGCCCCATTTTGGTAAGCGTGTTCCATTTGCGCGAAATCATGGTGGCGCTCCCTGGCTGGAGCCGTTCCACATGCAGACCGATACCGATGTTATTACCAAGACAGAATCCGGTAGTGCTCGAAGTGGTCCGGATATGGAGAATACCGGTGGCGCCAAACCCGGCGAGCAGGGGCGATGGAGCCTTTGTCCTCCAGGTGCAGGGCGCAAGCAGTACAATTTGCATTTCATCAATACTCCCATCGAGCTTTCAGCAGCGGTGGGTAATACGCCACCCATCATCGATAAATATGGTCTGATCTATGTTATCGATGAAGATATGGCGGAAGTGAAAGCAGATCCGAAGAAAGCGATTCCTCTCGTAATTCGTGCCAACGTTTACGATTGTGTTGATCTTCTTTTGACCAGTGAATGGAATGATGATGATTTCACCAACTTCCAGATGTCGAAGTTGAATATTCATCCGCATTTCTTTCAGTTCGACAACCAGGCCTCAGATGGTGTTATCTCTGGTTTCTCTTATGACCAGTCCATGAGGTCTTACAGGCAGTTCGATAAGAAGATGAAAGACGGCCATCATGTGGGTATGCCGGTTCCGATGAATGCCAAAGTTATAAAGGCAACGAAACCTGGCGACACCAAGGTTGAAATCAAAATGGCTGGACACGCAACGCCTTACCATGTGGGTGCCGACATTATCGTTGGTATCGAAGTGCCAAATGGTAAAGATGCACGTTGGATCAAAAATATTACGCCTGATCCAAACAAAGGTTTTGCCAAAGATGGAAAATACACCATCGAATTTACAGAAGGCATGACCCATGGTCATAAAGCAGGACAAATTGTCAGCACCGAGTACGTTCGTTACCGCTGGTGGGTAGACGTGGATCTCGGGTTGGTATTCTGGCATGACCATGCGTTTGGTGCGACCACCTGGCCGCATGGCGGAATTGGATCCACAATCGTTGAGCCTTGGGGTTCCACGTATCACGATCCGAAAACCGGTGAGGAAATCCGTAGCGGTCCCGTTGCCGACATTCATGGAACCGAGCCTTTCGCTTATGGGCGTAATGGAAGTTTCCGTGAAATCGTAGTTCAACTGCACGATACGGTTCCACATACCGCGCAGTTGGTCAGTGAAGGGAATCCTCCCGGACTGTCACGTGAGAATGCGATCGCAGCAGGTCAGTCGATTTCATTCCAGATGCCAAAGACGATGCAGGAAGTTGCTTTCCCGTATCTCAATGGTGGAACTCACACGACAGGCGGTGGATTCAACTTCCGCGCAGCTTCTTTGTCAGCTCGCTTGCGGTCTAACAAAGATGCTTCACAGATGTTCAGCAGCAGAGTGCATCGAGATCCGGATACGCCTATGATTCGTGCGTATGTCGGAGATAACGTTGTATTCCGCATGTTGCACGGCATGATGAACGAAACCCATGTGTTCTCCCTTTCAGGGCATGGATTCCGACCGGAGCGTTACGACAAAGATTCTCGTGTCACCAACGCTTTGCATATTGGTATCGCCGAACGCTTTGACCTGGCAACCACCGCCGGTGGTTATCAGTCGATGGCAGGGGACTACCTGATGATGGACAGTCGAACCTCGCATCTGTCTGAAGGCAGTTGGGGTATCTTCCGTGTGCATGATAAGAAACAAAAAGACCTGCAAGTGCTTCCGGGCAACGAAGACTTTGCTAAAAAAGCAAAGAAAGTTCTTTGTCCCAAAGGAGCGCCGGTTAAAAGTTTCAGTGTTGTAGCGATTGATAAAAATCTGCAGTTCAATCCAAACACCGAAGCTGAAATCGAGGTCGACTTCGAGCGTAAACTATTGGTTGGAAACGCAAAGGGTAAAATCTTTGCTCTCGAAGGCGAAGCCAAGCGAGCCGCAGCAGATGGGCATATGCCGCATCCGTTGACCTTGCGTGCCAACATCGGCGATTGTGTCAAAATCAAACTGACCAACCGTTTGAAAGCTGGCAATGCTTCATTGCATGCTAACAACATTGCGTTCGATCCTCTGAAATCTCAGGGCATCAACGTTGGGAACAACCCGGGCGACCAAACGGTTGCTCCGGGTAAATCGAAGAACTATGAATTCTACGCGCACCCTGATTACAACATCAACGGCGCGTTGCTGTGGGACTTCGGTAACCTGACGACGAACGTTCGTGATGGTATGTTCGGTGGCATCATTATCGGGCCAAAAGGTTCGGTGTATCGCGATCCTGAAACCGGGAAAGATATTTCTCTCGGTAACTCCTGGAAAGCGGATGTCATCATCGACAAGTCTTATCCTGAAAACTCGCATCTCTCGAACTACAGAGATTTCGCGCTGTATTTCCAGGATGAAGATAATATCATCGGCACCTCTTTCATGCCTTACCTGCAAAACGTAGCGGGCCTGACAGGTGTTAACTATCGCCTCGAGCCTTGGTTATATAGAGAAGACGAAGGTTGTGAACTGGGTAATATGTTCACGGCTTGTGTTGCTGCAGATTCAGATCCTGCAACACCGACTCTGAAAGCCCATGCAGGGGATAACGTTATGATCAATGTCTTTGGTGCTCATAACGAACAAAACCAGATGTTCAATGTAGACGGTCACCAGTGGCGGCGTCATCTGAACCAAAGAGGTTCAGATATGATAGACACCGAAGAGTTTGGCGGAGGCGAGTACATCCAAGCCTTCTTCAATGCCGGTGGCACCTACAAGAACCCTGGCACGTACCTGTGGTTTAACGCTCGTACGCCTTATCAACAAGCGGGTCAGTGGGGTTATCTCAAGGTTATGCCTTCAGGTGACCGTTCCATTCTGCCACTTGGTAAAGCAACACCGAAGGGCGTGAAAACCGCGTCTCAACCTAGGGAAGAAGAGAAATCAGCTTCCATAGATGAAGACGATCGTCTGTCGATGCGTTAAGATAGACAGATTAAACTCGCAAAACCGGCAGGGGGGCCATTTGGCCCCCCTGTTTTTTTGCTCGGCGTATGTTATACCCCTTCCTTAAACTTTACCCGTTCCGGGCATAAAGTCATCGGTTAAATATCACACATGCCCCGCAGGGGTACGGCCCAAATTTTTTAAGAAATTCTCCTTCCTTTTGAAACCTGAACAGTTTTTTCCGTTTGGCGAAACTTTTAGTTTGCCATTCCGCCCCCTCCATATTAGACTGCGCTATCCCAATTACATTTACAATGGCTTGTTTTTCGCCTTCTAGCTCGTTTATTACATGAGAAGAAGACAAATCCCCCCAACCCCCTTCGTAGAAGGGGGAGCTTCAATAAACCCCTCTTTGTAAAGAGGGGCTGGGGTGATTTTGGAGCTCTCATGCTATATGCGGGTTATTCCAAACGGTTCTGGTTTTATATGAAAAAGTTCTGCACATCCCATATTTCATATTGGAAGAGAACATTTTTATTCTACATTGCCATTGTAATCTTAATGGCACTTCCCCCTCAAACGTGGGGGGCTTCCATTGCTGTTAGTGTGGACACCACACAAAATGCAGACTCCACCCTTGACGATTACAATATCGATACCAACAATGTAACCTTTACCAACAATGCAGACATCAGCTTTACAACTGATACGGTTGACGTGGTTCCAGCGAGTACCGGAGTCACCATTATCAATAGCGTGGGTGCAAGCATCACGGCAACAGCAGGTAGTAATGCCCTTGATGCCAATGTGGGTTCCAACAACCTGACGATCGATAACTTTGGAACCATATCAGCAACCGCAGGTCGTGCCGTCCGAGTACAGACCAGCTCGGGTTTATCATTCACTAATAATGCCAGTGGAACTATTTCCGGTGTGGGTAATGCCGCAATAAATTTGGGCGGGAGTGACGGAACCCTAATCAACTCAGGAACCATATCCTCTGATTCGCAAACCCTTCAGGCCGGGGCGGGCGGTGCGGGAACCGTTTTAACAATCGTCAACAATGCCGGCGGCGAAATTTCATCGTCGGGGAGCACGGTGGTGAGGCTGGAGGGAACGGACACCTTCATAAACCGGGGCACCGTCAAGAGGACAGATACAACATCCGCAAACGCATTTCGTTTAGACGGCAGTAATAATACCCTTGTTTTAGAGGAAGGCAGTATCCTCGTAGGTAGAATCAGTATCATAGCAGGAACCACGGGTAATACGATTCAAATTAACCAGGGTTTTGGCCAGACTTATTTCTATGAGACAACGAATACTGGGGCTTTTGTTATTCAAGACCTCAGCGGTAATATTGCAGTGAAAGGGTCTGCCGGGTCTGTGGGTCAGGGCGCGAGTGAAAGTGTCGATGAACTTTTGGGATTACGTTCTTTCAACCTACGCTCGGCACTCAAACGTTATACAGACTACTCCAAACTTTATAGAAATAATGAGCTTTATGTCGAACCGTTTTCCTTCTATTCCAAACGCGGCACCAACAGTACCGTGCTTGGATACGAAACTTATGGGGGAGGACTCAATTTAATTTATCCTCTCAAAAATAAAAAAGTCGATCTGATTTTGTCCCTGGGCCATAGCGAGCAGGACATTGATCGGGACCACGACATTTCCCGCAACAATTTCCTCGCCGGTATCAACGCCAGAGAATTGGGAAGTCTGGGAAAATTAAAGTTCAGTGGGTTTTTAGTCGGGGGTATGGAATTTCACGAAGGCAATCGCGAGATTTTTACCAACACCACGACAACGGGTAAGGCCGATGTCACCAGTGACTACACGAGTTATGAATTGATCACCGGCGGGCAATTCAGTTTTGATCATTCAAACATTCCTAAAACGACATGGAATACCGAGTTGGGTGTAACGTTTGGTTATTCTTTTACGGGCGATTACCACGAGAGACAATTCTTTGCCTGGGGAGAGCGCCATCTGGTGCAGGGCAGTGTCCACATTGGAGAACAGTTGACCACCAAGGTCAATAAAGATTTGGCTGTCAGGATAGGGGCGGAGTTGGATTACCGCAATGTGCTTATGGGCAGAACCCAGTCTTATGCTGTCAACGGAACCCTTGTTAAAAACAAAGGCGGGGATACTTTTACGGAAAAAACGGCTTCTCTCAGAATGGGAATGTTTTATGGAATGAGCAAGGACACCATTGCCTATGTCAATATGGATGGTCGCATATCAGACAATGCGACACGCGGAACCTACGGTCTCAGTGCTGGTATGAAACTTAATTTTTAACCGTGCCACGCCCGGTGGAAATGGGTCGTTTCCGCTCCCGCGGGATCGTCTTCGCGAGCCGCAGAGCGGCGCGGCGATCCAGGGGTTTTCTGGATTGCTTCACTGCGTTCGCAATGACGGCCTCGCTTTTTACTTGAAGAAAATACTGGAACACGCATGAGCCATCATCGGCTTGATGAACTGATGGTCAACGAACCGGACACTATTGCCGTCTCATGCCCTTTTTGCGTTCTCATGCTGGAAGATGCTGTGAAAGCAAAAAACTGGAGCCCGTAAAACAAAAATTTCGTTAAGTATTTTCCAGGACAATTTTTCCAATATGCTTATTTGCGGCAAAAAGGGCGTGGGCTTCATTAGCCTGACCGAAGTGGAACCTGTCCTTATGGAGAAGAGGCTTTACAATTCCTTGGTCGACCTGTTCGGCGATTTTTTTCAGTATAAAACCATGATGTTCTCTCCCTTTACCGGTTAACATCGGGAGAAGCATAAACACTAAATGTAAACTCAATCCTTTCATGTGCATGGGTGAAAGGTCATGTGGGTTAGTCCCTACAATACTGATTACTTGACCACTGACTTTTGCAGCTTTTAATGATTTGTCGAGATTGTCTCCACCAATTGTATCGAACACAACGTCAAAGCCTTTCCCGTTTGTAAGGCGCTGGGTGTAGTCTTTAACCGTTTCATCGCGGTAAAAAATAATGTCATCTGCTCCCAGATCTCTGGCGATTTTGGCTTTTTCCTCAGAAGAGACCGTTGTTGCCACCCGCGCACCGTGTTGCTTGGCAAGTTGTATTCCAATGTGACCCACTCCACCTGTTGCGGCATGAATAAGAATATGATCGTCGGCATTAATATGCGCTCGATCGAAAAGCCCTTCCCACGCAGTGATAGCAACAAGAGGTAATGCTGCTGCCTCTGAGAAACTTAATGATTTTGGTTTTAAAGCAATCAATTGGCTATCGGCTAACATGAAATCTGCTAATGCGCCTTCAATATTTCCGGCTTCACCCTGGAGCCCACCCGTGCATCCATATATCTCGTCACCGATTTTGAAATTTGTTACTTCTTCGCCCACTTCCACTATGATTCCAGCGACATCCATATGAAGGGTTGCAGGCAACGAAGGATTAATACCCAGATCTGCCTTAAGAAGTTTATGGTCAACCGGATTTAGACTTGTGGCTTTTACCTCGATTACTACATGACCTGGTTTTATTCCTGGTTTTTCAACTTCCTCTTCAACAAACTTTGCAGCTTTTCCATATTCATGTACTTTAAACGCTTTCATTACTCGAATCTCCTTAATGCAATTATAGCCGCGAGAAAGTACATATTTCTGTTATTAAAACAGCATTAGTGCGTGCGGGTGGTGATATTTTTTCTTAGCTCTCTGGACTTTCGTTGCCCCATTTAATAGAGAATACCGATTGTTCAAACATGGGCGAAGCATTGTAAAAGGCTTCAAAAGCTCCTGAATCATCGGTTGCTTCCGAAGAATACCATTGACCCGCTGGGAAGTCCGTTAAATCCCACAACCAGAGCATTTGATCATCCGTTTTCTTAATGGTCAGGAAACCATTGCCTTTTTTGAAACCATACTTTCCAAAAAAAGTGACTGTGGTGCCCGGTGGACCGGAAAGAGTCACACTGAACTTTCCGTCAGTGTAACCGCATGGCTCATCTCGCATATCTGGGACATCCCGTCCTACCTCAATAGTAATCAGCATGTAGCAAGCCCATTCACCACCTTTACCAGAATTTGTCCAATACAAAACTTCTTTATCCATCACCAATTCGTTTTTTGCAAAGCCAAGGCTTGGAAAGCAAATAAGAAAACTTATAGCGATAATAAAAGTTTTGATTTTCATACTTCACCCCCTGTCAAAAAAAGTAAATTTTCCCGAATAAATTCCGGCATCTTTATTGGACATGATTGCCCCATTTAACGGAATATACGGATTGATCAAATATTGGCGAGGCGTTGTAGAAGGCCTCAAAAGCACCTGAATTTTCATTGGCTTTCGAGGTCGACCATTGCCCTGATGGGAAGGCCGTTAAATCCAGTAACCAGAGATTTTTGTCATCTTTTTTCTTAATGGTCAGGAACCCGTTGCCTTTTTTGAAACCAAACTTTCCAAAAAAAGTGACTGTGGTACCCGCAGGGCCGGAAAGAGTCACACTGTACTTTCCATCAATTGAACCGCATTGTTCCTTTCGCATATCGGGGACATCCCGCCCCTCCTCAATAAAAATCAATTCCATGCAAACGTTGTCACCTATACCCATAGATGCCCAATTCAAAACTTCTTTTTGCATCACCAATTCGTTTTTTGCGGAAGCCAAGCTCGGAAAGCCGATTAGAAAACTTAAAGCGATAATAAAAGTTGAGATTTTCATAGGATAATACCTCCTATTTAATTTTGGATAAATTGAATAGAGCGAGGTTTTTCTTTTATAGTCCCATTTTAAATCAAACTTGAGGGATATCTCAACCCCCTTGCCTACTTCACGCGACCTATGAAAAACGGATTATGCACTTTTTCTTGCCCTACTGTTGTAGAAGGCCCGTGACCGGGGTGAATGCCCGTATCATCGGAAAGTCGAAGTACCTTTTGCGTGATGGAATTAAAGAGGTCGGCCCAGGAGGAATTTGCGCGTCCCATCGACCCGGCGAAAATAACATCTCCAGAAATTAAGGTTTCGTTTATTAGATAAGAGACACCACCGGTTGTATGACCCGGAGTCTCAATGCATTGGATTTGCAGTTTACCCAGCGTAATTTCATCGCCATCTTTTACAATTTTAAAATTACTGCTTCCACTGGGCCTGGGTTCTTTATGGTCGATATAGGTAGGGCATTCAAAGGCATTGCTCAGTTGCCCCAGTCCACCTGCGTGATCCGGGTGGGCATGGGTTAACAAAATCATGCTGGGGCGAACTCCCATCTCACGGGCTTTGGCGATAATCGTTTTCGGGTTCGCACCCGTATCAATAACTGTGGTTTCTCCTGTTTCTTTACAGCGCAACAGATAGCAGTTTACAGGATACTCTCCCATAAACACGTTCAGGCAAACCAAATCAAAATCCGGGTCATCGGCGGGTGGTTTAGGTTCCCATCGTTCCCGGGTAATTTCAATTAAGGCCGGGCCATCCAAATCCAAAGCCTTCGCAAGTTTTAATACATCGGAATCCTCCGGTGTCAATTGATAGCTTTCTATCTTTTGGATGTCCTCTTGTGGAAGATTCGTTTCCCGAACAAGGTCGCTTCTTGACCATGCTTTTCCGTCACAGGCCTTTTGTAAAATATCTCCCAATTCATCTTCCAGCGGCATTTCGTTCTTCTCCTTTATTTCATTCGTCCCTTAAATACCAATTCTGCTACACCCGATTTATCTAACTCGCCCTTACCTGCTTCAACGAGACGTTGGTATTGTTCGATAGTGGCTTTCGCCAGCGGCAATTTTAATCCAGCGGACTGAGCCAGGTCGAGAGCGATGCCAGAATCTTTAGCTGCATGAGCGGCAGAGAAATAACATTCATGATCCCGGTTTTGCATATCTTCCCCGTCTGTTACAAGAACGCGCGATGCGGCACCCGTTTCGCCAAAGACCTGGCGAAGCATTGTCAGGTCCAGTCCGAGCGCGTCGCCGAGTCCCAAACCCTCAGCCAAAGCGGCAGTGTTGCAGTTCATGACCATGTTGACCAGGGCTTTGACCTTTGCTGCATCACCGGCAGGCCCAATATAAAGAAGCTTTGAACTCAGTGCTTCAAGAATAGATCGTGCTTGTTCAAAGACCGATTCTTTTCCGCCACACATAAGATAAAGTGTTCCCTCCCGCGCCTGCGTGATGCTACTGGCCATGAGCGCTTCGAGACTGGTTCCTCCTTTTGCTTCGACACGGGCTGCAGCTTGGATGTGGGATTCGGGACTGACCGTGGCGAAGTTAATGAATAGTTTGCCCTTTGCATGGGCAAGCAGGCTTGAAGGATCTGTTTCTGAAAAAATCTCGTCCATTGCTGCATCATCGGTGACCACGGTCAGCACAACATCGCTAAGTTTAGCAACACGGGCAGGCGTTGTTACAGCCTCGCAAGATAGCTCCTGAGCTAAAGACTCAGCTGCTGGAGCATGACGATCGCTAACCGCGCTAATGGAATAACCCTGATCTTTGAGACGCCGCGCCATATTGGCTCCCATGCGGCCCACCCCTACAAAACCGATAAGACTTTTCATAACTTAAATATTCCTTATAAATAAACGAAAAGTGGTTTGAACCGATACCTCTATTTATAGCAGACTGTGGGTTTGTATGCCTACGGGTTTGCTATGTTGTTTTAATATTCTACCCGCATCCCATCAATGGCGAGTTCTATGCTATTTTCCCAGTAATTCCATTCTTTTATTGCCAGTCGTTACCGACAGGAGTATATTATCTTTAAACGGAAAATAAGTTTTACCTATTTTTGGTTTTATCCCCTATGCATTCACACCAGAAAATAGCTGCATTAAAACAGGTTTCATTTTCCAAATTTATTCAGGATGATGACCTGTGGTCTCTACTACATGCTTGCCAGATTGTTTCATTGCGGGAAGGTGAGATTCTTTTCGCTGAAAAGTCGTTTAAAGAAAGCATGTATATCGTCCTTGAAGGAAAACTCGAAGTTCACAAACAAAATAAACACATTGCTTTCATGGAGGTTGGTAATTTTTTTGGCGAGATGTCGCTTCTGGAATCCAAGCCTCGTTCAGCAAGTGTCAGAGCAGTGACAGATTCGAATTTGCTGGAAATAAGTAAAGGGACTTTTTCAACTTATTTTAGCTCTAACATTAAAGTTGTTTGGGATATTCTGATAACCCTTTCAAAAAGAAACCGGGAAGATCTCGATGTTATTGACTCCGGTTACGGGGAGTTGATACGAAGTGAGGAAAGACACCGCAGGATCGTGGAGTCAATTTCAGACCTGATTTTGCAGGTTGACCCCGGTGGGGTCATTTGTTTCGCCAATCAATCAGCCAGCACATTGGGTTATGACGCAGACGAATTGATCGGTAAGCCTTTTGTTGAGATATTTGATGGCGAATGGGATGACAAGACAAAATTCAATGTTTTGACCCGCCGAGTGGGACCTCGTACCACGACCAATATGGAGATATCCCTTAAGGTTAATCCAGACTCAAACCTGTATGGCCTAATCTGGTATCTGCCCTTTATAGTCAATACTTCAGGAATGTGGAATGTACCGCAAGAATTGGTTGTTAAAAAAGATGCCTCTAAAGAATTCATGGGATCATTGCTGATTGCCCGTAATGAAAAGATGGATCTTGCAATATAGATTACTGCCCTCCCTCTGTAAAATTAAAATCCCTGATTTCAGATAATTTTATAATGGTATAAAATCTCTGGGTGGCTTGGTTTGCTAACCATTTCTTTCTATCCAAAATGGTTTGGGTCTTTTGGATCAACTTAGTATTCCAGTTTCATTCCATCGATGGCGAGTTCTACGCCTTCGGGCAGGTCTTTGGATATTTTTTCGAAATCGAATTGATGGTTGATATGGGTCAGAAGTGTTCGTTCGGCTTTGATAGCTTCTGCCGCCTCCAAGGCTTGGCTGAGATTGAAATGCGTTGCATGGTCTTTGAATCCCAATGCGTTCAGGATGAGTATTTTTAATCCTTTCAATTTTTCCATCGTTTGATCGGGGATGCCGCTGCAGTCGGTGATGTAAGCGCAGTCGTGGAAACGGAATCCATTGATCATCAATTTTCCGTGCTGAATATCCAACGGCGTAACCGGGATGTCTCCAAAGTAATAAGTCTTGTCTTCCAGAGTGTGAGGAATTAATTGTGGGATTCCGCCGCCAATTTGTTCTGCAACCCCAAAAATATAGCTGAAGTTTTTTTTCAAGTTATCCAGAGTCTGTTGATTGCCAAAACAGGGGATAGACATTTTGTTGAAGAAGTTGAAACTTCTTAACTCATCGATGCCGTGCACATGGTCGGCATGGTGATGGGTGTACAAAACCGTATCAATATTTTGAATGTTGTAGCGCAGGCATTGTTGTCGGAGATCCGTAGAGGTATCGACAAGAATCGTATGACCGTTTTGCCGGACCAGAATCGATGAGCGCAGTCGTTTGTTTCTAGTATCCTCCGACTGGCAGACTTCACAGGTGCAACATAGGGAAGGGACCCCTGTGGAGGTGCCGGTACCCAAAAACAAAATTTCCATAATAGTTCGTACCGAGAGGTTTTTAAAAAACAACGCTGTAGCACATGAGCCATTGTAAGAAGAGGGCTTGGGAGTGTCAAGGAGGGGCTTTGGTTTTCCTGTTTTATGGAAATTGAATGCGTCACTATGGTAAAGTAGACCACCTATTATTACTGATTCTATTTTGAGGAGTTAAACATGTCTGCATTAGTTGCCAAACCTGCACCAGACTTTACAGCGCAAGCGGTAATGCCTGATGGCAGTTTCAAAGAAATCAAACTTTCTGACTTTAAAGGGAAGTATGTCATTTTATTTTTCTATCCTTTAGATTTTACTTTTGTTTGTCCTACTGAAATTATTGCTTTCAGTGAAAAAATGGAAGAGTTCAAAAAACGAAACACGGAAGTGCTTGGTGTTTCCATAGACAGTCATTTCTCGCATTTGGCCTGGAGAAATACCGACCGAAAGAATGGTGGATTGGGTGATATCGCATATCCACTCGTTGCCGATCTTAATAAGAAAATCACTTATGACTATGGTGTCATGCACGAAGCGGGAATCGCATTTCGCGGATTGTTCCTTATTGATAAAGATGGCGTGGTACAGCATCAGTTGATCAACAACCTTCCTCTGGGCAGAAATATTGACGAAGCCTTACGGATGGTGGATGCGCTTCAATTCCACGAGAAAAACGGCGAAGTTTGTCCCGCTAACTGGAGTGAAGGTTCCGATGGAATGAAGGCCGATCCTAAAGGATCAAAAGAGTATTTCGAAAAGAACAACTAGACCCTGTGGGTCTTTTCATTTATGAAAGTAGGGCGTTACGTTTCGGTGACGCCCTATTTTTATTTCCGATGACAAAGGTTTTTAAATGATACTTCTTTGTAACGACGATGGATTCAATGCCGAGGGTTTGCGTGTTTTACGTAAAGAACTCCTGGCTCTGGACGATGTGATCATCGTTGCCCCTGAAACCGAACAGAGCGCTATGGGCCATGCCATCACTCTCAACCAACCTCTTAAGGTAAGAAAGGTGGAGGAGGAGGGCGAGTTCATTGGCTATGCGGTTAATGGTACTCCGGCGGATTGTGTCAAGCTTGCGATCACCGTTTTGCTGGGTGAGCCTCCCAAGCTGGTGGTGTCGGGAATTAATTTGGGCGGCAACCTCGGTATATGTGCGCTTTATTCAGGTACGGTTTCTGCGGCCACCGAAGCGATGGTCATGGGTGTGCCGAGCATTGCCGTTTCTCTGGATACTTATGAAAATCCAGATTTTGGTCCCGCAGCAAAATTCACTCGCAAATTTATTCCCCAACTCCTGGAAAAAGGTTTGCCCGAGGGTGTGGTCTTGAACATCAACGTGCCACCGGTTCCCGATTCAGAGTTTGCTGGAGTTGCTATAACCCGGCAGGGAAAATCTCGGGTCATAGAAGAGTTTGATTGCAGGAAAGATCCACGTGGCAGAACCTATTACTGGCTTGCCGGAGAAATGCTTTTTGAGGAAACGGAGGAAGGCGCTGATTGTGTGATGATAGCGAAAAAATATATCTCCGTTGCACCCATTCATTTTGATCTCACCCACTACCCATCTTTGGATAAATTAAAAGACTGGAAGATTGAGCTTTAAATTTCTCAACAATTACTTTTTTTATACAGAAATATTTTGAGAGGTTAGCGCCGGCTTTGGTTCGTCGTGTGCTGAGGAAGGGGACTTATTAGGTAGGCTGATAATAAATTTAGAGCCTTTTCCGAAGGTACTTAGGGCATCGATGTTGCCTCCATGATGCTCTACGATTCGTTTGCAAATGGAGAGCCCCATTCCTGTTCCCTCAAAGGCGCTTCGTCCGTGCAACCGTTGAAAGGGCATAAAAATTTTATCTTTGTATTTTTGCTCAAATCCAATGCCATTGTCTTCCACAGTAATTTCAATATTTCCTTTAAAAGTTTCAGAACTTTTAATTTTAATGTCAGGGGGCACACCTTCCCGATGATATTTGAGGGCATTGCCAATAAGGTTCTGAAAAAGTTCCCTCATTTGAAAGGCTTCAGCTTCCAGGGTGGGGAGGTTTTCAACGCAAATAGTTCCCTGCGTTTCTGAAAATCTTTTTTCAAGAATATCAATTGCATCATCCACAATTTTCCGAAGGTTTGTTTTTCTGAAGGGTTCTGCTTTGGTGTTTACTTGAGAGTATTTTAATAAATCCAGTATTAAAGATTGCATTCTCTTTGCAGATCGCTGCATGCGGTTCAGATATTCTTCACTTCGTTCGTCTAAATTGCTGATTCCATTTTTTATCTGGTCTCCAAAAATATATATTTTACGAAGGGGTTCTTGTAAATCATGGGAGGCCATTGAGGCAAACTCCTGCAAGGCATTGTTGCTCCTTTTCAATTCTTTTGTATAATTTTCTAGTTTTGCCTCGGCTAATTTTTGTTCGGTAATATTTCGACCGTATATGTTGAGGTAATCCATTTCTTCTATGTAAATAATTGAAAATTCAAAAGCCTGATGACCCAGTTGTAATTCCATTTTTTGGGGAGTTTTATAAAGTTCTGCTTCTGAAATGCTTTTTAAAAAAGGGGATGGAATTTTTCCACCGACTTTCTCCTTCCAAATTTTTAAAACAGAAAGCCCGGGAGGGTTGGAGTAAACAATAGTATTGTCCCGACTGATTCGAAAAACGGGGTACGGATTTTCGGAAGGAAAAGTTGATAACCCTTCCAACTCTTTGGTTCTTTCCGCAACCCGTACTTCCAGCTCATTTTTAACCCCTTTTAAGAGATTGAATTCCTTTTGGGTTATGGAAGCGGCTATGGTTAAACCAAAAATAAGGATAGTTACTGTTGATATTCCAAACGCAAACAGGCGCAGATCGGCCGTGGTCTGATAGCCAGCAAAAATAGTACCTTGGGGAACAAAGAAGGTGGCTGCCATTCCGGTAAAATGCATGCCTGCAATAGCAAGTCCCATAATAAACGCGGCAACCCATTTCAGGTTTACATTTAGATCGGGTTGTTTTTTTGAAAAGTGAATGATCAACCACAAAGCCGCTGTAGCTGCAATAACCGCGATCAAAACAGAAAGGATGAATAAGCCGAGATGGAAATGCATCGATCCATTTAATTCCATTGCCATCATTCCGGAATAGTGCATGCAAGCCACACCGACACCCATCACCAAACCACCCCAGGCAATATTTGTTTTTGAACTTTGTTTTATATTCGCCAGAAAAAGACCGCATCCTGAAGCAAAGACAGAGATTACAAGTGAGAGGAGGGTAATACCTATGTTATAGGTGACTTCAAAAGGTAATTTGTAAGCGAGCATGGCGGTGAAATGCATGGACCAAATACCACAGCCCATTGCAAAAGCACATCCAGCTATCCAAACCTTTCGCGCTAGACCAAAACTTTCACCAATACGGAGAGAGAGATTCAGGGCTGTGAAAGAGGCAATAACCGCTATGATGTAGGAAAGGAAAACCAATCCGAAATCATAAAAACCTGTGACTTCATTTTCTGTTATGGCTGGATAAAACATTATGGTTTTGTTTCTTCGATAAGGAGTATTTATATTACCATTCTATGTAAATTTATTCAATGCATTTTATACTATTGTTTTTAATAGGTTTAGATCACTTCTGCTTGGAAAAAGTCGAAATTATATAGGCAGTTGCTGGGTGTGAAACGAGGTCGCCTGCTGGAATTTATGACCGACTGCGATCAGGTTTGCTTCATCGAAATGTTTGCCCATCAATTGTAGTCCCACCGGAAGATTTTCTCCGCTCACAAAACCACAGGGAATGGACATCGCCGGAATACCAGCGAGGTTGGCAGAAATGGTATAGATATCCGCCAAATACATTTGTAATGGATCATCCAGTTTTTCGCCGAGCTTGAACGCGGGATAGGGGGTGACCGGAGCGGCAATGACATCGCATTTTTCTAAAGCGTTTTCGAAATCCTGTTTGATCAAAGTTCTTACTTGTTGGCCTTTTAAATAATAAGCATCGTAATAACCCGAGCTGAGCACGAAGGTCCCAAGAATTATGCGGCGCTTGACCTCTTCTCCAAACCCTTCTTCACGAGTGTTTTCATACATATTAATGAGGTTGTCAGAATTTGGAGATCGATAACCGTATTTAACTCCATCGTACCGTGACAGATTGGTGCTGGCTTCGGCACAGGCAATGATGTAGTAAGCGGCAACTGCGTAATCCAGATGGGGCAATGAAACTTCGACCGTTTGCATGCCTAGCGATTCGAGAGTACGAATCCCTTCCTGTACAGCCTTTTCAACTTCGGGTTGCATGCCACCCGTAAAATATTCTTTCGGAATGCCCAGCTTCATCCCCTTAACATCTTGCTGTAAAGCTTTGGTGAAATCGGGCAAGGGCACATCGGCAGAGGTGGAGTCCTGTCCATCTTTGCCTCCGATCACATTCAATAAAGTTGCGGCATCGGCAACGGATTTTGTAATGGGTCCAATTTGATCTAAAGAAGAAGCAAACGCCACCAGTCCGAATCGAGAAACGCGTCCGTAAGTGGGTTTGAGCCCGGTCACGCCACAAAATCCTGCGGGTTGTCGAATGGAACCACCGGTATCACTGCCCAGCGCTGCAATACATTCGTGTGCAGCAACGGCTGCTGCTGATCCGCCACTGGAACCGCCGGGAACCCTATCGAGCGCCCATGGATTCATTGTTGTGTGATGCGATGAGTTTTCGTTAGAAGACCCCATCGCGAATTCATCCATATTAGTTTTGCCGACAATCACAGCACCTGCAGCATTGAGTCTATTTACAACGGTAGCGTTGTAAGGTGCAACAAACTGGTCGAGAATTTTTGATGCGCAAGTGGTGCGACTCCCTTTTGTGCAGATTAAATCTTTTAAAGCGATAGGTACACCGAGCAGAGGCAACTCTTCACCTTTAGCGATTCTGGAATCGGCAACTTTAGCTTGCTCCATGGCTTTTTCGCGCATCAAGTGAGCGAATGCTTTTACCTTGTCTTCAACCGCATCGATGCGAGCGAAAACTGCTTCCGTCAATTGAACAGAAGACAGTTTTTTCGAATGGAGCAGTTCTCTTGCCTGCGTAATGGTAGTGCGGTGCATGGAGTTAGATTATTTTGGGCACTTCATAATGCCCTTTGCTATGTGCGGGGGAATCGTTAATAGGGGCTTGGTCCGTGAGGGGTTCCGTTGCCACGTCATCGCGGAAAACATTGTTCAATCCCAACACATGTGCGGTGGGTTCCACGTCTTTCGTGTCCAGTTCGTTGAGTTTTTCGATGTATTCGATGATGGTTCCCATTTGAGTCGAGAACCTCTCTTTTTCAGCATCGGTCAGTTTCAAGCGAGCCAGTTTGGCTACATTTTCTATGTCCATAATATAAATGGGGGAATTATTATTCCACAAAATGAGACAAGCTAATTTATGTTTCTAGAAGCGAAATACTAACCGTCAGCAAACAACGGCCCTGACCTGTCGCCTATAGCGGCACCCTCTAGCGAGGGATGCAAGTAAACTTGAATTTTACAGCGCTCAATAATGCTAGACATTCTAATCAGTTGTGCTCTTAGGGTCCAGCGTCACGCTGGCTATTCGGAAGTGGTTTTACGGTCTTTTTTCTTTTTCTTTTTCAACTCGGCCATTTTTTCGGTGGCGGTGATTTTGGATGCTTTGCGCGCCAGCCGTTTGGTTTTCTTTTTCAGTTTGCGAATTTCACCGGCATCGTCTTTTTTAGACGCTTCTGCCAGATTGGACTGAGCTTTCTTGAGATGTTCCTGCAGTTTTTCAACGGTTGCCATGTTGTTCTTTTCCATTATAAGGGTTCAGGTAAACAGTCTTTATACCATAATGAGGTTCATTTAATCAAGGAACAGCGGTTCGATTCAGGACTCTATTTCCAGGATAACCAGGGTGAAATCATCGGTGAATTCGCAGCCGTTCAGGTAGGTTTTTACATTGCTTTTCAGTTCCTGACCCAGTTTTTCGGCGTTCATGGACTTTCCCATTTCCTGTGAATTTTGTTTCAATCTTTCCAGCCCATACATTTCCTGATCCATTCCCCTGGCTTCCGTGAGCCCGTCGGTGTAGCAGATCAATTTACTGTTGCGGGGCAGTTCAACTTCTTTTTCCTCCAGATCGTTATCGCAATGAATCATGAGCGGGAACCCTTTTTCGGTATTTAATTCAACAATATCGCCTTTATCATATCGGATGAGAAGGGGGGGATTGTGACCCGCCGAGGCATATTTCATGCGCCGGGTGGGCAAATGGATAACGCCATAAAATGCGGTGATGAAATGGCCTGCTTTCTGGTTGTCACAAAGACTTTCGTTGATTTTTTCCAGCACTTCTTTCGGGGAACGGACCGAGGATAGAAAAGATCGCAGGACGACACGCATCATTGCCATGATGACGGCAGCCGGCGATCCATGCCCGGAAACATCGGCAACTAGAACGCCGAGATGGTCTTTATCAACACGAATGAAATCATAATAATCGCCGCTCGCTTTCGAAGAGGGCTGGTAATCGGCAAAGAACTGAAATCCAGGAATTTCAGGGAGCACATGGCAAAGCAGGCTTTTCTGGATAGATGCGATGATATCCTGTTCGTGTTCAATGAAAGCATAGGCATCCATCAATTCATTATAGAGTTTCTTGGTCCTCAAAACCGCTTGCACCCGAGCCAATAGTTCTTCTGGCTCAAAGGGTTTTGCCAAGTAGTCTTCGCCCCCACTTTTGAGACCGGTTTTCATGCTTTCAAGATCGCCTTTACCGGTGATGAAAATAATGGGCGTAAAACCGCTCGTTTCTGAATCCAGCGCCTTGATTTTTTTACAGGCTTCAAAACCATTCATTTCCGGCATTTCCACATCCATCAGAATGAGGTCCGGTTTTTCTTTATTAAAAGATTCAATGGCCACCAATCCGTTTTCAGCAGAGCAGGTGTCGTAATCTTTTTGCAGGATATTGTTGATGACAGCAATGATGGTTTTAGAGTCGTCAACAATAAGAATTTTGTGCCGGCGTTCTGAAGGCAAACTCATAGCAGGTCGATTTAAGTTTTAGAATGATTGTAAATATAAAGGCAGGCGAAAAAAAGTCAATGAAAGAAATTTTTCTTACAACCCTTCGTGTGTGTGGATGGAGTGTCTCTGACCATTAGAAACAATCTGCACAGCACCATTTAAATCGGTGCGGTAAATATTTACACCTGCACTGTTGTAACGTTTCAGCGTTTCAGGATGCGGGTGTTTCATGCGGTTGAGGTAACCGCTGGAAAACACCACAGCCTGCGGCTGTGTAGCCGCTATAAACGGTTCTGAATTGGAGAATCGGCTGCCATGATGCGGGCCTTTTAAAACATCCACTTTTAATCCGGGATTTGTTTTGACCAGTTTGTTTTCCACTTTTTCGCCGATGTCTCCGGTGAACAACATGTTGAAGCTTTTATAATCCAGCCTGAGAACCAGTGAAAGATCGTTGTCCACTCTTAGGTCATTTTCCACTCTGCGAGTGTTTTCCCTTGGACTTTCTTTTTCCGGGGCCGGGTGCAAAGGGGTCAACTGTGTTTCGCCAATAGCAAATGGTTCGCCAGTTCTCAACGAAACAAGCTCAGCATGTTTTTCTACTGCTTTGGCTTGCAACCGCTTGAAACGGTAGCCTGAAATACTTTCTCCAAAGGTGAGAAAGGTTTCAACAGGGAAAAGGTCCAGCACAGAATCCAGTCCACGAATATGATCATTGTCAGAATGAGTGGCCACCATATAATTGATACGGTTGATTCCTTTATTCCATAAGAAGGGTGCGATCACCGTTTTCCCAACATCCAGGCTGTTTTTGTAAAATCCACCCCCATCCATTAACAGAGTTTTGCCATTGGGGAGCTCTATGAATATGGATTCCCCCTGGCCTATGTCCAAAACGCTTATAATCAATTTCTTCGGAGGGAAATGAAATACACGCGGCCAGATGAGCATGGCAATGGTGATGCACACTGCGGCAATCCAGGCTGTTTTGAAAAGGTTGGGGATTTCGCGAATGTTATGGAACAAGGCATAACCTCCACTAAGGAGGACAGCATAATAAAATACAACCCATAGGGACGGGGGAGTCGCGAGATATATAGATGAATAGGGGAACTGCGCAACAAACTGTGGAATGATTAAAAACAGTTTGGTTAGATATAGAAAGGGTAGGGCTGGAAGCATTGCCAGGCTTTGCGAAACCATTCCTATACAAGTTACCAGTAGAACTCCAGGAATAAGAATCGCCGCAATGGGAACAAGAAATAAATTCAGGAATGCCCCCACAAGACTGATTCGATTAAAGTGAAAGAGCAATACGGGAAGGGTAGCAAGAGTAACGGTAAAAGAGATGAGTGTGCTGCCTAAAAAAATTTTTATTAGCTTGGATCGGATGGGTGATTCCAGGGAATGTGGGTTTTTGCCTAACAATTTCTGATGCCAGGAAGGCTCCCCCAACTTCGATAGCGGGTCTTTACCCATTTCGGTCAGTAAATGAATCACCCCTAATATTCCTGCGACTGCCAGGAACGATAACTGGAATCCCGGATCAATCAAGGATTCAGGTTTCCAAAGAAGAATAAAAAAAGCTGCGGAAAGTAAAGCATTGAACAGGCTATTTTTTCGGTTGATGAGAATAGCGATTAAAAATGCGCTGATCATTATCCCCGCTCGAAGCGATGAAACTTTTGCCCCCACCACAACCATATAAAGAAGGACGGGAACAAGGCAGAAGAAGGCTGTCCATTTCCCACTATGTCCGGCGCGGGCACCGTCGGGCTTGAATCGGTAGAGCAAGTAAAAAACCAAAGGCAGGAGCAAAAAATAACAAGCGCTGGCGACAAATCCGATATGCAACCCTGACACCGCCATCAAATGGGCCAATCCCGTTGCGATGTAGGCTTCCCTGATATGTTCGGGAAGGGAATCTTTCATACCAAACACCATGGCCTGCAGCAGTTTGCCTTCGTCTTCTGGAAACAGTCTTGAAAGGCTGGCTAGCATCCGTTCCCGCAACCGTTGCGGTAACTTATAGTAGAAAGGAAGTTCGAATTGCCCAAGTCGGAAAATATTTTCGGGTTTGGAAACATTGCCGATCAAGTCTATTCCTTTTGAATTTAAATAGGAGTGATAGTCAAAGCGGCCTGGATTTTTAAAATTTCTGGGAATTTTGAGCCTTATCTTTTCGAATCGAACCTTGTCTCCGCTTTGTAGTAAATCGTGAGGCTTATAAACAGCAATCCGCACCCTCCCTGAAACTTTTTCCGTACCGGTTTTTGTGTCAATGGATTCTGTTTCCAGTAAATAAAATGTTCTATCTTCAAGAACCTGTGGCGGAGAAAACAGTTTGCCTTGCACGGCAGTCAACTTTCCTTCTTCGATGTGGCGGGCGACGTTCTCGGGGCGTGCAGTGTTTTGACTTTGATATATCAAGCCAAATAGGAATAGCAAAGCCAGTATTGCAGTTTTTTTATAAGAGGGATTTGCTGTGGAGCGATAGAAGAAAAAAAGGGACAAGCCTAAAGTAAAACTACAAGCCAGATAAGGGGCTATGAAATGCTTTGCTTCATTACCAAGTAGTCCGGCGATGAATGCAAGGAGGAACGGTAGAATGGGTGGAATTCGCGCCCGGTCATGAATGCTGGCGTTTTCTGAAAAAAACCATTCCTTCATGAATTCAGGGGCCGATGGTTTCATCTTTCACCCATCACCTGCAGATCGATCTGTCGCCTTGAAAGGTCGACGTTGGTAACACGAACTTTTACCGGGTCGCCAATCTGGAATACGCGGTGCCGTTTTTGCCCAATCAATTTATGTTCGGTTTCGATGAAGAGATAATAATCATCCATGATGCTGGAAATCTTTACCAACCCTTCCACAAAAACGTTTTCTAGCTCGACGAAGAAGCCAAAGCCTGCCACTCCGGTAATGATTCCATAAAATGTTTTTCCGATTTTATCCATCATAAATTGCGCTCGCCTAAGGCTTATGATTTCTCTTTCAATGGACATCGCCTGAATTTCCATTTGCGTCGACTGCTCTGATATTTCTGATAGCGAGGACAACAAGGTTTTCTTTTCTTTTTTTGAGCACTTATGCTTCAAATATTTTTTTATGATCCTGTGGACGATTAAATCCGGATACCTGCGAATGGGAGAAGTGAAATGAGCATAATGCTCGAACCCAAGGCAATAATGCCCTGGGTCGGATGGAGAGTATCTCGCTTTTTTCATGGTTCTCAGTAACAGGGTGTTGACCACTCTTTCTTCTGGAGTCCCTTGGATTTTTTTTAACAAGTTGTTTAAGTCCTGCGAGCGGATTTTTTCCGGAGACGAAAGCCGCAAGCCAAAGGAAGAAATAAATTCCTTAAACTCAAATAGCTTGGTCGGGTCGGGAGGTTCATGAATTCGATGGATACAGGGGATGTTTTTTTCATGCAGGTTGAGGGCAACGGCCTGGTTGGCTGCCAACATGAACTCTTCGATCAATTGATGAGCCGCATTGTGTTCAACAATTCCTATTTCTTTTACTTTACCCTCTTCATCCAATTGAATATTTGGCTCGGGCACCTGGAAATCCACACTGCCCTTTTTAAATCTACGTTTTCTAAGGGTCTGGCTGAGGTAGTGCATGTCTGCAAGAGTTTGAATGAATGGCGAATCTTTTTCCCTTTTCTGTTCGAGTAGTTCGGCAACCTCGGTGTAGGTGAACCGTCTTCGACTTTTGATAAATGATTTGTGAATTTGGGTAGCTAATGCATTGCCCTGCCGGTCAAAATCTATGATTACACTGAGTGTCAGGCGAACCACTTCAGGTTTCAGGCTGCAGGCTTCATTGGATAAAATTTCGGGGAGCATGGGGATCACCCCATCTGCGTAATAAACACTAGTGCCTCTTTCGAACGCTTCCTCATCCAAAAGAGAATTTTCTGTTACGAAATGGCTGACATCGGCAATGTGGACGCCGAGGCGATATCCTTCACCCATAGTTTCCAGTGATACAGCATCATCAAAATCTTTTGCCCTTTCACCATCAATCGTAAAGGTAAGAAGATCGGTGAGATCTTTGCGGTCGTCCGGCTGGTTTTCTTTTGCTACTGCTTTGGCTTCTTTGATAATTTTTGGCGGGAACCCCTGGCGAATTCCGAACTTTCGCAGAATGGACTGCACTTCCACTTCCGGGTCATTGGATTTACCGAGTATTTCTATGACTTTGCCCACTGGCGGTTGGTGCCGAGTGGGGTAGGTCTCAATTTTTACATCGACAATTTGACCGTTTTTGGCGTCTTTACGATTTTTTCCCGGTATGAATACGTCATGGAAATGTTTGGCCTCGGTGGGGATGACCCAGCCATCGCGCCCAAATGTTTCATAGACACCGACTAAATTTGGGGTGTTGCGTTGTAGAATTTTAATGACTCGTCCTTCGGGTCGACCGGGTTCTTTTTCAGATTCCACCCGCACAACGACGTGGTCCTGATGCATAGCTTCGTTCATGCATTTTTGGTGAACATACACATCGTTGGTATCGTGGTGCTTATCGGGAATGACAAAACCAAATCCGTTCGGATGCCCATGCAGCTTGCCTGTGATCAAGTTCATTTCATCTGGTAGACCGTAACGACCGCCACGGATTTTTATCAGCGATCCCTGAGCTGCCATCTCCTTGATTCGGTTACGAAATTCACGATGATCGGCTTCAGTTACTCCCAAATGTTTTGAAAGCTCGGAGATTTTCATAGGGCGGCTGATTTTCTTTTTCAGCAGTGCCAGAATTCGTGAGTCGGTGAGTTTCATAGGGCTGGGTCGAATTAAGGATGTGAAACTCTTGATATCCTAAAACGAGAAGAAATGCAATGCTGAGATAGCGTAGATTTTTGTAATCGCTTCACTTATAATCCCCCACAAGGTGGGAGCAAATGTTAGCGGACTATAGTAAAAGGGTAAATAACATTTGCCAGCTTTAAGAGTATAGACCTATTGCCTCTCGCGTTAGCGAGTGAAGGGGAAAGATGAAAGTTCAGGTAGATTGGCTGAAAGAATATGTCGAGATTGACGCGCCTGCAGCAGAGTTGGGCCATGTGCTCACTATGGCGGGTTTGGAGATTGAAAGCCACGAATTACTTGATGAAGATAAAGGCGATGTGCTGGAGCTGAACGTGACACCCAATCGGGGTTATTGTTTGTCGCATTTGGGAGTGGCCCGCGAAGTTTCGGCATTGATGGGCGGGACGTTCAAACCACCCGATGCGCTGGCATTGCTTGAAAAAAGTTGGGGAACGGTACCCGTTGCAGAAAAAATAGAGGTCGAGAACCAGGCCGAAACTTTATGTCCGCGCTATGCGGCTTTAGTGATTGAAAATGTCAAGCCAGGCCCTTCTCCCAAATGGTTGTGTGACCGGTTGATGGCTATAGGATTGCGACCCATTAACAATATCGTTGATATCACCAATTTTGTAATGATGGAATACGGTCAACCTCTGCACGCTTTTGATCGTGAGCTACTTTCTGGAAATAAAATCGTAATTCGAAACGCGAAAAAAGGTGAGCCGTTTACCAGCCTCGATGGCAGTGAGTTGAAACTGGAGCCAGATGCTTTGGTCATTGCCGATGCGGAAAAACCAGTGGCTCTGGCCGGGATCATGGGCGGGACAAACAGCCAGGTTTCTGAAGCGACTCAAAACGTGGTTTTGGAAAGTGCCTGTTTTGATTCTGCCACCATCCGAAAAAGTTCAAAAAAATATGGCTTGCGATCTGACTCTTCTTATCGGTTTGAGCGCGGCGTCGATATGGATGGAGTCATCACGGCTCAGGCACGCGCGGCTTGTTTGATTCAGGAGTTGGCAGGAGGAGAAATTTGCCAAGGCAGAGTTGATGTCTACCCGAATACCCGAGAGAACATTCAGGTGAAATTGCGGGTTTCCCGCGTAAATCAGGTGCTAGGTTCCCAATTTAGTATTGAGCGAATAAATGAAATTAGTTCTCGTTTGGGGTTGCAGATAAAAGAGGAACTGTCGAACGATACCCTGCTGGTGGAGGTGCCGGGGTTTCGACCGGATTTGACACGCGAAATAGATGTGATCGAAGAAATTGCCAGAGTCGATGGTTTCGACAAGGTCGCGACCGTTTTCCCTGTAGCCTCGGTACGACCGGTTCGAATTGCCAAAAAGCAAACCCTTCTTCGAAAAGTAAGAGAGGTGCTTTGTAATACCGGTTTTTCTGAAACAGTTCATTTCAGTTTTATTGAAAGTGAACAGGCGGAAGCTTATTTATCCTCTTTCGCATCGGAGCAAGATAAAGTGATTCCATTGAGAAACCCTCTCAGTTCGGAAAACGATACTATGAGGACCAGCTTGATTCCCGGCTTGCTCAAGACCATCGCGAACAATTTGAGTAAAGGACAAAAACCGCTAAAACTTTTCGAGATTGGCAGCGTTTATTATACGAATTCAAAAGGGGAACGAATTGAAAAAACCGTATTGACGGCGGCGGTGTTGGGGGCTTATGAACTTACGCCTTGGAAACCGCGTGGCAAGGAATATGATTTTTATGATTTAAAGGGAGCCTTGGATAAATTATGTTCTCAAAACGGATTGCAACTGGACTATTCTTCAAATTCGGAGAAACCCTTTTTGCTTTCTGAAAAATCAGTGGCTTGTCGTTCAGGTGATATGGAACTAGGTTATATGGGAGAGCTATCACCCGACAAGACGGGAGTTGCCGAGAAAATTTTCGTTTGGGAAATAGATTTGCAGAAGCTGGAGGAGTCACTTCCCCCACGACCCCGTTTTCAGAGCATTGCCAAATTCCCAGAAACATATCGGGATATTTCTATTTTAGTGGACAGGCAGATTACTTCGCAGCAAGCTTCGGATTTGATTTTAAAAACCGGCCATCCTCTATTAAATCGTGTTGAGTTGTACGACCATTTTGAAGGTAAGAAAATCCAGTCTGATAAAAAAAGCTTCACCTTTGCCCTTTCTTTTCAGTCCAAAGATAAAACCCTATCCGATGATGAGGTTAATCCCCTGTTTGAGACTATCATTCAAACGCTAAAAACAGAACTGGCCGCGTCCCTTAGAGAATAGTTCCCCTCATTGAGCCCATTGACACCCAAATTTTGGGGTGCTACGATTCCGCCATGTCCAAACCTGATATGGAACAGTTAGAGGCAAGTGTTTCGACTTTACTTGAGGCTTATCGCCGACTTAAAGACGAGAACGAAAAGTTGACCGTGCAGGTGGAAGGTTTGACGCGCGAAGGCGAATCTCTCGCGAAAGAAAAAGAATTTATTAGGGAAAAGCTGGAACGCCTCTCGGAACTAGAATCGGAAAACAAAAATAATGAAGTTTGCAGGAAGCAGGTCCGCGAAAAAGTTGTCCATTTATTGGAAAAGCTTGAAAAATTCGATTTAACCTGATTGGACTATGGCAAAAATACAGATTTACGGTAAAACTTATAACTTGAAAAGCTCCTCCGGTGAGGTCACCGTAGAAGAGGCCGCCGCTTATGTCGATGCAAAAATGCATGAGTTGGCCGAGGTGCGAAAAAAAACTCCGTCTTTGGACCTTGCAGTGCTTGCTGCACTAAATATTGCGCAGGAGTTATTGGAGCTACAAAAGCAGACACAGATTAAGAATCAAGACCATGAAGAAAAAATAGGGCGGTTGGTAAACGCATTGGAAAACGAGCTTCAAGGTATTGATAAATAAATATTTATGTTCCACATATAGCCCTTGAGGGTGTTTTGCCTTTGTGTTAGGATGTGGTGAAATTTGAATTTGCTGTCTCCCTGTTGTGCTCGAGTAAAAATTTCATTTCTTGAGCCAACAGTTCGTAAAAGGGGTTGATGAAT
>CAZECX010000012.1:0-40268 GCA_964510965.1 uncultured Nitrospina sp. | reverse complement strand
ATATTTTAGTAGCCAGAGGCTTCCCAGTGAATAGCCAATATAAAGTTGTGAAACCAGACCGCTCAAAATTTCTCTTGCCTCTCCTTCATCTTCAGGATTCTTTGGATAGACAGTATGAATTCTAGCGTTGGGAAATGCATTTTCAATCTGTTCTGAAAACCAAGTTTCGGGTATGGCCCAGCCTGATATAGCTGTTATAGTCAGTTCTTTTTCCATACACTTACAATATTTAATATTTCATCTACAATGGATTCATTAACTTCAGAATTTAGTGAAACCCTTAAGCGAGATGTATTTTCAGGTACCGTAGGGGGTCGAACTGCGCCTACAAGTATTCCCTTTTCTAACAATGCATCCCTCAAATTAAGTGTCTCTTGAGGATCGCCAATCAATATTGGAATGATAGGGGATTCATATTGTTCTCCTGATTGATTTAGGGCTTTTCTAAAATATTTTGATAGACTCCGCAGTTTTTCTCTTTGTTTGCTATAATTTTTTATTAGTTTTATTGCTTCCAGGGCTGCCCCTGCTTGTGAAGGTGGTAAAAAAGTAGAGTAAATATATTCGCCCGCATGATTGCTCAGGTAATCAATAATGGATCGATTGTTTGCTAAAACATAGGCTCCCATACTAGCCAGGGATTTACCTAGTGTTCCTACCAGAATATCGATATCTGATAATACGCCCATTTCTTCCGCAAGGCCGCCGCCATTTGCTCCAAAAACACCTGTGCCGTGAGCTTCATCGAGCACCAATACAAAAGGAAATTTTTTTTTCAAGGCTATCAGTGCTTTCAGGTTCGGATAATCCCCGTCCATGCTAAATACGCTTTCTGTAATAACAAAAATAGTTTCGTAATTTTCATGATTATTTTGCAGAAGCAATTCCAAACTTTCTAAATCTAAATGATCGTAGCGTTTAAATTTTGCCGGACACTGCAATAGGCCTTGTGCCAAAGAGTGGTGAATGAGTCGATCTGCTATGACAAAATCATTTTTTCCGGGTAAATGTTTTAAAATTGACTGGTTGGCAACAAACCCCGAGTTGAATAACATGCCATAAGGTTTTTGCTTCCAATTCAGAATTTCGTCTAACAAATCTTTATGGCAAGGTAGAAAACCAGTAAGAAGAGGGGAGGCACCACTCCCGGAACCATATTTCTCGCAGGCTATTTTGGCTCCAGAAATAACTTTTGGATGAAAGCGCAATTGAAAATAATCATTCGAAGCTAGATTGTGCCGATAGTGGTCATATAATCTAACTTCGCGATGAAGATGCTTCTCTCTCCTCTTATTCAGGTCTTGATCCAGACGACTGGTAAATTTTTTTATCAATTAATTTTGCTGTTTAGAGGTAGGTTGAAAAATTAAAATTATGGTATAAATCGTCATTCAAGTCAAAGAAACCCATTATATTAAAATCTGAAATATGGCAGAAATCAAAGATACTGGCAAAGTTTGGATGAAAAATTCGACCGGCCCTGTGCACGCAGTTCGGGTTGATGGCAAAATATTTGCCACAGGAAAAAATGAAAACCATAGCATTGAGCTCTGGTTAGAAAACGAAGGTTTGTGCCTCGATTTACATGACTCCAAAAAGGGCGAAAGAACGGCCCGCGTTATTCCTCTCAATACGGAGCCTAGCGTACCGGGAACCCTCTTTAATGGTTTTGAAAAAACCAAGCACGCAGATGTTTTAATCGTTGCCTCTGACAGTGATGGAACTAAAAAAAAGTCGGTTTCAGGGATAGAGTATCAAGAGGGTGGTTTTAACTCTTTGGACCATCGGACCTTCTGGCAAATAATTTGGAAGAGCTAGTTGAAATATTTGAAAACTTCAAATATCTCGAACTAACCTTGCTGCCTGATGGTCCCTTGTATTGGGGTCTATAAACTCCAATTCCTTATTTCTTAAATTAATCCGACAGGGGTTCTTATTTTCATCCTTGTCACTTGTCCATATGAAATTTGAACATTTTGTTACAAATAGAGTTGAGATATGAACAACTTCTTCTTCCCAATCTATTTGGTCATAGGCTATTTCAAATAAGGCTTCGGCTTCCTGGCTGGTAGGCAGTCTCCAATCGCTAAATCCTCCTGCATAAACTTGATTCATTAGCCGAACATAGGCGATGGCTTCATTATAATTTCTCCATTGACCTAAATCTCCCCAGGAATCCTTGGGCAACCAATGTTTTTTTTCTTTTTTATCTGTGATAACCCCAGATGAGTTATCTTGAAACCTATCTGATT
Source organism: uncultured Nitrospina sp. (assembly GCA_964510965.1). GTDB lineage: Bacteria > Nitrospinota > Nitrospinia > Nitrospinales > VA-1 > UBA8687. The sequence goes on along the minus strand of CAZECX010000012.1, from coordinate 38,016 downwards.
CTGTCATTAAATCACTCAATTCAATTATAATTATAAATACGGCATAGAAATTAGCATGGATTTTTCTCTGCTTCAACGCATTTTAAAAATTCATCATGAATAAATCCCGTCAAAATCCCAGGCTTTTTATTGCCAATAAAATTTGTATCTACCTGAGTCACCGGAACAATTTCAATACCGCTGCTTGTTATGAAAACCTCATCGGCATTGAGTAGTTCGTCTGTGGTTATATTCTCTTCCAAAAATGGAATTTTGTGTTTACGCGCAATCTCAATAACAACTTGCCGAGTTATACCTGCCAGCACAAAAGGGCTCAGGGGTGGAGTTTTTAATTGCCCTTGTTTTACTACAAATATATTGCTGGTGGTGCCTTCAGTAACGCCAAAAACGGGATCTACCACCACTCCTTCCATGAAGTTTTTTCTATCAGATAATTCCTTTATTAGAATATTCGACAAATAATTACAAGACTTCAAGCGTTTATCCAGACCATTAGTCAAATTTGCGCGTTCTTGAAAAAGCATAATTCGTACGCCTTTTTTATAAATCACATCCGGAAGCGGCGTAAAAGGACGAATGTTTATCACTAGTGTAGGGGGAATTTCAGAATCAATTTGAATATTTGATTGAGTATCACCACGGGTGACCGCCAATCGGATAATAGCATTCTTAAATTTGTTTCTAGCTAAAGTTTCCTGTACCACTTTAATTAGCTCTAATCTCGTCATCGGAAGTTCAATAAGAATCTGAGGCATAGAGTTAAATAATCGATCTATATGTTTTTCGAGTCGAAATATTTTCCCTTTACTTGCGCGTAGGGTTTCAAACAATCCATCCCCATAGCAAAAACCTCTATCTAGGATAGATACTTTTGCATTACTAAGACGCGTAAATAATCCGTTTATGTAAACGGTGGGCTCATCCATCCTTTATTCCTCTGCAGATAAAGCTTCAACCATGGCGGCAGACTTATCCAATGTTTCCTGATATTCCTTCTCAGGAACGGAATCAGCCACTATTCCTGCACCTACATGAAAGCTTGCACTACCATTTTGGATTACTATTGAGCGAATAATAATATTTAAATCCATATAGGGTGCATACCCAATGTAGCCAAAAGATCCGGAATAAGGACCGCGGTCAACAGGTTCCAATTCGTTGATTATTTCCATACATCTTATTTTTGGACAACCCGTAATAGTACCCCCGGGAAATATTGCTTTTAGAATATCAAATACGCCTTGGCCTGGTAAAAGACACCCTGAAATATTCGATACAATGTGACTTACATGGGAATATTTTTCCAATAACATAAAATCAGTTACTTCAACCGACCCCGCCTTACAAAGCCGCCCGAGGTCATTCCTTTCTAGATCAACTAACATTAAATGTTCGGCTCGCTCTTTATCATTCATTAAAAGCTCGGTCATCAAAGCCTTATCCTCTTCTGCAACAATGCTGCGTGGACGCGTCCCGGCGATAGGTCGGGATTCGATTTTATTGCCTGCAATTTTAACCAACCTCTCCGGCGAAGAGCTGACTAACACAACATCATCAAATTTTAAAAATCCGGAAAAGGGTGAAGGGTTAACCCTTCTCAATTTTTTATATAAGTTTAGAGGGTCTTGATCGAAGGGTGCTTCAAATTTTTGGGAAAGGTTTGCCTGATAAATATCCCCTTCGGCAATATATTTTTTGGCTTGATTGACCTTTTTTATATAGTCGCTTTTATTTAAATGTGGTTTGAGTGAAATGGCGGAAAAAGGCTTTTCCTCTAAAACTGAACTTCCAAGGCTGATTTTCTTTAAAGCTCTTTTTACGTCTTTCCAGACCCGCTTGATCTCCCAAAGAAAATCTTCGTAATCGGATTCTTTTGTTCTTTTGTTTCCGGATAAGATAAATTTCAGCTTTTTCCTTTTGTGGTCATAAATAAACAGGCGCTCGACTTCCATAAAACTTAGATCGGGAAGTTTTTGAGAAGTGGTCAAAGAAATATTTTCAAACAGAGAAACAGCTTCATAACCTACGAAGCCAACCCAGCCTCCCCAAAAATGAGGTATATAGTCCATCTGTTGCGTGGCATTTTCAAAGTTCAATAATTTAAAGGCTTCACTAATTTTTGTGAACTCGGCTTTCAAAATACCACTTTTATATAGATATGCTTTTGACCCAAAAAACTTTAATAGGCGAGTATCGGAATGTCCGAAAATAGAAAACTGCGCAGTTTCTATGGGACCTTTACCGCTTTCAAGCAGGAAGGACTGCTCCGAGTTTTTATAGAGTTCTTGGAATAAAAGGAAGGGATCAAGGTCAAAAATTTGTTCTTCACCAAACACTGGAATCCGAGATGAAGAAGTCGCCAGTTGGATAAATTTCTTTTTGTCAGGAAGAATATCCATAATATATGTTTAAAATATAAGATATTCCCGATAATGGCAAGAGGAAGGGATTTTTAGTCTAAAGTCGGTTATTCGTAACGTAATGCTTCTATGGGATTCATATTTGCTGCTTTATTGGCAGGATAAAATCCAAAAAATATTCCTATCCCCACTGAAAACCCAAAAGCCAGCAAAATTGATTGTGTTGAAACAATCGTATCCCATCCGCCAATGTTTGAGACCATTTCAGAAATTGCGATTCCTAATAAAACACCCACTCCTCCTCCAAGAAAACTGATTAAAACCGACTCGATTAGAAACTGTTCGAGAATTTCCTTTTTCTTTGCGCCGATGGCTTTTCGAATTCCAATCTCCCGGGTACGCTCGGTGACAGAAACTAACATGATATTCATAATCCCAATTCCACCCACCATTAGCGAAATAGCTGCTATTCCACCCAACAAATAGGTGAAAGTTTTTGCTGCGTCCCCCCAGCTATTTAACCATTGTGAGGAATTTTGCACATAGAAGTCGTTCTCCTTACCCTCTAATATATTGTGTCGTAGTCTCAGTAACTGGGCTATGTCCTCTTTAATGAGCTCAAGATCCTCGATTTTTGCGGCCTGCACATCTATCGATTGAATATGATTCATCCCAAAAACGCGCTTTTGCGCAGTTGTAACAGGTATAAAAATTTGGTCATCTGGATCAAACCAACTCAAAGCACCTTTAGGTTCAGTCACGCCAATAACTATAAAGTTTTTTCCATCTACTTTGATAGTTTCACCTAATGGGTTTGCCTCATCAAAAAGATTTTTTATAACAGTAGCTCCAAGAACGCATACTCTTTTGGCTGCATTGATTTCCTGTTGATTAAAATAGCGCCCCTTTTGCATTTCAAAATTGGCTAGCCGGGCATAACTTTTTCCTGTTCCTCGGACGGTCGTATTGGAGTTTTTATTGCCAAATTTCAATTGCGCTGAACGATAAACCTGGGCTGCCACTCCGGTGATAAGTGGAACATGTTTTTCTATAAAGGTGGCATCTTCCAGTACCAGGGTGTCGACTTTTCCGGTAGAGACATGGCGAGATTTTTTCTGGCCTGGCTTAATAGTAATAATATTTGTTCCAAATTTGGAAATTGTGCTTAGGGTTTGTTGGCGAGCTCCTTCGCCAATGGAGATCATGGATATGACAGACGCAACCCCTATAATAATTCCCAAGGCAGTCAAAAATGTACGGAGCTTATGTGATATTAAACTACGAATGGCCATCTTGAATAAGTCCAGGATCAGCATGAATTTGCCTCGAGAATCTGGTCTTGAATGATTTTTCCATCTTTCATTTTAATAATTCGCTTTGCTTGCCTGGCAATTTCTTCTTCATGGGTAACAAGAATAAGAGTCACAGCTTCTTTATTTAACTCCCGAAAAAGCGACAAAATTTCTTCTCCCGTTCCTGAATCAAGGTTCCCTGTGGGTTCATCCGCGAGGATAATGGCAGGCTGATTCACCAAAGCTCTTGCTATAGCTACTCTTTGTTTTTCTCCCCCTGAAAGTTCGGTGGGTTTATGTTTTGCTCTATCTTTCAATCCGACCCTTTCGAGGGCCTGCATTGCTATTTCGGTAGAGTTTGGAACTCTGCCATATAGGAGGGGTAATTCTGTGTTTTCGAGTGCTGTGGCTCGGGGTAGCAGATTGAAGCTTTGAAATACAAATCCAATTCTTCGGTTTCTAACTTCAGCTAATTGATTGGCTTTTAGACTCCCAATTTCTATGTCTTCCAAACAGTATTCACCGGTTGTTGCTAAATCCAGGCAACCCAACAAATTCATTAGGGTAGATTTTCCGCTGCCTGAAGGACCCATTATCGCAATAAACTCACCTTTTTTTACTTGAAAACTGACTTCCCGCAATGCCGTTACTGATAATGTGCCGGAGTCATAAGTTTTAGAAAGGTTTTTGACTTCAATCAAAACGACCTCATAGCTATTTAGAGCGAATCATCCATAATATTTTTTTAAGTGAAGAACCCTTACCACTTAAGTTCTTTGCTTCTTCCAGAGCCTTTTCCCAATCACCTAAAATAACTTGGTCTCCCGGAGATAATCCTGAAAGGATTTGAACATTGATTGGATTTCTTATTCCTGTTTTGACGGCAATTTTTTCGGGTTTTTCATTCTTTAAAACCATGGCAAACTTTCCATCTTCCCCATCACGAATACCAGCTCTTGTAGTGAAAACTGTATTGTCAACATGATCCGTAACAATATCTATGTTTGCAGACATCATTGGTTTTAAAATTTTTCTACCCTTACCCAGCACTTCAATTTTTACTTTGAAAATGGTAATGCTGTTTTCGACCAAACCCTGAGGTGCAATTCGCTTGACGCGACCTTTAAATTTTTTGTCCGGAAATGCGTCAGCCGTAATGGTAACTGCATGCCCCATTTTAACAGAACCAATATCCGTTTCATCGATGTCAGCGATAATAAAAAGGCGAGACATATCGGCTATAGTGGCCAGTGCGGTCCCTCCGCTTACATTGGATATCCCCGAAGCAATTATCTGACCTTCCTCTACCAGCTTTTCTATGATCACCCCGGTAATCGGGGCAAAAATTTCTGTTTCCTCGAGTCTTTCTTCGACTTCATCTAATGCTATTTCTGCCAGCTGGACTTCAGTGTTAACAAGTTCAATTTCGTTTTTCTTCATGGCTATATCATGAATGGAATCCTTAGATTTTTGAAGTTGAGATTCTGCCTGGATTAATTGTTGCTGATTGACTTCAAACAAGGTCTCGGCAGCATCTAGAGATTCCCGGGAAACTACTTTCTGCTCAAAGAGTTCAACTTGCCTCTTTAATTTATCTTTGCTTTCTTTTAGATTGGCAATAGCTGTTTGCACTTCTGACTGGGATGTTTTTATATCTGTTTTGTATTTGGTTTTTTGAAGGAGTAGGGCGGTTTCAGCTTTCTTAAGTTTTGCGGTTGCACTGGAGAGGTCCGCTTTTGCCTTAGCTACATTTCTTTTTTCATCAGATTTGTCCAATTGCAACAGCAGGGTACCTTTTTTAACCCTATCACCTTCAACCTTGGAAAATGATAAGACTTCTCCACTGGCTTTTGATTTTACCTCTACCTTGAAGTTTGGCTCTACAACACCTGTTGCGGAAATGTTGATTGAAATCGGGCCTTGAGTTACTTCAGCAATTTTGAATGCAGGTTTGGGGGGTGGCTCTGATTCGCTATCGGAAAAATATAGAGCGGCAAGGAGAATCAACACCCCGATTAAAATCAGGGCTTTTTTCATGTGTCATCGCCTTCAGACATTTGAATATTGTTCTCTTTTAATGTTTGCGCTTTTACCTGACGCAATTTGTTTCTTGATTTTTTATAATCAATGATGGCTTTAATTTCATTGCTTTGCTCTTCAGCAAGATCTTCCTGGAACTCCAAAACATTGAAACTGGTGGAAAGCCCAACTTCAAATTTTTTCTCTTCAGCGCTCAGTTTCTCTTCTGCCAGTTTTCTTGCTATCCGAGTCGCATGAACCCTTTTAATATCTGTTTTTATCTGTCGATAGGCTTCTCGAACTTCAACCGTAATGGATTTCTCCAAATCTTTTACATCCAGTAACAACTGTGCGACCTCAAGTTTCTTTGCAACCAGTTTGCTTTTTGCCGCCCGGTTGCCAAGAGGGTAGCTAAAATTCAATCCAAACTCCCAAAGGCCATATTTCCCTGAACCGAGGTCACTGAGGGCATTTCCATAACCACCACCAAACTTGCTTTTTCCCTGAACAGTACCACTTGTTATATTTATAGCCTCACCACTGATACCATTGAGTCCCAGGCTGCTTACCAGGTCGAGAGTAGGGTAGGTTTGGTTTTGATTGTATTTAACTTCAATATTGCGATTTTCCAGCTCTTTCTTTTTTACCAGAAGATCGGGTCTATCGGTCAAAGCTATTTGCAAGGCTTCCTCAAGGGTACCTTCGGTTCCTGGATCGAAAACAGGTGCATCAGAAGGATGAAGTCGCTTTTGACCACGTTCAGAATCAAATGAATAGTTGAGTATGTTTTTTAAACTGTCTTCATTATCCAGAATAATATCCTGGGCACTTAATAACAGTTGGTCACGGGAAGCCACTTCCGATTGCGCTTGTAGCATTTCCAAAGGGGCCATGGTTCCAACTTCAACCTGTGCCTTTACCTGCTGCTCTAAATTCTGAGCTCTTTCAAGTGATTTTTTCTTAACCTTTAAATCTTCAATGCTAAAAACCAGATCCCAGTAAATGTTTTCTGCTTCCGTAATCACATCGATAACAGAATCTTTGAATTCAAAATCCGTTATCTTCTGATTATTCTTAGCAATATAAATTTGGCGCTTATTGTTATCGACCCCGAAGTCTTTTAATAAAGGTTGAGTCAACGATAAATTAATATCAGAAGTGTACTGTGGATTAAGCCCTGCAAATGTCGAATTAGTAAGGTTTCTATTAGTATCAAAACTCAATTCGTAGTCGCCACCGGTCACAAACTTCTTGGCAATTGAAAAGTCCCAATCATAATTCTGGTTTCTGCTTTTTGTTGGGTTGGCAAAAGCACTTGCAGCCTGACGGGTTTCCTCACCTACCGAAAATTCAAAATCAAGAGTTGTATCAAACTCCGCTTCATTTTCAAAAATGGATTGCTCAGTTATTTTTGAATTGTATTTTTGAACGGCTATGCTGATGTTGTTTTTCAAGGTGTCTTCAATGGTTTCTTTAAGGCTTAAAGAAACAGGAAGAGGGGAGAGACCCTCTGCATCAACCTCTATTGTTTGAAAAAATATGAAAGCAGAAGCTAGGCTGCAAATTAGAAATTTGCTGATAAAACTCATTTTATGATGAACTCCAGACTGTAATAAGAACGAATAATTCATTATATTTCCCGCGCCGATGAATTGATATGGCAAATGAAACCCAACCGGTCCCGGATTATATGCAATGAAAGTTGTAAAACCATTAAATAATTGATTTTAATGGTATTTATCGGAATTTTTGGTTTTTTTCTTTATACTTATTGACTCTTTAGAATACCCAGTATCAAAATTTTTTTAAAATCAATTCATTATAAAATACATTTATTATTGCAATTTAAACCCAATAATATAAAAGATAATCTAAATATTTTTGCATAAGCGGGGCTAGACATCAGTTTACATTTACTTTCGAGTTTTTGACGAAATATGTTATACTCCCATAGAATTTTAAGCGATTATAACCTCTCAAATTCAGTGTTAGGATTTATCATGTCTAGAATTACTGCAGCAGATATATTAAAAGTCGTCCCCATTACAAGAAAAACACTATGGTTATGGCAAAAAAAATACCGTTTTTTCCCTGATCCACAGAAAGAAGGTCATCCCGGAGGAAAAGGAATTGTTGGCTACTATCCAGCCTGGGTAGAAGAAAGATGTAAGCAAGTGTACGCTTTGCAGAAAAAAGGCTACACCATTGCAATGATACAGGAGATATTGGAAAAAGAAGAAAAAGACAAGTCCACCCGAAAAGTATTGGTCGTTGATGATGAAGTTAAATTTTGCGATCTTCTAAAAAAGATTTTCCAAAAAAATGATTTTCTTGTTGAGACCGCCTACGATGGCTGGCAAGCAGGAAAAAAGGCCGCAGAGTTTCAACCCACCATAATGATTCTGGATATCACTCTGCCAGGCATCAATGGATTGCAGGTATGTAAAAATTTGCGATCAGATTCCAAAACTGAAAAAATAAAAATCATTACGATTTCAGGAGATCTGAGGTATACCGAAGCCGAGGTTCTCGAAGCAGGGGCCAACTCGTTTTTCACTAAGCCTGTAAACTTTGAAAACCTGCTCTCTTTATGCAATGATTTTGTCACGCTTCCCGAATCTCAAGCTTAATCCATTTTAAATCTATGCTCTGTCCCTGAACCCATGGGATGCCTTTTCCTTTTTCAATTCGCAAAAGGAAAAAGGTTATGATATAAGCATGAGCACCTTTTTTTAGAAGAATTATTTCAGGTTTTTTATATGACTAAATTGGATATTGCGGGGCTGGAAAAGGCCGCTTTGGAATTAAGGCGACTGGCCCTAAAAATTATTTTCCAGGCAGGGTCAGGACACCCAGGCGGAAGTTTGTCTGCCACCGACCTGATGACCGCTTTGTTCTTTGGAGGAATACTGCGTTACGACTCCAAAAACCCGAAAGACCCAAAACGGGATCGGTTTTTATTAAGTAAAGGACACGCTTCAGGGATTCACTACTCCGTTCTCGCAAAAGCGGGCTTTATTTCTGAGTCCGACTTAGAAGACTATAGAAAAATTAACAGCGTTCGGTTTCTTTCCGGACATGGACACCCTAAAACTCCAGGAATAGAAATTGCCTCAGGAAGTCTGGGCCAAGGATTGAGCGTGGCTCATGGAATCGCTTTGGGCACCAAACTGGGTGGGTTTGATTCGAAAACCTATGTCATTTTGGGAGACGGCGAAATCCAGGAAGGCCAGATATGGGAAGCGGCCATGTCGGCAGCCAAATTTAAAACCAATAACCTTATTGCCATCATCGACTTTAATAAAGTAGCTCAAGACAATATCACTAAAGACTTAAAAGACATTGAACCTATAGAAGCCAAATGGGAATCTTTTGGTTGGGATGTTCAACGAATAGATGGACACAACATGTCAGAGATAATGAAAGTATTGGAAATGCCTGCGCATCCGGAAAAACCGCGTGTCATCATTGCCGACACCATTAAAGGCAAGGGTGTCAGCTTTATGGAAGGACAAACCGCATGGCATGGTGTGGCACCCTCCAAAGAAGATTATGAAAAAGCTTTAAAGGAATTGGAGTAAGAATGAAAGACGCAGCAACTCGTGATGCCTACGGACAAACTTTGGTGGATATAGGAGCCAATACCGATATCGTTGTTCTCGATTCAGGTGTCAGTGACAGCACCCGGACTAAAAAGTTTGACCAGGCATTTCCTGATCGATTTTTCAATATGGGGATTGCAGAAGCGGATATGGTCTGCACGGCCGCCGGATTAGCCACGACAGGGAAAATTCCTTTCGCAACCAGCTTCGCCTGTTTTCTACTTGGTAGAACCATGGATCAGGTTTTAGTTAGTGTTGCTTATTCCAATACAAATGTGAAGCTCGTGGGTACTCATTGTGGACTTGCAGTCGGTGAAGATGGGCCCAGCGCTCAAATGATTGTCGATATAGCCTACACACGCGCCATTCCAAATATGATTGTGATTCAACCTGCAGATTGGGAAGAAACCGTTCAAGCCACCAAAGCCTTGGTAAACTATGAAGGACCGGCTTATTTCCGTCTCGGAAGGCCAAAAGTAAAAGCCATTTTCGATGAATCTTATAAGTTTGAAATTGGCAAGGGAAGGGTGGTGAAACAAGGCAGCGATCTGGTCATTTTCGCTACCGGAACCATGGTTCAGGAAAGCCTTGTTGCTATGGAAGAGTTGGCTAAAGAGAATATCAATGTGACCCTGGTCAATATATCTACATTAAAGCCCATTGACCGTGAAATTGTCGTCGAACAAACACGAAATCATGGCGCATTGATTACAGCCGAAGATCATAATATTATCGGTGGGCTGGGCGATGCCGTTGGCGGAGTCTTGCTTGATAATCAGATTGCTGTGCCGTTTACCCGAGTTGCTGTTAAAGACCAATTCGCCGAAACAGGCACAGGACCCCAGTTATATGAAAAATATGGTTTGTCCCACAACCATATTGTTAAAGCCGTCAAAGACACCCTTAATAAGAAATAGTCCTTTAAATATAAGGGTAGAACTTAACCAAAGCCTGTTATAAAGCCCTAAGACCACCTCTAACTTCTGGTTGACATAATATATGTTATGAGAACTTGAGTTGTGGCCAAATAAAAAAAACAGAACCTAAAACTCCTACCAAATAAATTATGTGTGGTATAGCGGGTCTTCTCGATTTTGATATTATCAGTCACCCTGAAAATCCAGGACGGATTTTAAGATTGATGCTCGACAGCATTCGACATCGGGGTCCTGATGACCGTGGCGAAGAACTCATTTCCAATTTGGAGGGTCCCACACTCCATTTAGGTCACCAAAGATTTTCTATCATTGATCTCAGTCACGGCGGTCATCAGCCGATGCCGAACGATGACCGGTCTCTTTGGATTTCCACCAACAGCGAAATTTATAATTTCAGAGAACTGCGCGAAGAGTTATCCGATAAGTTTCGTTTCAATTCGCAATCCGACACCGAAGTTCTATTAAAAGCCTTTGAGCATTGGGGATTGGATTGTCTGGATAAACTGCGTGGCATGTTTGCTTTTGCTATTTGGGATTCTAAAAACCAACAACTGGTATTGGCGCGTGATCGCTTGGGAATAAAACCGCTTTATTATCTTTCTACAGAAAACCAGTTTCTATTCGCTTCTGAGGTTCGCGCCCTGCTCGCCTCCGGATTATCGGACTCTTCCATCAATCCCAGCGGACTCTATCATTACCTTTCGTTTGGTCATTTGAAATCCCCAGAGAGTTTGATTGGCAATATTCAGGAACTCAAACCCGGACATTATCTGATTGTTGAAAGCGACGGCAGTTTTAAAGAGACCCAATACTGGAATCCGTTGGATACTGTTACTGCTATTGAACCGGATTCAGAAAGCTCAGAGTCAATACAAAGCTTGCTTTGTGAGGCTGTAAGATTCCGCCAGGTCAGCGATGTCCCTATTGGTGCGTTTCTTAGTGGCGGTATTGATTCCAGCGCCATCGTTTCACATATGGCGCGTACAACAGAAGATCCGATAACCACTCTCACCATTGGATTCAAAGAAAAGGAATTTGATGAGTCTGAGCATTCTGCAGAAATATCCAAGCTGTTCAATACCCGTCATAAGCTATTAACTTTGGATGAGGAACAATTATTAAAAGCCCTTCCTCAAGCTATCAGTGCCATGGATCAGCCAACCATGGACGGGATCAACACCTATCTGATTTCTCGCGCTGCAAATGATGCGGGATTGAAAGTGGTTTTGAGCGGATTGGGTGGCGATGAATTGTTCGGTGGCTACCCCTCTTTTCAACTGGTTCCAAAGCTATTGGAAAGAAAAAAATGGTTGAAACTTTATCCCAAGTTTTTATTGAACCTCGGCACAAAAATATTGAAAGGCTCCCTTCCCGTTGATCAAGGTATCAAGCTTGACCATTGGTTGAATGGGAAGTTGAGCGGTGCCCATGAATATTATTTGATACGGGCGCTTTATTGTCAGGATCAAGTTTCCGAATTGTTTCAGGATCAAAGCCTTGCAAACAAAGAAACTCTGAAAAACTTCGAGACAACAAATACCGCCTTGGGAAATTTAAGCAGAGCTAATGTAAATGACGATTTCAATTTGATCTCCTATCTTGAAACCACCCACTATTTGCAGAATATGCTGCTTAGAGACACCGACATGATGAGCATGGCGCATCCATTAGAAGTGCGTGTGCCTTTCATGGACCATAAACTGGTGGAGTACATGTTCAGCATGTCTGCTAAACTTAAAAAATTGTCTGCCACACCGAAGGCTTTGCTGGTGGATTCCATGAAGCCCCCTCTTCCCGATTCCATCGTGCATCGCAAGAAGATGGGCTTCACCCTGCCCTTCGAGCCTTGGATGCGTGGCGCCATGAAATCGGAAATGGAATCGGTTTTACTCACCAACGTAAAACCTTTAGAAGGTTTGATATCTCAGCCGGCCGTAGAAAAAATATGGCAACAATTTTTAAATGAAAAAATTTCATGGTCCCGCCCCTGGGCACTTTATGTGCTTAAACGGTGGGTGGATAAAAATCTTTCATAAGGACTTTTTATATTTTGGAAACATCTTTTTATCAGGTTGATGTTTTTTCGGAAGAATTATTCGGAGGGAATCCTTTAGCCGTATTTTTACGTGGTGAGGATTTCAAAGAAGAGCAACTTCAGCAAGTAGCCCGAGAAATGAACTTGTCTGAAACTACCTTCATATTCCCCCCTTCTCAGGCGGATGCCGATTTCGATGTGAGAATATTTACTCCTGAAAAAGAGATCCCCTTTGCCGGTCACCCTACCCTGGGCACGGCTTTTGTTTTAAGACATGCGGGCTTGATTCCTTCGACACAAAATCATTTGCGATTGAATTTCAAAGCGGGTGTTATTCCAGTTCATTTACAGGATGATGGCAAAATTTTTATGACCCAGCCCTCGGGCAAAATTTTACGGACTTTTCCCAACACAGAAGAAGTGGCACAAGTTTTAGGACTTACTGCAAATAACATCGACCTTCCAGTTCAAACAGCATCGACAGGGTTTCCCGCAATGTTGGTTCCGATAAGCTCTCTTCGTGCCGTACAGCGAATTGTTTTGAATTTGTCATTATTAAAAGTGTTGCTGGAGGAAGCGGGTGTCGACATGATTTATCCTTTTACCCGGCAGACCTTGGATGAAAAGAGCTCCATTCATGCCCGGGGTTTTGCGCCCTTCATAGGAATATCGGAAGATCCTGCTACTGGGAGTGTTGCCGGGGCTCTGGGTTTTTATTTAAATGATAAAAATCCCAACGAAAGGAAATTTATTATTGAACAAGGGTATGAAATGCAACGCCCCGGTAAAATTTTTGTTGATTTGGGTGGGGTTGACGGAGAGAAATCGTTAATTCGCGTGGGGGGGAGTGCCAGATTGGTGTTTAAAGCGACTTTATACTTGGATTAGCTATTAGCTAAGAGCTATTCAGGCAGATTTTTGAATTTGCTTGTCTTCTGGGACATGCAAACAATTATTACAGATATGTCCTTTTTCCCGTCCACACATCAAACAGCATTCCAACTCTTCGGAACCCTTAAAAGCACCACTGCAGTGATAGCAACGCTCTTCTGATTCCTTTTTCTTCTTTATTCGCCGTTTTACGCGCCTTTTATTGATTAAGAACTGGCTTTGGGAAACATTCATAGTTTTGTTTTCGATATTTGGATAAAAAACTGCCTTATTGCCCATTTTTGATGCAGAAACACCTGAAAAGTTTCAAATTTATTCTAATAGGTTCAAATTTTTGCCAATACGCCATCATTTACCTTTTTCAGGCGTTCCGAGCCGAAAAGAATTTCGACCAATTTCAGGGAAAACTCCATCGCGGTTCCTGGACTTTGGCTTGTGATTACCTTGTCGTCAACAACGACCCTATCTTTAATGTAGGAGTTGAATCCGGATTGAACGGATGGATGACAGGTCATGGACTTGTCTTTTAAGATTCCCGCCTTTTGCAGGACCGTAGGGGCAGCACAAATCGCGGCGATATATTTATTTTCATTTTGCATTCTCTTTAAGATTTTTTCTATTCTTGGGTCACTTTTTAAATTATCTGTTCCAGGTTGTCCGCCAGGCAGGCAAATCAAATCGAAATCTTTTTCCATAACATCATCCAATAGTTCATCGGATTCGACTTTAATTCCTCTGGAGCCCTCCAACACACCCGCAACGGTTGCAGCTAAGGTAACTCTGGCACCTGCTCTTCTCAAGATATCGACGATGGTAATTGTTTCTATTTCCTCAAACCCGGGTGCAATTGCAACAAGAACCGTTTTCATGAGCTTCTCCGTACTGATTAAAGACGATTAATCTAAACCCGCATGCCCTTCTCACTTGTACCATATTCCAACTGGTGTTAAAATTTTTGAATACATAAACATTAAATTTCAATGGGTTGGGTATTATATTGTTAGCTACAGGAAAATCAGAGCTTCCCATCAGCGGAGCGAATCAGATTCAGGCTATGTTTAATGCTGTAGCTCCTCGATACGACTTTCTCAATCGTCTTTTAAGCGTAGGCTATGACAGATACTGGCGAAAAGCAGCGGTCGACGAATTCGAATTCATTGGAAACAAAACTTTTCTGGATGTAGCCACAGGTACAGCAGATATTGCGTTGGAAATCGCGGAAAGACACCCTAGGCCTGCGCAAATCATTGGCATGGATTTTAGCCTGTCAATGCTAAAACTAGGGAACAAAAAAATTTCTGCTAGAAATCTGCGTCAAGGAATAAAATTAATCCCAGGATCGGCAGAAAATATTCCTTTAAAAGATCACACTTTTGATGGAGCTATAACTGCATTTGGCGTGAGGAATTTTGCAGATGCTAAACAAGGCTTGCGGGAAATGTACCGAATTCTTAAGCCGAATGGAAAGCTTGTGGTTCTGGAGTTTTCATTTCCAAAAAACGGGATACTGCAATGGCTTTATCGATTTTATTTTGAAAAAATATTACCATTAACAGGACGTATTATCTCTGGGCATAGCAGTGCTTATTCTTATTTGCCTGCATCTGTTGCTAATTTCCCACAGAGAGAGGCCTTCAATGAGATACTCGAATGTACTGGTTTCAAAGATGTTTCATTCAAGCCTTTGACCTTGGGAATTGTTACTCTTTATACAGGTATGAAAAATGCTTAAAAATAGCAATCTTAAAATTGCAGCCTGGACTTTTATTCTTTTGGCCTTGGCTTTAATAAATTCTAAAGACTATTTTTCATACACGCCCCCTTCCCCTGTCAAATCAATCTCAAATAAAATTGAATCAAACAATGACTATCAGGGCCTTTTAAAGTTACAGGAGGCTTTTGTTCGAAATGCAAAAGCCATAAAACCTTCTGTAGTTAGCATAAATAAAGTTAAGGAAGTCGTTGAGGAATCTTCCTGGTACGAAATGGATCCACATAATGCAATGCCGTGGTATTTGCGAGTCAAAACCTGGTTGTCTAATAACCTTCGAGGTAGGAAATATATAGTAGAAAGTGTGGGTTCTGGAATTGTTTTAGACTCTGACGGATATATTTTAACCAATTATCATGTTATTGAGGGGTTGGATAGAATTCTAATCAAACTATCCAACGGACGAGAATATTTCGGAAAGGTTCTTGGCTACGATTCGCAGACCGATTTAGCGGCTTTAAAAATATCCACACTGCGGAGTTTGCCTGAGCCTCATTTTGGTCAATCCATAAATTTACAAGTGGGTGAATGGGTAATGGCCATTGGCAACCCTTATGGTCTTGAGGGTACTGTAACGGTGGGAATAATAAGCGGAATAGGCAGAACTGATTTGGGCATCACCCGATCTGAGAGTTTCATTCAAACGGATGCATCTATCAACCCTGGAAACAGTGGTGGCCCTCTGATCAATCTAGATGGAAATATTATTGGTGTGAATACAGGGGTCGCTGCTATTGGTTCTGGAGTTGGATTTGCCATTCCTGTTGAAACCGCATTAAAAATTGCAAACCAGCTAGTTCAGAATGGGACGGTGCTAAGAGGTTGGTTGGGGGTTGGAATTCAAGATCTCACTCCGGAGCTAGCTAACAGTTTGGAATTTAAAAATACAAAAGGAGTGTTAGTAAATAGTGTTGATTTGAAAACCCCGGCTCAAGAAGGAGGCATTAAACGAGGAGATATCATTTTTCAGTTTGATGGAAAGCCAGTTTCTGGATCAAAGTATTTACAAAAATTGGTTGCCAATACCGAAATCGGAAGAGTTGTTTTGGTAAAAGTTTTCAGAGAGGGAAAAGAAAAAATTCTGGAAATTACGATTGGGAAACTGGTTTCCTGATTTTTATTACCATTCCTTTTAATCCTTTGCCAATTCAAACCCCACTTCAATAATTTTATCTGATATTTCCTGCAGGCTGGTTTCATCCTCGTTGTATTCTACACCCACCTCTTTTTTATTAAGATCCACATCCACGGTGTTTAAACCGGTAATCTTTTTTAAAGAATCTGTGATTGTTTGAACACAGTGCTGGCAGGTCATTCCTTCTACTTTTAAAGATATTTGGGTCATTTTACGAAATCCTCACAATATTTTTTAATCCATCCACTTTATATATTACTCCTCAAGCTTGACATATTTGCTTGATTTTTAAATAGATTTCATATTTTAACTCAAGATTCCCCCATTTTAGCCGTAACTAAATTAAGGCGGCTTGGAGGCCGCAACCAGGATTGGCCCATAACTTATTGAAACTTGGAGGTTTCTTTATGGATAACCAATCAAATCTAAAATATTCCAGTTTCAGGGAGGAAATGGAATGCCACTCAGAATCTTCAATAATCTCAATTCACTAATTGCACAAAACCGTTTAGATAAAAACAACACTAACCTTGGAAAAGCCATAGGTACGGTTGCTTCTGGAGAACGCGTTCAGAATAGCTCCGATGATGGTGCCAGTCTTGCCGTCTCTGAGTCTTTGCGTTCTGATGCACGTGCGTTTCGTCAAGGAATAAGAAACCTGCAGGATGGGCTTTCCTTGATCAATAACGTTGCCGAAGGCGGTTTAACGGTTCTTGCAGGAATTCTCATCCGTTCCAGAGAGCTTGCTTCACAGGCGTCTACAGGGACGATTGGGGAAAACGAAAGACAAACCCTGCAGCTTGAATTTGACGCTCTAAAGCAGGAAATTAATCGTATTACGAATACCAATGAATTTTTGGGTCAAAAACTTCTAAATGGTTCGTTAGCCGCTGGTGCACCAGGAGAGGATGTAATCATCCATGTTGGTTTGAACTCCAAAACCGAAAATCAAATTAATTTAAATGAAACCCTTAATTTGGCGGCTACGACAACGACCAGCCTGGGTATTGAAGATTTGGATATCAGCACGGAAGAGGGTGCCAAAGAAGCCCTGGTAACACTTCAAGAAGCTGTTGCCAACTTAAGTGCAGCACGAGCTCGTGTGGGTGCAACACAAAACCGTTTGACAAGAGCCATTCAAAATTTAGGTGTAAATATAGAGAATCTCACAGCCGCAGCCTCAGTAATTCGTGACGCTGATGTAGCTGAAGAAACAGCAGATTTAACAAAACAACTTTTGTTAGTGCAAACTTCTGCCGCTATGGTAGGACAGGCTAATTTAATACCCGAGGGAGTATTATTGCTACTCCAGTAAATTATGAATAAATTGGAACCAACAATAAAAATAGTTAGGGACAATACCGTCAAAGGGAACTCCGGAAATATAAAGAACTCTGCAAAGGGCTCGAAGTACTCTGGGAATTCCCCCGACAAGGTTACCCTTTCAGAAACTTCTAAGAACCAGGCCCCGTCGAAGGAGTCAAAAAGCGTAACAGGCGAAATACGTCATGATTTGGTGAATAAATTTCGCAATGTTTTACGGGATGGCAACTATTCGATCAAGGCTGATGAAATTGCGGATAAGATAGTTCAGAAAATTCGCGATAACAAAAATCACCTGGCTCTGTAAGTTTCAAGAACCTAATCAAGGAAAAGCCTGACGATTTGTCAGGCTATCCTTAATTTGGTTAATTTTGGGAAATGCCCTTGCTCCTTCAGTTTTTCTTCCCATCTTTTTCCCAGTTTATTGACCCGCAAATCCAATTTCTCCAAATCTAAAAGGTTCTTTGTTTTAGACAACAGAATCATTCCCTGCCGAGTAATTTGATTATTTCTAAGATCCAGTTCTCGCACATTCCTTATCTTTTCAGAGGAGAGTAATACTTCCAATCCTTCGTCACCTAATCGATTTTTTCTTAAGTCCAGTTTTTCCACATTCTCGAGCCCTGGGTATTGGCTTAAATAAGCAGCCTCAATAGGTGTGATTTCTTTGTCCGCCAGGTTTAATGCTTTGGGATTGAGAGCCAGTCGCGCTTTGATATATTTTTCAAAAATGGTAATGCTTCTAATTTTCGTTCCAAATAATTTCTTGTCGATTGCAGCATTGATGTCATCAATATTGCCCTTTGTATTGTAAAAAATATCCAATAGCATTTCCTTGTTCATTGCATCCTGATCTATCTCATCCTGGTTTATTTCATCCGAACTCATTTTTGCCATGCCCGCTAGAGGATTAATTTTTATATTACCTTTAAATTATTAGACCATAATAACTGATTTTTTAAAAATTATCCGTTATACTCCCTTTGATTGATTTAAGCCTTATTGTTTTGATTAGATAATTAAAGGATCATTAATCCTTAAACCTGGCATACAACCTGAACTCCTCTAACTGAAAAATTGCCGGTGGCTATAGCAAAAGCTCTCCTTTTAAAAATCTTTTCCGCCTTCATGGATGTATTCCCTATCATCCTGGTTATCGCGTTTTTCCAAATCATCATAATCCAAAAGCCTTTTCCTAATTTAGACCAGATTTTATTGGGGGTCTTACTGGTTGTTTTTGGTTTATTCGTATTCATCCTTGGTTTGGATAGTGCCTTATTTCCCATCGGGGAAAAAATGGCCAATGAATTTGCGATTAAGGGTAATGCCATTTGGATTATTTTATTTGGGTTTGCTCTCGGATTTTCGACCACAATTGCGGAACCGGCACTGACGGTAGTAGCGGGTAAGGCGGGAGGTCTGGCTGCAGGAGCAGGTGCCATTGAAGATAGTGAAGAATCTATAGCCTCCTTTGTATTGGGACTAAGGTTTACTGTAGCATTTTCAGTTGGAATGGCCATCTCCCTGGGTGTTCTACGGATTATAAGAGGTTGGCCCTTAATCTGGTTTATTAGTGGTGGTTACATTCTTATTGTAATAACTACATTTTTTGCTCCGCCGCAAATTATTGGAATAGCCTACGACTCGGGTGGCATTACAACATCTACCATAACGGTCCCACTGGTTGCAGCATTGGGTGTTGGTCTGGCAACGGCCATTCGGGGTAGGAACCCAATTTTAGATGGTTTTGGTTTGATTGCACTTGCCAGTTTGAACCCAATTATATTTGTATTAGGTTATGGTATTTTTGTTTATGGTTTGAACCTCTGACTATGGAAAATGATTTTTTAAATTCGATAATTAGCGCGCTTGGAGGGACCTTTGTAGATATCCTTCCTATCATTTTGGTTTTAGGTTTTTTTCAAGCGGTTGCTATCCGAAAAAAGGTTCCAAATTTAGGAAATATTCTTTTTGGTTTAGTCTTGGTTGTTGTGGGATTGAGTATTTTTATAGTAGGTCTGGAAAAATGTGTGTTTCCAATTGGCACGCAAATGGCTAATCAATTGACAGACTTGAATTTTTTAACCTCTGGGGATGAAGCCGCGGTAAAAAAATTGCAGGCATCAACTAATATTGATCCTACAATTTATTTATGGACCTATGTGTTTGCATTTTTAATAGGCTTTTCTACAACTCTTGCCGAACCCGCTCTTATTGCAGTTGCACTGAAGGCAAAAGAAATAACGACTGGTGCTATTTCGGCATGGGGACTTCGAATTTCAGTGGCGCTTGGTGTTGCAGTGGGCGTATCTCTTGGAGTTTATCGTATCGTTACTGGAGATCCGCTCCATTATTATATAGCTGCAGGCTATGCATTTTTATTGGTGCAAACCTATTTCTCACCAAAAATGATTATTCCTTTGGCTTATGACTCAGGAGGAGTGACTAC
This sequence comes from uncultured Nitrospina sp., assembly GCA_964510965.1. Classification (GTDB taxonomy): domain Bacteria; phylum Nitrospinota; class Nitrospinia; order Nitrospinales; family VA-1; genus UBA8687. Next base: position 18,201 of record CAZECX010000012.1, on the reverse strand, counting down.
GTCAACCGTAACGGTGCCTTTGATCGCCGCGCTGGGTATCGGGTTGGCCTCCAATGTGCCAGGACGTTCTCCCTTGATAGATGGATTTGGGTTGATAGCTTTCGCCTCCCTTTTCCCTATGATTACCGTAATGGCGTATGCTATGATCACCGAAATTCTAGCTAAAAGTAAGCGACCAAAAAATAACTCTTAGGAGAATTTAACTCATGCGTTTTAAAGTTGTTTTAGCTTTTGTAAACGACACCTATCAAGACGAAGTTATCGAAGCTGCTAAAGCCGCAGGAGCAACAGGCGTTACCATTCTAAATGCCCGTGGTGAAGGTATCAAATCACAAAAATCATTTTTGGGCCTTTCTATGGAATCCCAGAAAGATATGCTTCTTTTTTTGGTAGAAGATTTTATGGCAGATGAAATTATGGACGCAATTTATGAATCGGGACATCTAAGTGAACATGGGAATGGAATCACATTCTCTCTGGATGTCGACCGCGCCATAGGCCTTGAAAGCCAAATGCCATCCATGGAAAAAGATGCAAAAGAAAATTATTTTTAATTAAAGGAAACAGGAGAGGGGAATGGCAGAAATAAAAAGAGTTGGCGATGTAATGATGTCGAACTTCACTAAAGTTGATGGCGTTATGAAAGTTTCCGATGCCCTTCACATGATGCGAAGCAAAAAAATAAACGCCGTTTTGGTTGAGCCTCGTGATGATAGTGATGTTTATGGGATTATGACTTTAAAGGATATAGCCCGAAAGGTAATCGCACCCCGCAGAAAGCTTCATGAGGCCCATATTTATGAAATCATGTCCAAACCTGTTTTGTCTGTTACCTCAGATATGCCTATCCCTTTTGCGGCCCGTTTCCTAACTAACTTCAATGTTTCTTACGCCATGGTTGTAGAAAATAATTTGGTAACAGGAATGGTATCTCTAAATGGAATGGTAGACGTTTGGGAAGATTGATTCCTTATCCCTTTTTTAAAGATGTTCCTGCACGACTGTCCCAGATAACCGTTTCGGGGCTCGACAAATGAGCGGCTTCTGCACGCCAATGATCAAAGCCTGCTTTCACACTTAAAATTTTTACGCACTCGTTCATCCCCCCGGCTCCACCAATATGAGAGTAAAGCTTCCGTAAATCTCCAATATAAGTGCCCTGCTCTGATTTATATCTGTCCTGGGCCTCCGCAATATTTGCAAGAGTAGCTTCTGCCATCGCATTGTAGGCAAAGATTTCTTTTTTCAAACTGGCATAATCCACTACAAATTGAGCATACCCCCAAGCAAGAAAAGGCAATATGGCAAGAGTCAACAAAACTCGTTTACTCGTTTTTTGGTCCAGCAAAATCCCACCTATTACCAAAGACAAGGCAACCCAGATTGAATATTGCGAGATACGATCATAAATAATTAAATCAGGAATTTTTTCGCCACAAGTCGCTTGTGCAATAATCCCTTCCTTTAATAATAAATGCTGAGATAGCGAGTTTAATGTCATGGAGAATGTTTTGAATTAATGGATGAACAAAGGTAGATTTTTATCAGATAAACCTTAGGATTTCCAGTAGCAATTTGGAATAGTGGATAAATATGGTATTTTTACCTTCACACATAAATGTTACTGCGCTACTATTTCACTTTCTAATTCGTCGAATATATATTCAAAAACAATACTGAAGCTGGAGAAAAATTTAATGACCGACAATCCCAGATTTACAGATAAGGGTGATTCAACCATTTTGGACAACGAAACTGGACTGGTTTGGGCCAGAGAAGATTCCTGGCCAATTGCTCAAGATTGGTTGACCTTTCAGGAGGCATTGCAATTTGTCGATGAAATGAATAAAAAAGACTATTTAGGGTTTCACGACTGGCGAATTCCGGAGAGAGAAGAAATAGAAAAAATATTTGTTGCTGATTGCACGATTATGGCCAGGTCCAGCTGTGAAATACATCTCGATCCTTTGTTTGCACCGGGGGGTGGAAACGCATCCTGGTGCCTACCCTTTGACCAGCAGGCTGCCTTTTATTTCTCCTATGTTTCGGGAAACTCTCAACAATTTGATCAGGATTACTCCCAAGGGTATGTGAGGCTCGTTCGATTGTACCCTGATGATTAAAGTAAACGGATTGGGGTAAAGAGATTTGAATTTATCCAGAATTAGAAATCTGTTTTTTTATGTAATTCCAAATAGTATTTTTCCAGATCCTTCACTGTAAACATTCCTACAATTTTCCCATTTTCTTTAACAGGAATATGGCGAATTTTATTTGCTTCAATAATTGCACTGGCTTCAGAAATGGTTTGATTGATATCAATGGTATGTTTGAGGTCCGTCATAATAGTGGATACCTTTATGGCCTTTGGGTCACATTCACCCTTTAAAACCAGAGTCATCCAATCTGTTTTGGTGAACATACCTGTATAGTCTCCATTACTTTCGACTAATAGCGCCCCTATTTTATTCTCGTACATTTTATTAATCGCTTCATACGCCAATGTATCCGGGTTCGTGGAATAAACAGTGGTGCTCATATAATCGCCAATTTTATTCATTTTAAAACTCCTCTTTGAAACCTGTTTCAAACAAATATTTTAAAAAAGCTTATCTTTTTCTACAGGGAATTATTTTGGGCATTTCTGACGGCGCCAAAACCATCTGTTTAATTTCTACCCGGTCAGATTCGTAAGCAATGGTGGCGATTTGGTATCTATCATCTTCTTTGGGAACTAATCTTCCTTGATATTGATCCAACGCTGCACTTAACGCGCTCCATTCCAGATAAAGCAAAAACTGACTTTCAGTATCAGGCAAATCAAAAACGTTTATTAAATCGCTAAACTCCAACTCGGATAAATTTTCAACTGGCTTACCAAGACAAAATTCGCGAAATCCCGTCCCCCCACCAATTTCTTTATTGCAAGTCATTTTAGAGTATTCAAAGTCTAATAAATTATCTTTGCTATCCAAAACAATACTTATTTGCGATGTTGTATCTTTACAAGGCATGATTAATTGGTAGTTATATTCATACTAATATCAACGGCTGCGGCTGAATGTGTCAAAGCACCTATTGAAACAAAATCGGCACCTGTTGCTGATATTTCCGCCAGCCTTTCATAGGTTACTCCACCGCTGATCTCAGTTTTAGCTTTTCCATCTATCTTGGTGATGGCCTGTTTCATCATTTCAATATTCATATTGTCGAGCATTATGATATCAACCCTGTTATTGAGTGCTTCATTGACCTCTTCCATTGTTTTAACTTCGACCTCAATAATATTATCCTGTTTTTCTTTTATTGCTTTTACTGCATTCGTTATGCCACCTGCCGCCTCGATATGATTATCTTTGATTAACACCTGATCATAAAGTCCAAAGCGATGGTTGGTTCCGCCACCACATTTCACTGCATATTTTTCAAACACTCTCAGTCCAGGAGTTGTTTTGCGAGTATCCAAGACCTTTACCGGGTTGGCCTTTTTGACATATTTATGGGTCAAGGTTGCGATTCCGCTCAACCACTGCAGTATATTCAAGGCGCTTCTCTCACCTTCGAGTAAAGGAACCACATCACATTCAACTTTAACAATAGTCTCATCAGCTCCCACTTCATCCCCATCCTTAAAATTGCAAGATGAAAATTCAGGCTTAGGCGTAAGCTTTTTGAAGACGGCTTTAAAAATATCCAGTCCACATAAAACCAAAGGTTCTCGAGTGACTACCTCAGCGACAGCCGTTTTTCCCTCAGGAAAAATATTTCTCGTAGTGATATCACCATTTTGTAAATCCTCAGCAAGCGTTTTTTCAACCAACGCTGCTATGGATGAGTCATCTAAATAAAAATCCATAAGTCCTTACATAACAACACGTTTTTTGATGCGAGGTGAGAAGAGAATAACTATATAAATATCCCCACCCCTTGGTATATCATTATAAAACTTTGCCAATAGAATTTACCAAAAAACCGGTAAATATAACGAAACGGAAAATGTTTCTCGACACCCCAAACAAATCATTGCCTTGCCCTATTATCATAAAATAAAGCATTTTTCGCTAGCCATTATTATATGTAATGGCTTCTTTTTTGTTTCCTCTCTTTGGGCTCAAACGGTTCCCCAGAATTCAGAACCGGGCTTATCAGAAAGATCATTAAGGCAATCGAGACCCTTTTTTCAACCTCCTCCCGAAGAAAAATCTCCAGAAATAGTTGTCCCAGACAGTCGCAAACCAATTGACCCAGAAAAGGGCCCCAAATTTTTTGTAAAAAAAATTGAAGTAGAAGGTAGTACCCTTTTCCCAAAAGAAGAACTTGAGGCCCTTGTAAATTTGGATGATGGCAAAGAAATCAGTATGGGTGTACTGCTTTTATTGGTTCAAGAGCTCACTTCTTATTATGTCTCACAGGGTTATTTCTTAACAAAGGCCTATATTCCAGCTCAAAAATTAAAAGATGGAATTGTTAAAATTAATATTGCTGAGGGAAAAATTAACGAAATCGAGGTTACTGGAAATAAATCCCTGGATAGTGAAGAAATTGAGGGACGCTTTGAAAGAGTAAAAAACGAAGGAATTCTTCGCGAACAAACTCTTGAGCGAACTTTGCTGGAGTTAAATGATCTACTTGGAATTACTGTCAGATCTTTATTAAAGCCTGGAGAATTACCCGGCACTTCGGATCTAGTTTTAGAAGTAAAAGAGAGTCCCGCTTATTCATTTGCCTTTGATATGGACAATTTTGGCAGTGAGTTTACGGGGAGAGCTCATTATAATTTCACGGCAAATGCAGGAAATCTTTTTAAGTTAGGAGATCAGTTTTCCTTACGAGTGGTCCAATCTGACTTCACTCAATCCCTGGTGGCACCCTCTTTTTTATATCCAATAAATAATTTGGGCACCACTTTGAAGTTCTCCTTCTCACACTCCAAACAAGCCCTTGGAAAAAGTAAGACCCTTTTGCCTCTACATATCAATGGCTCATCAGACACATTTGTATTAGAGGTAAACCATCCTCTTTATCGATCACGCTTAGGACAACTAAAAGCTAAAGCGGGTTATAAAATTAGAGAAAGCCGCAATTTTCGTCTCGGCTTGCCCCAAAGCAGAGATTATTTCAGGGACTTCTATGGTTCTTTGGGAGGTAATTACACTGACAGGTTTATGGGTAGGACCTTTGCTGAACTAAAATTTACCCAGGGAATTGCAAATTCTAATGAAAACCAACCCTTACGTTCTCGTGCCAGAGCAAAGGGAAACATATTTCGCGCTGAATTTAACTTTACCCGTTTTCAGGGGACAGGCTTCAAAAGTAGTTATTTCATTGTAAGAGGAAACGGACAAATTTCCAGCGCTCGCACACTTTCTTCAAATCTATTTTCTATAGGTGGATTTGGTACCGTCCGTGGCTTCCCAATATCTGAACATTCAGCCTCCAATGGTTACAGTGGTGGCATAGAGTACGTACTTCCTTTTCCCTCAAACATGTTGGTTGGAATAGCAAAACTTAAATTGAAAGATATTCTTTCATTTAATACATTTGTTGAGGGTGGTAAAGTTCAGGTTCTTGAACCAGATCTAGGTGACTTGGAGCGTTCAATTTCAGGTGGGGGATTCGGAATGAAAATTAATATTCCTAAATCCAAGCCCTGGGGACCCAGTTATAATTTTGCAGCCTCTTTTGGTATTCCTTTTCAAGGTCCCATACCCACTGATGGAACAAGTGGGATACTCTATTTAAGTGGTGGAATTAATTATTATTAAACTATTTCAGGATTAAATGTGGAGTGAATAAAAACTTAAGAAGTATGATAATTATTTGCTCATGTATATTGATTGCCAGTTGCCAAACTCTGGAACATCAATGCCAATCGGATCAATCAATTTCATGTAAAAAGGCGATCACCAATTGGCAAGCAAATATTGACTATATTGTTAGAATAAATTTCCCCCAGGACTATGGAAAATATAAAGCCGTTGTTTGGGAGGAGGAATTCGATAATGCATGGGTAACCAAAGGACGAGAAATAAATATTACCAAAAGATTTCTAAGCAAACTCAATCCGGTTCGAAGAATTTGCGTTGCCGCGCATGAACTATCTCATCTAAAGATGGGACATTATTATTCTCGCGTTGGAATAATAATTGTTAATCCTGAAACTTCTTCAAGTATAAAACCTTCACCGCCCTCCTCCACAGGAGAGTCACATTACGGGACTTCTCCATCGATTGATTTGCCTGAAGGATTCGGAATAAATCAAGAAGTTGAAGCCGACCGAATGGCCTTAAAACTAATTTCCAAACTTGGACTAAATAAAAACAATTACCTTGATTTATTATTACTCTTGCAAGGAAGAAAAATAGATAAAAACTCACTCATTTACCACCGAATTGCAATGATGAGAAAATTGTAATGAAGGATACCCTTCCGAAAAACAGTTTATGCGTAAAGCTTTTATCCAAATCCATTGACGAGGGAAGGTTTTCATATGACGGTGAGGCAATACAAGAAGCCAACTATGAAGTTTTTGATCCAGAAACTAAAAAGGTTTGGGGTTATGTGACCATTGACAATACTCAAAGAGGCCCTGGATTAGGAGGGATTCGCATGGCCTCAAACATGGGTAGAAATGAGGTCAATCGATTAGCTCGAGTAATGACCCTTAAAAACAGTGCCGCATGCCTGCCATATGGGGGCGGTAAATCGGGTTTGGTCATAAATGATCCAGCCCATTTTAGAGACCGCAATCTGAAAACAGGTTTGATAGAGAAGTTTGCAGATGCCCTGTTTGAGCTGGAAAACTATGTGCCAGCAGCTGACATGGGGACGGACGAGCAGGATATCCAGGCTATATACGAGCACCACTCAAGGAAACTAGGGAAAAAGGTGCATGAAAGAGGCGGCGCTGGACGACCGGCTGAATATGGCGGAATACCCATTGATGAATGGGAACTGACCGCTCATGGACTGTTTGCAGCGGCACAAACCCTTGAAGACCTGTTGGACAATTTTAAACTAAACAATTCTAAAATTATCATTCAAGGATTTGGAAATGTGGGTTGCCCTACTGCTATTAAATTAAACCAGCAAGGTGCTTCAATAGTTGGCGCATCCGACATCAATGCTGCATTATGGAATCCTGAGGGATTGGACTTGAATGAACTCGTTCAAATCAGAAAACTTTCAGGAGGCCTGAGTAATTATTCAAAAGATGTAGAAAAAAAATTCGGCCCCGAAAAGCTGAATTGGCTACTGGAAGCCCCCTGTGACATTTTAGTTCCCGCGGCAAGGCCCGATGCAATCACATCAAAAAATATAGACCGAGTTGACTGCCATATTATTCTTCAAGGTGCCAATACTCCAAGTAGCAAGCCTGTTGAATATTATTTAAAGCACCGTCGAAATATATTGTCTTTAACAGATTTCATAGTAAATGCAGGTGGGGTGATTGGATGTGCCGTGGAACGCAGGTTGATCCAGGATGAAAATTATGCAAAAAAAGTTCGTTTAGAAGGTAGTCGGCCCTATACAGAAAACCTTATTTTCGATACCGTTTCTAAAAATGTGCAGGAAATATTCAATCGAATAAAAGGCGATTATATTTTTCGAGATGCCGCTACCGATTTGGCTTTAGAACGGTTAAAAACTAAGGAAGTTTGGCTTTAATTTTATTTCTCTTTCATTTCAATAATTCCAACCCAATTCTCAGGGGGTGAAACCATATAAGCCCTACAGCGTTCTGACATAGTTTTACTGGCTAAATCGTTGTCAGATTGGAACAGGGACATAAAATTTTTTTCAGCTAAATGAAAATCTCCCTTACGATACAATTCCAATGCGGCTTCGTATCTCTTTCTTAATCTTTTTTGGTTTTCGTTTGCCTTATTCTTTTCGCCCATCACCTCAAAAATTTGTGATCCCTGGGCTCTGCCCTTTACCTGAATAGTATCCAATTCCCTTAAAAGAAGATCGTGTTCAACATTTTTTTTTGTAAAGATATCAATTATTATATCCGTGCCATAAACTTTATTGATTCCTTCCAGTCTTGAACTGTAATTAACCGTATCACCGATACAAGTGTATTCAAGGTTTTTTTCTGAACCGATATTACCAACAATCATATGTCCGGTGGCAATTCCTACTCGCATCCTTATTTCGGGAAGTCCTTTAGAAACCCATTGCGGCCTTAAAACCTCCAAAGTTGACTGCATATTCAAGGCGGATTGGCAGGCTTGCAGGGAATGATTTCCAGGTGTGAACGGGGGGCCCCAAAATGCCATTATTGCATCGCCAATATATTTATCCAAAATTCCATTTTGGTTGGAAATTTCGTCTGTCATTGCACCGAGATATTCGTTTAGTAGTTTAATTAAATCTTCCGGAGCCATGCTTTCACTAAAGCTGGTAAAATTTGCAACATCACAGAATAAAACGCTTTGATAATTTCTTTTTCCGCCGGGTTGAATTTTTCCTGGATTGGAAAGAATATCTGCGACTATCGAAGGATGAACGTATTTACCGAATGTTTCTTGAATGTATTTCTTTTCTCTCAAGCCCTTTAGCATATGATTAAAAGCTTTTGATAACTGTCCAACTTCATCACTTGAGGTATGCTTAATTTCAAAATCAAAATTATCCTCTATGACTCCTTCTGTTCCTTTCTGCAATAATCGCAGGGGCCTGGCAATTCGTTTTGAGAAAAATATCGAAAATAAAAGGCCCACTACTAGTATAGCTATTCCCGCAACAAGAATTTTGTCTTGTATCTCCTTAAAAGGCTTAAGGGCTTTATCAAGGTTTGTGGCATATAAATAACCCGTATTTTTATCATTGTTCGCGTAAGAACCTCTTTGAGTAATGAAGCGGTCACCATCAAAGGTAAATATTCCAGATTCACCAGGTATTTCATTTAAATTTGAAATTATTTTTTCAGCAAAACTGGGATCGACATTATCAGCTACAATTTTTAAATCGCTATAAAAGATAACCTGAAGAAAATCTTTCTCTATAGATTCCCCAATAACCTTTGCCAACCATTTGTCGTCGATATTTTTTATAACAATCATAGCTCCAACAGCATAATCATCCCGAAGGGATTCCTTTAAAGGAAGAACAACAGAGCTCATTAGTTTCCCACCCGCAGAAACCATACCTTTAAGATCCATTCCGGTTTCTAATACATTTTTAATTGGAAATTTATCAAGATTAGATTCGATCCATAAGCTGATTTTTTCACTCGTTGGGTGCATACCCCTTACAGTGAAAGTGTCATCAACCATAAATACCAAATCAGCATCAGTATCTCTGGCAATTTCTTCAGCAAAGGAATAAAAATTGTCTTTGATTTGAGAGAGAAATGATCTGAACTTTTGATCAGTGGTTAGTATTTTGGCTATTTTTAATATATGAAGCCGCTCTTGATTTAGTTGCTGATCAAATCTTTCGTGGGTGGCTCGGAGCTTTGAGGATAAAGTCTTTATTTCAAATCGTTCTGTCTGACTACTTGAAATATATAATGTCAAACCTAACAGGAGGGTGAAGAAGAAGAAAAAGGATAAAAATATTTTTGCGCTAAGGGTCATTCTTGCTTGCCATAATTTTATCGACAGATAAAACCTGATTTAACTCTATATTCTCCCCAGCTTTAATAATAATATTTTTTTCAATAAATCCCAACCTCCAAAACCAATAAAGAGTTTTATATTGTCCCGGTTCGAGGTTTTCAAAGGAATATCGATCTCCAGATGAGTGCTTTTGACAATTTAAACCCACCTGCGAAAACAAGGATGTCATTAGATCTTCATTTTCATCACTCCCAAGTTCCAAAATACCTTCCTGCTCAATAGTTATAACTGAACGCTCTCCAGGCTTTAGCGGGGAAAAAACCTGGATTTCATCGTCCTGTCCCGCCAAATAAAACGTTAAGGTTTTAGACGTGTTATTTTGCACCCAAAGTTTATCTCCTCTTGCAAGGGCTAGTGAGCGGAGTGACATTTTATTATTTTCCGCAATAAGCAAATGGTCTTTTCCCCCAAAAAAGGAAGAATCTTGCAAACAAGCATATAGCTCTTTTAACTTGTGGTAATTAACCATTTGCTTTGTAAAAACGACTTCACCTTTCTGAAAATATAATCCATCAGCATCCTTCTCTGCTTTGGCAATAATATCTTTATGGCTATCAGCAGAAATTGTTCCGTAAATGGCACCTTTACCCGGCACAATAGCAGGACCGGATGCACAAGCTGAAAAAATAAAAAGAGTCAAAATTATTAGTAATTTTTTTCTCATTTTTTTATCACCTTTAATTCCACATCTTCATGAGAAGTATTTTTCAGAGAAAGGTTTATTGGAATAGATTTGTAGCGCCGATGAAAAACAAAAACCTTTACAATCCAATCCCCTGGAGGCACATTTGGCAGTATAAAACTTCCTGGTTTCTCAAGAATCGCAAAATGTCTTGTATTCAAAGAAAGAATTCTTCCTTCCATTAACTTGTGAACCGAGCAATAAAAATTTCCCGACCCTTTTTTATTAAGCGTCACCTCAAGGATTGAGCCTCTCTCGCCTAAACCTAAATCAAAATTTTTCAATCTGCTTAAGGAATAGATATTGTGGTCAATTTCCCTATCTTCATCATTTAAAAACTGGATTTTATCTCCAGGACTCACCACAAGCAAATTAGGATTAAATCGCCTGCCCTTTTGCATAATTTTATGCAACTTGGGCTTAAGCTTCACCTTTGATGAATCTGCGGGCTCAAGATAAACAATAAGGTTTTTCAGTTTCTTTCCACCTTCGACTTCAACCTTTCCACTTAAATGGTGCGCCTGGGCTAAGCCAGAGAGGCTGAAAAAAAGAATGCCAAAATAGAAAAGGAACTGGTTTTTACTCAAGGACATTGAATTCATAACAGTAAAAATAAAATTTCATTTTGAACTGCTTATAAGTGCAATAGTTCAGAGGAATATTTAACTAATACTAGCATTTAGTATTATCCAATGCATTTTTCTTACAGAGGATTAAAGGGAGGCTATCGAAAATATCTCAAAAATCGAAAGTTAAGCAGATTATATATCCTGCATTATGCGGTCGGCACCCATTTCAATAAGCTCATCACCCATTTTTCTGCCTAGAGCGATCGCATTTGTTTTGATGTCCGTCAATTCTTTTTTGTACATGGTTTTTCCATCAAGGCTGGCGACAAGTCCTGTCAAAGTTATTTGATCGGCATTTAATGTGGCAAAAGCACCGATGGGAACGTTGCATCCTCCTTCCAATTGACTGACCAGCGCGCGCTCGGCATCAAGCGCATAATGAGTTTCTTCATCGTCCATATCAGCAAGCAGTATTTGATTATCCACATCATTTTTACGAGTTTCAATTCCTACGGCCCCCTGCCCCATTGCGGGTAAAAGAATTTCCGGCGGAATTATTTCTGAAATACGATCATCCCAACCCAAACGAATGAGACCTGCCGCAGCAAGAATAATTGCATCTAATCCTTCTGTATCCAGCTTCTTCAATCTCGTTTCTAAATTTCCACGAAGGGGCATCAAATTCAAATCAGGCCGATAATGCAATAGCTGGGACATTCGCCGCAAACTTCCCGTTCCAATTTTTGCGCCTTTGGGGAGATCTTCCAGTTTTATATCGTTTCTTGATATCAGAGCATCAAAAGGATTTTCACGTTTAGTCACGCAGGCAATACAAAGGTTAATCGGAAAAGATATGGGCATGTCTTTCATGCTATGGACCGCAAAATCCACTTCGCGCCTTAAGAGACCTTCTTCAATTTCTTTGACAAAAAGGCCTTTTCCCCCAATTTTAGCCAATGGCACATCTTGAATTTTATCGCCGGAGGTTTTAATTATTTTGATATCTACAGCCAGGTCAGAATGGTGATTTTGAAGCAAGTCCTTCACCCAATTAGCCTGCCATAAAGCCAGTGGGCTGCCCCGGCTTCCAATGATAACTTTGCGAGATTCCATTTAGTCGTCCAGGTGAAATAGGTGCCGAATGGCTTTAAGATAAATATGACCGTCTTGGGATTGGGTTTTCTTTTTTAAATTTATCGTGGGTTTATGAAGAATTTTATTGACGAGAGACTGTGTTAATTGTTGTATGGTTTCTTTATCTTCAGAAGACAGGTGATCCATGTTCTTGAGCGTTTTATCCACTTCAAATGCTCTCATATCTTCTGCGCGGTTTCGCATTTCTACAATAGTTGGAACCGCATCCAATGTAGAGAACCAGTTATTAAATTTGGTCACTTCCTGTTTGATGATGTCCATCGCGTTTTCTGCTTCTTTTTGCCTTTCTTCCATATTGGCATTGACCACATTTTGCAGATCATCAATATCGTATAAATAGACATTTTCCAGCTCATTTACTTCTGGGGCTATGTCTCGTGGCACAGCAATATCGATTAGAAAAATGGGTTTGTTTTTTCGTTTTTGAATCGCCGCTTCCATCATTTCTTTACGGATGATGAATGTTGGTGCTGCAGTGGAGGTGATGATGATATCTGCCCGATGCATTTCTTCTTTAAAGGACTCGAAATCCAAAGCACAGCCATTTAAAGTCTGCGCCAAGGCAGCCGCTCGTTCATAGGTTCGGCTCGCAACATACACCGTTTTCACACCATACGAAATGAGATGCTTGGCGGCAAGCTCTGCCATTTCGCCAGTACCAACTAACATTACCGAATGGTTTTCCAGATCCTCAAAAATCTTTTTGGCCAACTCAACAGCAGCAGAACTGATGGACACGCCTCGTTCCGATATGCCTGTTTCTTCGCGAACTTTTTTTGCAACGTTGAAGGCCTTTTCAAATAGCTGGTTCAATACCATACCAGTAGAGCTGAAAGAACGAGCTGTGCTGTAGGCATCTTTAACCTGTCCTAATATCTGTGCCTCGCCAAGAACCATCGAATCGAGACTCGATGAGACTCGAAACAGATGCTCAACAGCCTGATTGTCACAGTAACTATAGAAATATTGATCGAGATTGCCGCGCGAGATGCCGTGATAATCGCAAATAAAGTCTTGCAATAATTGAATGCCGCGATCGGTATTTTCTACCTTCGCATAAATTTCAACTCGGTTGCAGGTAGAGAGGATGATGTTCTCGGTGATTTCAGGGCTGGATACCAATTGTTCCAGAGATGCTTCGAGCTTTACCTGACTGAAAGCCAGTTTTTCTCGAATCTCAACGGGAGTCGTCTTGTGGTTGACCCCTACTAAAACTAAATTTGGTCCTGAAGTCATTTATTAAATATGTAGAAAAAAAGATCCAATAACAGCGATAAATCCTAATATCGCACCTTGCGCAGCTTTTTTACCCCTAAGGCCGGTAGCCATTCTGCCAAAAAATACCATTCCATAAATCAACCAGACCATGACCATGGGCATTGTTTTTGCCAAATCCCATGAGAAAAAAGCCTGATCCATTTTTGTATTCCAAATTGATCCCGTCATAAAACCTAACGTAAACAAAGGGAATCCAATCGTAATGACTTTAAAGTTAAGGTCATCCAAAACTTCCAATGACGGCATACGAAAATACATGATGCCTAGTTTTTTAGTTTTAACCTGGTGTTCCTGGATTAAATACATAATTCCAGCTGCAAATGCTATCGAGAAAGCGGCATATCCTATTATAGATAGAGTTCTATGCAGGGTCAGCCAGAACCGAACCTCAGATTCAGGAACCAGCCCCGCTTCCTTCGATAAAAATACTGAAATCAGCATTACAAAAAAGACCAGGGGAATGACAAATGCTCCCAGATCTTTAATTTTATATTTCCATTCGGTCAAAAAATAAATCACGACCATAAACCAGGCAAGAAACATCGCCACTTCATAAGAGGTGGTATAAGGCCCATGCCCCGTTATGCTGGATCTAATTCCAATAGAAACCGTCTGGAAAATTAGACCCAATGCTACCATTCCACCTGCCAAAGTTGCGACCAAAGGGCGGCGGTAAACCAAATAGACAAAATATCCTAAAGAAGCCAGTAGATAACTGAATAACGCGATATTAAACGAAATTTTATCCATTGGCCTTAAAATAGGGAAAACAAGTGCACATTCTAAATAGATAAAACCATCGTAACATTTTGTTTTATGGGATTCAACGGTGAGTTCTTACTTACCGATAAAAAAGCAAATAATCAAAATTTAGGTGCTTGGGAAGGATAAAAAAAGGGTTTATTGCCACTGATCCGGGGGTTTTGTGGCATCTTTACTTTTGAGGACTTCTTTAAGCTCTACCATGAATTCATTCACGTCTTTAAAGGACCGGTAAACTGAAGCAAAACGGACGTAGGCAACATCATCCAAATTATAGATTTCATGGATGACTTTCTCGCCAACCTTAACGGCGTGAATTTCTTTCTCTCCGAGTTCTTGAAGATACTGTTCCACCCGATCGACGAGATCTTCAATATCTTTGGTGCTTACCGGACGTTTCTGGCATGCCTTTCTAACACCCGAGATAATTTTTTCACGGTCAAACTCTTCTCGGCGTCCGTCTTTTTTAATCAATAACGGGAGTGAGCGTTCCAGTTTTTCATAAGTAGTGAAGCGGTCGGTACAGCTCAAACATTCCCGCCTTCTTCGGATCACGTTACCCTCTTTATTCAAACGGGAATCTATGACCTTATTTTCCATTCCAGAACAACCGGGACATTTCATTTAGCTTCGTCTATTTATTAGTGAGTTCTAAATGAAGAGGAAACTGATCACAAAGATCGCGGACTTTCTTTCGCGTTTCTGAGTGAGAAGCATCATCCTCGATTTTTTCCAGAGTCTGGATAATCATTCCACCTATCTGTTCCATTTCTTTTTCTTTCATTCCTCGAGTGGTTAAAGCAGGGGTTCCGATACGCACTCCTGAGGTGACAAACGGACTTCGCGTTTCAAAAGGAATGGTATTTTTGTTGACGGTAATACCCGCTTTTTCCAAAGCCGCTTCGGCGTCTTTCCCGGTTATGTCCTGGGGCCGAAGGTCAACCAACATAAGGTGAGTGTCTGTTCCGCCACTAACAATTTTAATTCCATTGCTACTGAGAAACCTGGCCAGATGCCTGGCGTTGGCAATCACCTGTTTCTGATAATCAACGAAATCACTGTTCAGAGCTTCTTTAAATGCAACTGCCTTTGCAGCAATCACATGCATCAGCGGTCCCCCTTGAATGCCCGGAAATATCCTTTTATTCACTTCCTTGGCATATTCTTCCTTACAAAGAATCATTCCTCCGCGAGGGCCTCGCAGGGTTTTATGGGTTGTGGTCGTTACAAATTCTGAGTGGGGTACTGGGGATGGATATAATCCGGCAGCCACAAGCCCTGCAGGGTGCGCAATATCGGTCATTATTTTAGCGTCTACTTCATCGGCAATTTCGCGAAACTTTACAGGATCAATGATTCTTGGATAGGCACTGGCGCCTACTACAATCAGTTTTGGTTTGTGCTCCCTGGCAAGTTTTCTAACCTCTTCATAGTCGATGAGCTCAGTTTCTTCGTTTACCCCATAGGCAACAACGTTGTAGGTATAACCGGAAAAGTTTACTGGACACCCATGGGTGAGATGCCCTCCATGTGAAAGGTTCATACCCAAAATGGTATCTCCTGGTTCCACCACAGCATGGTAAACGGCCATATTGGCCTGAGACCCTGAATGTGGCTGAACATTTACATGGTCGGCCGAAAAAATCTTTTTAGCTCTTTCTATAGCAAGGCTTTCGGCTACGTCTACATATTCGCAACCGCCATAATATCTTTTACCAGGATAGCCCTCTGCATATTTATTGGTCATAACGGAACCTTGAGCTTCCTGTACTTCGCGGCTGACAAAGTTTTCAGACGCAATCATCTCAAGAGTATTATTTTCACGATCCGTCTCATCTTTTATGGATTGAGCGATTTCTGGGTCAAATTCAGCAAGTGACAATGTAAATTCCTCCTTATCCTACGTAATTTTACCGGGTCTGCTCCGGTGGTTTGGATTTTAAGTTTGCATCTATTTCATTTATCTTATCGAGACGCCTTTGGTGGCGCCCACCTTCAAACTTTGTGGTCAGCCAGGTTTCGACAATCTCTGAGGCCAACCCCTTGCCGATAACTCGCCCTCCCATTATCAAAATATTCGAATCATTGTGTTCGCGACACATTTTGGCCGTATAAACATCTGAACACAGTGTTCCTCGAATTCCGGGAAACCGGTTGACCACAATGGACATCCCTACCCCGGTTCCACAGATAACGATCCCTCGCTCAACTTTTTTTTCCGCAATCGCCTCGGCAAGTTTAATTCCATAATCGGGGTAATCAACGGAATCTGTATTTGCAGGACCCAAATCATCAATCTCCCAGCCTTTATTAAGTAAACAAGCGATCACACTTTCTTTGAGGTCAAACCCTCCATGATCCGAAGCAATGGCTATTTTTTTCATGATTTTTTTTGCGAAATTTTATGTAAAAAATTTAATCAGACCGCATTTTTTTAGGGGCGAGCAGTTGGTCGTCTTATCCCGGCGGGGTAATGAACTAAAGCTATTTTAACCTAAAAGGGATACTAAATAAACATTCAGATTTTGTCAACCTAAGTAACGGGAAGGATACTAGAAGGCTTATTTATTGATATTAATGATAAAAAAACCTACAATATTTAAGGATGAAACCTTAGGAAAACCAACCTCTTATGTGGAAGAACATATTTCTCGAATCCTGCCTCCTTTCTGCTTTGATATTTGGTGGTCTCTATATTAATGCAAATTACATAAAGGAAGAGCTATATGATAACAAAAAAACTTCAACTCATATTAGCGGAGCTGCCACAACCCCTAATCACATAAGTGGAGAAAAATCGAAAAATTCAATCAATATATCTGGTTCTTCCTCTCCAGTTTCCTCAAAAACCAGGTAAGCATAAATCCCCTCATTGTCCTATTTCACTGGCAATCCATCCCGCAGCTCAGATATTTGATATTTTTTTTTAATTCTTTTTATTTATTTTTTTATCTGCTTTCCCCTGTCTCAGGTTTACTTAAAAAGTAACAACTTTCTTTATAACCACTGGAGTCTATTCTTTTTTATTTCGGCACTGATCGTTTTATTATTTTCAGGCAAGCTAAATCTTTCAAATATGGATTTGTCAAAAATCCGCAGGCAACACCTTATTCCAGGGCTTGCTCTCGGATTTCTTCCAGTAATAGCGGTGCTGTTATTAGATACGTTGATTGTTAAAACAGGCATGGCTGAAAATAACCTGTTCTCTGGAGCAGAGCTTAGAAAAGCCGAAAATTTTTCTAATTTGGATTTATTTCTGGGTGGGTTTTTGAATCCTGTAATGAGCCAGCTTTTTATTACAGGCTATGTTTTGAATAGCCTGATTAAAAACAATGCAATGACCATCCCAGGAAACGGAATTTTATATAGTTCTATTAATTTTAATTTAGGAATCGGTTATTTAGGATTGGGAATGATTTCGGCAGGTTTGGTCAGGCTTACCGGGTCTTTGATACCCGCAATTTTTTTTAGTGTGGGTTGTGCTCTCGCTAAATTTTTAATACTAACAACCTACCCGCGCATCACGACAATTCTTGTTTTTCTTGTCTAAACTAACGGGCGACTTTACGAGACTTTTTTGCTGCCTTGGCGGCGGCTTTTCTCTTTTCAGCTGCTATTATTGCAGCTTCTTTAGCCGCTCTTCTGGCTTCCGCTTCTGCCTGCATTTGCCTGATTGCCATTTCTCTGTTTTTTGGGTTCTCAAAAAATCTAGAAACGACAATTCCAAATTCATAAAGACAATATAGAGGAAAGGCCAAAAGAACCTGAGTGATTATATCGGGAGGTGTTAAAACCGCAGCTAATGCAAAAGTACCTAGAAATGCCCATTTCCGATACAACTTCATTTTAACAGTATTAATAACTCCAAACTTGGTCAGGAGAACCATAATTAATGGGGTCTGAAAAGCAAACGCAAACGCCATAATCAGCTTAACTACAAAAGAAAAATAAAAGCCAATGGTCACCTGCATCTTCCAAAAGTTGGAACCATAGGCTAATAAAAATTTGAGACCCAGCGGAAGCACAAGAAAGTAACAAAAGACGCCGCCAAAAAGAAAAAAGGCAGTTCCAAAAAATACAAACATTGCCGTAATTTTCTTTTCTTTAACCTTTAATCCGGGTGCAATGA
>CAZECX010000011.1:0-40866 GCA_964510965.1 uncultured Nitrospina sp. | reverse complement strand
TGGGACGCGTAATTATTTTTGGTGCGAAACAGGTTGCCGGTCAGAAATCTATCGGTAAGGGACAATGTCCTCTGTGTCACACCTTCGATCCGGGTGATCATATGGGTCGATGTCCGAACCTTTTCGGCGTTGAGAAAAGAAGTCATGATCGCATAAAAGAAGACAGGTATGCGACCAGTCCGGTGGCCATTGGTGAGACAGAGCCCGCCGCCGGAATCGTCAAGGGCAAACCTGCTGATGTACCTGAAGAGTACCGACGTCAGCATGGTCCGGATGAGTTGATCGGAGAAGATTACCTCCGCGAATCTTTAATGTGTCCAACTTGTTACGTGGTGGAAGGGTTCGGTAAAGACGGCGACACAAAAAGCCCGATGCCGGTTATCGTTAAGCCGCCGATCAGTTTGAGTCGCGTTGAAGTGAACGCAGTAGTTGCTTATCTCCAATCCAAGGACACACCGGGTGAGTTTGCAACGGTGACCGTTCCATTGCCACAGGATGACGCCGGTAATACAGGCGGTGCTGTGGTTGAGGAAGAGAGCAGCGATGAAGAAGGCCCGGTTTTCGTTACTGGTAAAGAAGATATCCAGGCGATGATCAATACGCTGGGTTGTCCGCTCTGTCACACCATTCCTGGTGTTGAGGGTGCAGTGGGCGAATTGGGACCAAAACTTCATGAGAAGATCAACGCTCCCAAAAGGATCAAAGATCCTAACTATAAAGGTAAAGCAACTAACACCAAGGAATACGTTCGGGAATCGATTTTGAATCCCGGTGCATATGTGGTGTTTAATGAAGAAGCCGGAGAATCTTATCCGGATGGTTTAATGCCTACAACCTTTGCAGAGCAGCTTTCAGTTAATGCTCTTGACAAGCTTGTAGATTTTATTAGTCAGACCGAACCCCCGGCTGGCAGTTAATAGGAGACAGCAATGAACAAGACTTTAGTTAGCTTTTTGGTATTTGTTGTCGGCCTAGCGGTGTTTCATAACGCTATTTTTCCTATATTTACACCGAAGGAGGTCGGCTGGATTCTTAACAGATACGTTTACTTTTTATTATTCGTAGCGTATGTGATCATCACAAACCTTGTGCTCAGACTCAAGCCGCCGATTTCCATGTCGGGTTTGTTTGTCTGGTCAATTGGTTTCTATTTTTATAAATTTGTTTTGTATCCACCCATTCCCTGGACTCTTTTCATCACATATATGGTGATGTGGTCTATTGGAACCTTTCTATACATTAGTCAGGATCCGGAGACTTTCCGAGAATTCAGGAAACCAATTGTTAAAACAATTGTAGGTGAATACAAATTGGCGCGGATCATCGTATTTACGGCTTTACCGATTCTGGTAGGGTTTGCAACTTATAATACGATTTATCCGAGTTTCCAGGAACCGGTTGAGTTGAGGACGGTTCATCCCGCACCTCCTGCTACCACAAAAGTGCATGGTAAGACTTATCCGCTGGAATCTACCAACAACCCTTTCCGTATAGATGAGCAGGACAACTACAAAGATAGTTTTCCATTCCTCGATGCGGACAAGCATGAGTACATGAAGTATGTGACGGAAGGTGGCACGATTTTCTTTCAGAACTGTCATTACTGTCATGGTGATCAGTTGAATGGATTGGGAATGTTCTCACATGTGTTCAATCCCACACCAGCTAACTTCATTGATCCAGGTACCATCGCTATGTTGCAGGAAGCATTTCTGTTCTGGCGGGTGTCAAAAGGTGGACCCGGTCTGCCTAATGAATCCACCCCTTGGTCGTCAGCAATGCCTCCTTGGGAAGAGCATTTGAAAACCGAAGAAATCTGGAAGGTCATTCTGTTTGAATATTGGTACACAGGCTGGCATCCACGAACTTTTGGTACAGAAGGCTCTACCGCGGGTGGTGGGGAATAACTTGAACTTAACGGTTACTAAACCTAAACATATGGAAATGACCATGACAAAGAATAACAACTACATCAAACGCCTGATTTTGTCTTTTCTGGCAGTGGTGTTGATCGCGGTACCGGGAACGGCGATGGCCGGCGTACCGGATGCGGTCAAAAAAGACCTGCTGGAAAAGGGAAAGAAGGTTTATTTTAAACGCTGTGTCTGGTGTCACGGTGTGGAAGGTGGAGGTGATGGACCTTCCGCAGAGAGATTGTACACAAGGCCCAGAAACTTTATCCAAGGAACTTTTAAAATTCGCTGGACAGACTCGGGTGAACTTCCCTTGGATATAAATCTTATCAATACAGTAAAGAACGGGCTTCAAGGTTCGGCAATGCCGGCTTGGGGTGAGTTCCTGTCTGAGGACGAAATCCTCGCGGTTGTTCAATTCGTCAAAAGTTTGGTGCAGGATCGAGAATGGGATGACGAAGACGAGGAAGTCAATAATGTATTAGGTGGAGCTGCTACTGCAAGTTCATCGGTCCCGGGGATTGCAGCTGATTACGGCAAAGGGCCTCTCGGAGATGCGCCTTGGACTGCAACTAAAGGGCCCTACCATCTAGGAGTTCCTCAAGAACATATCGATGCAGGTAAAGAGATCTTTATTAAAAACAAATGCTGGGAGTGCCATGGCGGGGAAGGCCGTGGTGATGGTAACCCAACAATGAAGGACGACTGGGGTTTCCCAATTCTTGCCGCAAACTGGCAGGAATGCTGGAATTTCCGTGGAGCTCGCAGAGATCCATACAATCCTTTTGTTATTGCCCGTACGATATCTACAGGTTTGAACGGGACGCCTATGCCTAACTTCCGGGAGCAACTTACTGGAAATGAAAGGTGGCAATTGGCAGCATTTGTAAACTCGCTTTGTCCGAGAAAGAAGATCGATAAGTTGAACAACAAGCCTGTTCCTGATTTCTTGATTCAGTCAGTTTATACGGAAGGGCCTGTTGTTCCGAAAATTGATGATCCAAGTTGGGCGTCCTCTTATACGGATTACAGAATTGTCCCTCTTTCAGAAGAAACAGTTGAGAATCCAATGAGGCACTATATTGCTTTAGCTGGACAAATCACTCGAGGTAAGCGAAACTTTGATCCTAAGGCGGATAACCTCTGGGTTAGTTCGCGATGGAGTCAAGAAGAAGGTGCTATTTACTATCTAGTTGAATATGACAATAGGTTCTTGTCAGTGGATCCGGAATATCCCGACGGCGTAGCGATTCAGTGGCCTGGGAAGTTGCAGGATCTGTTTGGTGCTGAAAAGCCATATTTTATTTATGGTGATTCAAAGAAACCGGTCGATGTTTGGAAAGCCAATTTTATGGTTAAGGATTACAATGCAACTAATCCACCAAATGAAAAAGGCTATCAACTAGACGTAACTGTAAAAGAGTTGATTGGAAATGGCTTTGATGCGATTCAAGAGAAAGATGAGGTTAAGGTGGAAGTAGTGGATTCCATTTTTCATCAGGGTCGTGTAAAGGTCATGTTCAAAAGAGCTTTAACTACAGAGGGCGAGAATGATGTTCAGATTCCATCTGAAAAGTTCATTCCAGTTAGTTTCATGCAATGGGCAGGTCGAGATAAAGAGCACGATGAGCATATGGCTATCTCTACCTGGTATTACACCATTTTGAAGCCAGCGTTGCCTGCGTCTTTGTACTACATGCCTCCAATTATTGCGGCAGTTTTTATCTGCTTCCAAGGTTGGTTGGTATGGATGACCAAGCGTACACGTAAAATGTATGACGAAGGGAAGGTTAGACGTGACGAGCTTCCTAAGTAGTCATTAGAAGTTTTATAAGAAAGCCCGCCGAATGTTCGGCGGGCTTTTTTTTTGGATTGAAACGGTCCTCGTGCCCGGAACCTTGGCAAGGTCCACCAAACACTATGCCAAATGATTGGATGACTTGATATCTTGTTAGCGTGTATAAAAAGCGAACAAAACTAAATGGGATTGTGAATGGGTAAAGTTAGGGGGGAGTTTAAAAGTTTCTACCGGGCGAGGCCCGGTTATTCTTCTTCAGTAACCTGTTCCAGATCCATATTGCCTTCTATAATTTCCCTTAAAGCCAATTCAAAAAATATTTTTGGATTGGTAAGATCTTCAGGATCAACTTCAATGGTTGGTAGGGCACCATTTTCCAATTGATGAATTCGCTGAGTGACCAAGATACACAAAAGATATCGACTTTTTACGACATCTTGTGCCTCTTTCACCAATTCCATTCTGTCCTGCATTTCCAGTTCTATCATGATTTTCCTGTTCAGTTAAAAGTTCTTTCTCATTATAGAGCAATCTGCAAAACTGTCAATTGCCATTAAGCCTCATCGTTTGTCTAATATAGATTTGAAGGTTTCGATAACAATTTCAACTTGCTCCTTGGATACTTCCCGATGTAAGACGGCTCGAAAAATGCCCTCATCGGCATCCGTCATTAAAATTTTAATTTCTTTTTTCTCCAATAGTTGGAGAAATGTCTCGCCTTTTAATCCTGCCAGTTTGAAGAATATGATATTTGTTTTTACTTTGGATTCGTCTACTTCAATTCCCTCCATCTGAGAAATTTGGCTGGCGAGAGTTTTTGCGTTTTCGTGGTCTACCCGAAGTCGATCTACCAGATCGTTTAAGGCGATTATTCCAGCTGCTGCCAGATGCCCAGCCTGCCGCATTCCTCCACCTACCATTTTTCGGGCTTTTCTTGCCTTGTCAATGAAATCCGACGATCCACAGACCAGTGAGCCCACAGGTGCAGAAAGTCCTTTTGAAAGACAAAACATTACCGAATCCACTTTTTCCGTTAGTTTTTGGACGGGAATTCTTAGAGCCACAGCGGCGTTAAAGATTCTTGCTCCATCAAGATGGATCTTTAGTCCATATTTCTTTGCCAGATCACCAACGGTCATCATGTATTCAGGAGTAACAGGTGAACCCTGACAAAAATTATGTGTGTTTTCAAGGCAAATCAAGCGGGTTGGTGGGGAATGAATATCCAAGTGCCTGATCCCCTTTTCCAACAGCTCGATGGAGATAGTGCCATCGCTGTTATTGGGTAAAGGGCGTGGATGGACACCTCCCAGTGCTGAGACTCCACCAACTTCATAAAGGGAAATATGGCTTCTATCGCCAAGTAAAATCTCATCGCCTCTACCGCAATGGCTGAGCACGCTTATCAGGTTTCCCATGGTCCCGCTGGGAACGAAAACGGCTGCTTCTTTTCCGGTTTTTTCTGCCGCCAGGGTTTCAAGTTTTTGGACGGTGGGGTCCTCTTGAAATACATCGTCACCGACTTCCGCGGTTGCCATGGCATTGCGCATCGACTTTGTAGGATGGGTGAGGGTGTCGCTTCTCAGGTCAATCATTGTTTTCCTTAATTTTTGATTGCTGTTCTTTTTCTATTCGGTTGCGTTTGATTCGATAATAAAACAGTGATACGAAAAAAACGGGTACCACAAAACCGCTTAAAATTAACCCGCTCACATTTTCCTGTGGATAATCAAGAGCGATCATACCCTGATAAAGTTGCTGCACCAGATAAGCCATTAGGCCGCAGGTGATAAACATATAACCTATGCGTTTGGAACCTTTTTGGCCGGGAAAAATTATTGAATAGGCAACAAAGTTGAGTCCCAAAAAAAGCAGGCCATTCAAAAACATAAGATAAATAATTTGATTCTGTGCTTGTGTGAGCAAAGTTTTTCCAGTCAGGGTGATAGATACTTATTTTATCGATTATGCAAAGCGATATAAACAGAAATTTGGGATAATGAATTTTGGAATTTTACGCCAGAGTACTTTAGATACGTAGTAAAGGATGGTATTTTACACAAGGTTTAATATTTAGACATTACCAAACAATAGACTCTTCATTATTGATTCAATAATGCTATTTCCAACAAAAAATTTACTCCTGATATCTAATCATAACCTGTCCAGGATTTGGGTGCTGATGCTGATAATGACTTGGCTTCCAACTTCAGCATGGGCTGATAATGGACGTCCTTCGTTCAATTCATCACGATACAAGGAAGACTTTCGATTTCTAAAAGATCCCGCGAAAAGAACAGATTATTTTGATTCCCTGAAATATATTCCCTTCAATAAATCAGAATCTCTCTACTTGACTTTGGGGGGAGAAACCCGCCAGCATTTTGAATTCATCAGCAATAATAACTGGGGCAAGGGGACACAGGACGACAATGGTTATTACCTGCAACGATATCTGATTCATGGAGACCTTCACGCCGGAGAGCGTACCCGCTTTTTTGTTCAGTTTCTGAGCGGAATTGAAACGGGAAGAGAGGGAGGGCCTCGGTCGGTAGATAAGGATTGGCTTGATTTGAATCAGGGGTTCTTTGATTTTGATTTGTGGAAAAAGCCGGGGCAACGTTTGACGCTCCGTGCCGGACGGCAGGAAATTATTTTTGGGAGCAGGCGTTTTTTAAACTATCGAGAGCGACCCAATATACGCCTCAGCCATGATGCCGTTATGGGGATTTACCATAGAGGCAATTGGGATGTGCGGGCTTTCGGAGCCAGGCCGGTGGCTCTCAAAACGGAGGTATTCGACAACAAATCGGGAGCATCAAATGCTTTTTGGGGCCTTTACGGGGTGCGAGAGAATTTGCCCTTTTCCTTAAATGCCGATCTTTATTATTTGGGTTGGCGCAACCTGAATGCAACTTACAATCAAGGGCAGGCCGAGGAAACGCGCCACACCCTTGGAACCCGAATTTGGGGCAAAAAGAAAAACCTGGACTATAATTTTGAATTTTTGTATCAGTTCGGAAAATTTGGTCAGGGTGATATCCATGCTTATGCCCTTGCGTCAGATACGGGTTACACATGGTTTCTAGACGGACTGAAAAAACTGCGTTTCAGTTTGCGTGCAGATGTATATTCGGGAGATGATAACCCTAATGATAGCGATTTAAATTCATTCAATCCTTTTTTTCCAAAAGGAAAACATATCAGTCAACTTGCAGCTAGTGGACTTATCAACCAGCGGGATTTGCATCCTAGAATAGATTTTACTCTTGACGAACACTGGTCCCTCACCACAAGCACTTTATTTATATGGCGCGATAGCCTGGATGACGGTATCTATTCCATTGGGAATGGATTATTGCGTAGTGGCCAATCCAGCCGAGCGCGTTATGTGGGTACCCAGCCCGAACTGGAAGTGAAATACAATTTTAATCGACACCTTGATCTGAAAGGAATATTTGTCTACTTTCGTGCTGGTAAATTCCTAGAACAAACCTCCAATGGTTCTGACATCACTTACCTGGGTTCCATGCTCACCTTTCGCTTTTAAAAGCCCTAATATTTTTTTATGATACGTTCCCGGTTTTTTCTGACTTTTTGCTTTATCGCTTTTTTCATGATAGCTCCTTTATATTCATTTGCTGAACCTGGTAAAAGCAGGGATCGAATAATTCCACAACCCATCCAGGAAATATTTCAATCCAGACTGGTCTATCCTCAAGAGGAAGACGAAATTCAATTTACCTTATTTCCTTCCTTTAGCAAGAATGCCAGTGCCCGACAGGCGACAACTTTATTCGAAGTTGAATATGGGATTACAGACGCTTTTCAAATTATCTTTGAATGGGATGGGCTGTTATACCAAAATCCGAAAACCGGTCCTACAATTTCTGGTCCTGGGAACATTGAGATTGGCGCTCAATACAGTTGGATGGGCTTGGGGGACGGCAACACACATTTTTCTTTTGGAAATTTAATTGAACTTCCTGTAGGACCAGTAGATAACGGCCTTACGGAAGGTTTTTTAGAAGTGCAGCCCTTTGCAGTTTTAGCACGAGACTTTCCCACGTTAAACCAAAGCCAAATTTTTGCTGAGTTTGGTTTTAACTGGGTCGACCAAATTAGAAATGTTCCCGAAGGCTCCGAATCTGCGACCGATAGTATTATCTGGAATGTAGGAGCCTTTTATCCCATTGGCCCTTGGCGCGCGACTTTAGAAATCAATGGAAGCAATAACGAATGGGATGGTGGTAACCAGAACGAAATATTTATTACACCAGGTATTATCTATAAATTATCTAGAGAATGGGAAATAGGTATAGCCGCCCCAATTGGAACTACAAAAAGTTCCGATGATTATCGGGTTGTAGGTTACTTGATGTGGGAATTTGAATTAGATTGATGGACTATTAGTAGTGCGGTTTGAAGATCTACAGGAAATGTCAATCGGAGTACACTAAGCACTCCGATTGACAGCCTATAAAACCCTAGAAATAAAACAAGGCGTTAAACGCAAGAGTATCTTGGGTGCGACTTTGACCCGCGCCATCCCCGTTGGCAAAGGTAGGGCTATCTGATTCATCATGACGGTACTCTGCTCGAACTACCATATTATTATTGATTCTAATTTCTGGTGTGAGCGACATAGCCCATAACTTTTGAATTGTCCCGGAACGAGCTCCATCTTGATCATGAAAAATCTGGCCACGATAATTTAAAGAGAACCAGTCATTGACATCGTAGCGAACGATTCCTGAAAACCCCCACCAATTATTTTGGCCCGTGTTGGGTCCCGTTGCATTTCTTTCTACACCAACTACAGCATTCAAATTCAATAACAGTTTTTTACTGAGGCTAACCTCAATAACCGTATCAAAATAATTTCTGAAGTCGTCTGAGTTACTGGGGTCGCCTGTTTGTGGTTCGGCAGTGCCAAAATAATTTAAGTAAACCACAGCTGAATCGCATACCGCCCAGGAGATTTGACCGCCAATCCCTTTTGCATCATTGACATCTGTTGTGGTGTCATGGCCGTTTGAGAGTATGCCTAAAAGACCCACGGTGTCAGTCAATTGATACTGCACTCGTATCCCGTTATGAGTGAATGGCCCCAGGAAGAACAGAAAAGATCTGGAAAAAGTATAATTGAAGCCATCATATCCGTCCATAACTTCCGAGCCGATATTTGTGCCGAATTTTCCGAAATCAATCAACAATCCTTTACCAATGGGAGCGTTGTATTGAACATACCCAATCTGCAAATCAAAATCATCATTACTGACTGCAGTTCCGCCAACATTAGGCCCGCCGACTTTATTTGCGGAGGGACCACTGAAACCGTAGGTCACATCGGTACGGAACCCCACATCGCCAATTTCTGTGGCATCTTTTTTTAGGACGAGTTCGGCAGTGTCAAACTTGAAAGAGTTTGCGTCAAAGTCATAAACGCGCAGGGCGTTTTGTCTTGTGCCGGTCGGATTTGCAAAGTTATGAGAATAGGATGAGGATGCAAAACCATGCACCTCTATATCTTTTATCAACTCCAGCGCTTTATCCGCAGAAGCTGTGCTCGCGAACCCAAGCATCAGGGCAATGGTAATTAGCGAAAAATTTAAAAACCTCCTCGTTTGTAACATAGCGGTCCCTTTCAAAAGACTTACAGCCTTAAAAATCAAAAAGCTTATTTAAATAATACGTTGCATATTTTACTAAAATTAATAATGGAAGCAATAGCTTATATTTTAATCAACGAATTGCTTGTTTATCGAGCTTTTTTATTATTGTTAGATAATATAGCCACGTTCACCGTGATGCGAGAGATCCAGACCTTCGCTCTCATCGTCATCGGTGACCCGAAGACCCATAATTCCATCCAGTACCTTCAGGATGATAAAACTGACGATTCCTGTATAAATGATGGTTGCTCCCACTCCAATGATTTGTACGGTAACCTGACCGCCAATGCTGGTAATATCTCCGCCAAAACCGGCCCCTCCGAGGGATTCGGCACAAAATACACCCGTCAAAATTGCCCCTACGATTCCTCCCACAGCGTGAATCCCAAAAACGTCCAGAGAATCGTCATAACCCATTGCGCGTTTTAGAGTTGTAGAAGCCAAGAAGCAAACTGCACCTGAGGCAAACCCAATTGCCATAGCGCCTAGAGGGCCAACAGCGCCTGAAGCAGGGGTAATCGCAACCAGACCGGCTACTGCGCCCGAAGCAATGCCCAACACGCTTGGTTTGCCGTGTTTAATCCACTCTATGAACATCCAACTCAATGCGGCAGCTGCGGTGGCTACCTGAGTCACAGCCATAGCCATTCCAGCTACGCCATCAGCGGCTAGTTCGCTACCAGCATTGAATCCGAACCATCCGACCCAGAGCATAGAAGCTCCCATCAGCGTATAACCCAGGTTATGCGGAGGCATGGCGGTGTTGGGGTAGCCCTTGCGCTGGCCAAGAACCAGTGCTGCTACCAGCCCAGCCATGCCCGCATTAATATGAACTACCGTACCGCCAGCAAAATCCAGGATTCCTTTATTGCCGAGCCAACCTCCGCCGCCCCAAACCCAATGGCAAATAGGGGCATAGACAACGGTTATCCAGATGGTCATGAAAATCAGCATAGCTGAGAATTTCATGCGTTCGGCAAAAGCACCCACCATCAAGGCAGGAGTGATAATGGCAAATGTCATCTGAAACGTCATGAATACGGTTTCGGGTATGGTCCCGCTCAGTGAATCAACACTCACCCCGGCGAGAAACATCTTGCTCAAACCTCCCCAGTATGGGCCATCGCCGCCAAATGCGATACTATAAGCATATAGAACCCACAGAATGGTCATAAGCGATGTGATCGCAAAGCATTGCATGAGAACAGATAAAATGTTTTTGCTTCGTACCATGCCCCCGTAGAATAAGGACAAGCCAGGTATGGTCATGAATAATACCAAGGCGGTGGCCGTCAACATCCAAGCCGTGTCTCCCGAGCTTAAAACGGGTGTCTCCTCAGCTATGGCCAAAGACGGTAGCAGCAAAACCAGTGCAATTAGGAGGGCCATCAATGCCCAGGAATTTTTAATAAGCGCCAAACGGCCAGGAATCTTGATTTTCATAAAACCCGTGCTCCAAGTAATTTAAAATGGGGGATAAATTGCATACCCAAGAAAGTAGCGTGGCCAAATCAGTGGCCTTTAATACGAGATAGTTTTCAATTCCTGTACCAAGTTAATCATTTACCGGAAAAAGCTATAGAGTTTCATTTTATTTCATAAAAAACAATAAGTTAGGTGAATTATTTTTTGGGATGATGTAGAATAATATACTGAAAAGGTATCAATTGTTGCTTGGTTTAAAAGCAATTGTCATTAAATTTTGCAACAAAATGCATCAAAATCGCTTGATCTGGTGCGATTGTTTTATTGGGTGAAAGCAGGTATTGGGTTATTTTTTCGTCAAAATTATGACCGGCAGGGATAAACTTTCCCCTAATGCGCTCGTTGCTATTCCAGGGTAATAGGGAACAAAGCTTTTAAATATATAGTGTTGCCTGTTTTCTGTTTTTGTTTAGTTCTTTTGGCATATAAATTGCTCAAAGATAGTAAAAAAAAGATAAATTAAGTCCCTGATTTTTAATGTGTAATTGAATTTTTCATAGATGAAAGCAGGGCGGGAGAATGATTTATGGCTGAAGAAGAGGATATATTAGAAGAACTGGAAGCAGCAGAGGCATCCGGCGGAAAAAAACCAATTGGAATGATCATTGGTATTATAGTCGGTTTGCTGGTACTTGGCGGGGGTGGGTATTATGCCTATATTACCTTTTTCCAGGAAAAACCTGTTGAAGAGGTTCCTGTTGAAGGTGAGGAAGGTGCGGCTGAAGAAGTTGAAGAAGATGTCAATCTTGGAGTCATGTTTCCTATGGACCCTTTTATTGTAAACCTTGCGGGAAGCGAAGGAAAACGGTTCCTGAAAGTAACGATTTCATTAGAATTGAGTACCCCTGAAGTTCACGCAGAATTAAAAGAGAATATTCAGAAGGTCACGGACTCCATTCTAGTTTTATTGAGCAGTAAATCTTTTGAGGATGTCTATTCTGTGCAAGGAAAATTTAAGCTCAAAGATGAGGTCACAACTCGCGTCAACCGCTTTCTAGTCGTAGGGCATGTGAAGGACGCATATTTTACTGAGTTTATTATTCAGTAATAAAATATTAAAATTAGCTTTTAAAATAAGGCCAGAAATATGAGTGAGGTTTTATCCCAGGGAGAAGTCGATGCGTTGCTGAGAGGTGTCGGCGATGGTGAGGTCGAGACCGAAACCGATGAAGCTCCAGAAGATGAATCGGGTGTCGTACCTTATGACCTGACCAGCCAGGAAAAGATTATTCGTGGTCGCCTGCCAACTCTGGACATCATCAACCAGATGTTTTCCAGGTTATTCCGAAATACCTTTTCCACGTTGATGCGAAAGTCGGTCGATGTCAGCACCGTTTCAACCGATACCATCAAGTTTGGCGATTTTCTGCGTTCATTACCTGTTCCTTCCAGTTTGCATATTTTCCGTATGGAGCCTTTACGTGGGCATGGTCTTATGGTGGTGGAAAGCAAACTGGTATTTGCAGTAGTCGATACTTTTTTCGGAGGCTCAGGCACAAAAGAAGCCAAGATCACCGGTCGTGATTTCAGCTCCATTGAAATCAGGATGACTAAAAGTGTGGTTTTAAGTGCATTGGAAGATTTGGAAAAAGCTTGGCGGCCGGTACATGCCGTGACAACGAACTTTGTTCGGTCTGAGGTAAACCCGCAGTTTGCGGCTATCGTTCCTCCCACCGATATCGTTTTGGTTATTCTATTTGAAATTGAAATGGAAAGCATTTCCGGGACTCTGACTATTTGTCTCCCCTATGCGGCTATTGAACCGGTCATTCCTAAACTTAAAGCCCAGTTCCAATCTGAAGAAATGGAAGTGGATCAGGTTTGGGTTCGACGTTTGCGCACCGAGCTGTTGACAACGGAAGTTGTACTGGTGACAGAACTTGGAACCACCAGCGTGACGCCGCAAGAACTAATGAAATATAAAGTAGGTGACACCATCATGCTGGGAAATGATGTGACCGATCCATTAGTATTGAAAGTCGAGCAGATTCCCAAATTCAAGGGGTTCCCCGGGGTATCCCGTGGGAATAAAGCTGTCCAGCTAACAGAAACAATTGAAAGGGAAGGATAAGATTATGGAAGATGAAGCTGCAAAAGAAGATTTTGAAGCCTTGGACGACCTTGGCGATATCGATGCCACGGATGAAGCTGAGGATGAATTAGATGATGAGGCCGCTCCGGTAACAAGTGGTGAAACCAAAAGTCTTGATCTCATTCTAGACATTCCACTTACTGTAGCTGTTGAACTGGGTCGCAGTAAAATGTTGATCAACGACCTTCTGCAACTGGGGCAGGGCTCTGTAATTGAATTAACGAAACTGGTGGGTGAACCCCTTGAAGTACTGGTAAACCAGAAACTGGTTGCCCGCGGCGAAGTTGTAGTTGTAAATGAAAAGTTTGGTGTAAGACTCACCGATATCGTTTCCCCAATGGAACGCGTTCAATCTCTCGCATAAACCGCCAAGGTTTATGCGAGAAGAGAGCTTCCTGAAGCGGATTCCACGTTCCTTCCAGGACATCCGCCGCTATTTTTCTATTTAAAACCCCTCCTTAAAAAATAACAAAAAAAGCTGTTTATTTTCCGTTTAGGTACGGCCTTTGCAATCTTAATAAATTAAAGCAAAAGTGTTGGTTTTTTTGACGTAATAAAAACAAGCAAAGGTGCAGCAAATGAAACGATTTTCAAAAACTCTGACTATCATTCATATCTTTTTATTCGTGTTTGCCAGTCTGGCGGGTGCCAGTAGCCCTGTTAAATCAGCTACAGAAAAAGGCAAATGGGAATCCCTTAATGGTCTTAAAAAGGTCCATTCTCATTTAATGAGCAACGGTCATATCGTTCGCCTGGAATTTAATAAGCCTGTTTCGGATTGGGTGGAACCGATTTTTTATGAAAAATCCGTGCAAATTGATTTTCCGGGAGCTTATGTTTCGCCTTCGAAAAAAAGCTTTGCAGCCGATAGTTCTACTATCTCTAAAGTTTTTGCCAGTCAATTTGATGGGGAAACGCTTCGTGTGCGGTTTCAAACAAAGCCGGGTGCAACAGGCATTGAAAAAAGATTCAAACTGGTATCGCAAGGAAGATTCATAGTTGTGCGATTTGATACAGCTAGTAATAAGCCCTCTTTAATTGTTTCTGCAAAAGCGTCACCAGTAAAAAATAGAAACGAAAATTTTGAAATAATGGATGACGATCAGTTGTCGAAATTCCTTTCTCGTGCATCAATAAAAATGAAGAGTAAAGGAGAAGAAATTTTATCCAAACCAGATGCTAGTACTTACCCTGCAACAGTTGTGGACAAAGAACCCATAGAAGAAACCGAAATTGAGGTCAATCGTGCTGGGATGGGAGTAGCTCCTCTCGTTGACCAAATTAAAAAAGCGGCATTGTCCGATTCCGGAACTAATAACAAAGATCTCAAACAAATAAAGTCTAAAACAAAAGTCACAACCAAAGAGAATACGGGGTTTTCTTTGAAGAACTCACGACCTACAGGAAAACCTATGGAGATTATTCCGTCTGGGATGAAAATGATTTCCATGTTTGCCTTGGTATTGGGGCTGATGTTCCTCATATTCTTTGGATTTAAAAAGTATGTGCTGAAAAACACTGCTTTCGGAGGCGGAAATAAATTAGTAAATGTTTTGGGTACATGGTTTTTGGGTCCGAAAAAAAATATTGCTCTGGTGGAAGTGGCGGGCGAAGTTTTGGTGCTGGGTATTTCTAATGAAAACATAACACTTCTTAGCAGCATCACCAGTGAAGAAAAAATTGAAGAGATAAAAAATGCAGGCGGCAAAGGAAATAGTGGATTGAATTTGACTGCTGATCGTGCCGAAAGTGGAAGCGATAGAGCACGCTCAATTGCATCACAGGCTGCTGGGCAGTTTTCCAGTTACTTGAGCAAGTTTTCAAAGCCACAAGAAGCGCAAGTGGCTGCGGATACTAAAGAGCAGATCCTGCAAAAAATTGGAAGGTTGAAAACGGCAAGAGCATGACAAGAAAAATTTTATTTCTAGTACTGATCCTAACTACGGCGTTTGTTGGGAGTGGAGTAATTCCTTCTGCGGAGGCGGTTTCTCTTCCATCTATTCAATTGGGTGTGGATGATGTAGAAGACCCAGAAAAAGTATCCAGTGCTTTACAAATTCTTTTTCTTCTGACAATTCTGACTCTCGCCCCATCGATACTGATTTTGACCACATCGTTTGCACGAATCATTATTGTTCTTTCATTCCTGCGGCAGGCTATGGGCACTCAACAAACTCCTCCGACGCAAATTCTAATTGGATTGGGATTGTTTTTAACGCTTTTTGTTATGGGCCCCACATGGACCGAAATAAACGATAAAGCTTTGCAGCCGTATTTAAATGAGGAAATTTCGCAGACGGATGCGCTTAAAATGGCAGAAATGCCGCTTAAAACTTTCATGCTTCGACAAACCCGTGAAAAGGATTTGTCTCTGTTTGTGGAGATCTCCGGGGAGCAACCGACCACCAATGAAGAAGTTGATATTCGTTCCCTTATTCCCGCTTTTATTATTAGTGAACTCAAGACAGCATTCCAAATCGGGTTTCTTATTTATATTCCATTTTTGATTTTGGATATGGTGGTCGCGAGTATTCTTCTATCAATGGGTATGATGATGTTACCTCCCGTTTTAGTTTCACTCCCCTTTAAGTTGATGCTGTTTGTGATGGTCGATGGATGGTATTTGACAGTGGGATCACTCATGAGAAGTTTTGGAGGATAAATAGTATATGACCCAGACATTCATAATTGATTTTGCAATGGAGAGCATTAAGACAACCTTGCTATTATCTGCTCCCATGCTGGGATTTGGCTTGTTGACAGGTTTGGCCGTTTCCATTTTTCAGGCGGTGACCTCGATCCAGGAAATCACCTTGACCTTTATTCCAAAAATTCTGGCGGTTTTTCTTTCCATCCTGCTTTTTTTTCCCTGGTTGATGCAGTTGATGCTCACCTTCACTTCCAAAATTTTTACCAACTTCCCTGAATACATCCAGTAATGGATATTTTAAATCTCAATTACGCGGAATTTGAAAGGTTTCTTTTTGTGTTATTCCGCGTGGGTGCAATGGTTATTTTTGTGCCCATTCTCGGTAGCCGGCAGATTCCAAGTGTCATGAAAATTGGGTTGATGCTTTTTCTTTCTATGGCCATATTTCCTTTGGTACAGGATCGGCCCATGCCAGAACCCAAAGGACTCTTTGAGTTGTCAAAATTTCTTATGGCAGATGTCACCATTGGGTTGGGTATCGCCTATATTGCTCGTCTGATTTTTACAGCGGTTCAGGTTGCCGGGACGGTAGTGGATTTCCAGATGGGATTCGGGGTGGTAAACGTAATCGATCCTCAGACAGACACCCAGGTTTCAGTAACAGCGCAGTTCCATAATATTCTTGCTGTTCTTCTCTTTTTAGCAATCGATGCACATCACTACATCATTCAAGCGATCGTTGAAAGCTTTTTTGTGATCAATCCATTTGAAATAGATTTTTCCAGCATCACACCTGAGTATATGCTTCACCTTTTTTCTGCAACTTTTACAACCGCAATTAAAATTGCTGCTCCGATTATGGCAATCCTTTTCTTTTTAAGCGTTGGGCTGGGGTTGGTTGCACGAACGGTTCCACAGATGAACGTTTTTATCGTGGGTTTCCCATTGCAGATTGGAGTTGGCTTGCTAATGGTAGGTTTGTCAATTTCCTTTTTTACTATTCTGGTTGAAAATGAAATGCATGCCATGCCCGTTAAGCTTATGGGATTCATGCGGGGTCTTTAATATGAGAGGACGCGATGGCGGAAGACAATAAAGACCAAAAAACTGAGGAACCCTCCAGTAAACGAATCACTGATACTGAGGAAAAGGGTAACTTTGCCCACAGTCGCGAAATCAACTCCGCCTTTATTTTATTAGCAGCACTTTCAGGTTTTATGATTACGGGCGAGCAAAGCACTCGTAATGTGCTGGAAGCATGGCATATCATGATCAGTGAGGCTAGTTATCTCCAACTCACCTCAGAGGAGCTTTTCAAGGTATCGGTCAATACCATGAAGGCCTTCTTTAAAATCGTTGGCCCGTTTCTATTAATGATAATGTTCGCGGGTGTTGCCTCTAACCTGGTTCAAATTGGAGGTTTGCGTTTTTCGGGTCATCCCCTGATTCCGAAGTTCAACAAATTGAATCCGCTAAAAGGATTTGGGCGAATCTTTTCTAAGAATTCCGTGATGGAACTATTCAAGTCCCTGTTCAAAGTTTCTGTAATCTCCATAGCTTCTTATTTTACGATTAAAGCGCATTGGCACGAAATTCCACCCTTAATGGGATTAGGGGTAGGGGGGGTTTTGTCTTTCATGGGACAAGTTGCTCTTGAGATTATTTTTGAAGTTTTAGTATTAATGATTTTTCTATCGCTTCTCGATTTTGCGTTCCAAAAATTCACTTACAAGGAAAACCTGCGCATGACCAAACAGGAAGTGAAAGATGAGAGAAAAGAAACAGACGGTAACCCGCAAATCAAACAACGCATCCGCACCGCACAAATGGAAATGGCACGAAAAAGAATGATGTCAGCGGTTCCCGAGGCCGATGTTATCGTCACCAACCCGACTCATATTTCAGTCGCGATCAAATACGATGTGGTGAACCATGCCGCACCCATTGTGGTGGCAAAAGGTTCAGGGGATATCGCAATGAAAATTCGTGAAATTGCGAAAGAACATGGCGTCCCTATCGTCGAAGACAAGCCCCTTGCCCGAGTACTGAATAAAACTGTGGAAATAGGGCAACAGATTCCCGACAATCTCTTTAAAGCCGTTGCAGAAATCCTGGCTTACGTCTATCGACTGAAATCAGGGCAGACTCACTAACCACCACTTACCTGTTCTTCAAGGCATAAATGTACTTTTTCCAGAAACTCTTCGTCGGAGAAAGGCTTAAATGCATGCGAGCAGGGTTTCAGTTCCATTGCTTCCTTAAAAAGAGGGGATTCACCCCCAAACCCAGACATCACCATTACACAAATATTTGCATTTACTTCCAAAGTCTTTTTAAAGACATCCACTCCTGAGGCTCCATGCATCCTCAAATCTGTGATGACTAAATCGTAGGAAGAGTTCTTGCTTAATTTCTCAATGGCTTCCTCCCCACTTTGTGCTATTTCAACTTCAAAGCCTTTTTCAGTCAGCAGATGCTCAAAGGTCAGGTGAACAATCTCATCATCGTCTACCAATAAAATTTTTTTGTTCTCCATAACAAATATTCCAGTTTTAATCAGTTTTCAATGCGCCAATAATTTCTTTATTGATAGGTAGGCACACTGTGAAGGTTGTTCCCTTATCTACTTCGCTTTCTACCACTATGTTTCCACTATGATCTTGAATTATGCCATAGCTGATTGAAAGGCCCAGTCCTGTGCCTCTTTCTTCTTTGGTAGTAATAAAAGGTTCAAATATATTTCCTTTTTTTTCCTCTGGAATACCATGGCCCGTGTCTTGGATTTCTATAACTATTTTAGAGTCTTGTGATTTTGTGATCAATGTAATCTGACCTCCGCCAGATATGGAGTCTGCGGCATTTTGAATCAGGTTTAAAAGGACCTGCTTAATCTGGTCTTCAACAACTTCGGCTAAAGGGAGTTGAGGAGAAAATTGCTGATTGACTTCGATACATCTTTCTCGTAGGGATTTAATTTGCAGGGCAAGCACTTCTTCGATGCATTGATTGATATCTATTAAAGAAGTTTTCCCCAATGTGGGTTTGTAGAAATCCCTGAGACCTCGAATCATCTTCGCCATCCGGTCGCATTCCTTTTTGCCGACTTTTGCTAATTTAAATTCTTTCTCCGTATGTGACGAGTTGCTCAAAATGCTAATAACGTTTCTGACACCTTGAAGGGGATTATTGAATTCATGAGATATGGAGCCTGTGAGTTTTCCGAGTGATGCAAGTTTCTCCGAATGAATAAGTTGTTTATGTGCTAATTTTAGCTCCTGAGATTTTTTCAACTCTTCAGAAACATCCGTGGCAAACCCTTGCAATCCTTCGAGCTCTCCATTTTCCTGCCAAACACCTCGACCTTGTTCAGCAACATTTTTGATCTTTCCTTCCGATGTTGTGATTCTATAGTTAAGAACAAAGGGCTCTCTTAACCTCAGAGCTTCCTGAACTTTATTCCATACTGCTTCCCTGTCTTCGGGGTAAATAATTTCATTGAATGAAATGGCCTTGTTTTTTTCTATTTCATCAGGTTTATATCCGGTTAGTTCAATGCTTCCATTGCTCACAAAATCCATTGTCCAGTCTTTATCATTTTTACGGTGATAAACCATTCCATTAAGATTGCTTATTAAATTAGATAGCGACCTTTGATTTGTCTCCAGCGTTTTTTTAAATATAAATTTTTGTTCAATTAAATTTCTTATCGACTCTGTCAGTTCATATATTTCGTCATTATTGTGGAGTTTGATATTTATGTAAGGGCTTTCATCGGAAATATTTTTTAATTGAGCTCTTAATTTTTTTAATGGAGTTAAAATTCTTTTTCGCGTGAATCCTATTTGTAGCGTTACTACCAATAGGGCAGAAATAATAAGTAGAATATTTGTGGCAAAAAGATAAAAGGCTACCGTTTTATTCGCATGGTCGACTTCTTTTTGAGTTCTTTTGTGAATAGCTTCTTGGAACTTTTGAATATTCCCCATTATTAGGCTTTTTTGCTGGTCGTAATATTCCCCAAATACCAGTTTTCTTGCTTGATCCAAGTTTCCTTTTTTTACTGCTTCCATTGCTTGCTCTTCTGTTTCAATTAATTTATCGGAATAGTATTTGGACTTTTTGATAAAATTTAATTCGTCCGGTAAAACATCCATTTTCAATAAATCATCAACAACTTCTCTTGATTTGGTTTCATTCACTTCCTTCCAGAAATTCCCAAAATGTTTTTCTTCACCAAATTGGACGTACCGTCTTATTTCACTTGTCAGATAGTCGGAGCCTCGAGCTAATTGCCTGCCAAGAGCCTCTAATTTGCTTTGATTTTTTATTGTTAATAGTCGCAATTTTTCGGCTTGATTCATTTTGATAACCGTGAGGCTAACTAGAAGGAAGGAAATTATGATTATTAGGGAACTTAGTTTGAAAGTGGTAGAAAGGCGCATATTATTTTAACTTTGAATTTTGATGTAAATATAATAGCTCATCAAAACCCCTTTAATTATAGGAATAATTTCTTTTGTGAATATGCGTTATTTGATCTCCTATAATTTTCCCACTTTTTGTCCCAATAAGCAATTTTTGGATCTATTCGTACTTGGTCGAATTTATATCCTGAGAAGCCAACCATATGTCTCTTTTTTGAGGGTGGCATGCCACTTGCAATATTAGCAATATCAAAGGGTTAGGGAGTCATTTTCGAGCCCATCTTATTATTGCAAATGCTGCTAAAGGCCTTATGTTTAAAGAGTTTTCGAGAGAAATGAACCGGATTTCAGACTGTCAATTTTTTGGTGGATCGAAGGGATAGACTATGGCGCAAAATGACGTTTTAAGTGTAATCAAGCAAAGGCCTCAGGAATTATTGGTCGCAGCGGGAATCATTGTGATTCTCGGAGTCATGGTGATGCCTATTCCCACTTTCTTGCTGGATATCCTCATTTCTTTCAGTATTACTTTTGCATTGATCATATTAATGGTGGCAGTTTTTATGTTGTCGCCTTTGGAATTTTCTGTTTTCCCTTCCCTTTTGTTGGTGATTACCCTTCTACGGCTTTCGCTGAATATTGCTTCCACTCGAATCATTCTTTTGAATGGTGATCAGGGATCCAGTGCCGCGGGTGAGGTTATTGAATCTTTTGGTAACTTTGTGGTGGGTGGCAACTTTGTTGTGGGAACGGTTATTTTCATCATCCTGGTAATGATAAATTTCATTGTTATTACCAAAGGTTCAGTTAGAACCTCGGAAGTGGCAGCTCGTTTTACCTTGGATGCTATTCCTGGTAAACAAATGAGTATTGATGCCGACTTGAATGCAGGGTTGATTACAGAAAAAGAAGCTCGTGATAGAAGAAGAAATCTCGAACGTGAAGCAGATTTTTATGGATCCATGGACGGTTCCATACGCTTCGTTCGTGGGGATGCAATTGCCGGTATCCTCATCACTCTTGTAAATATTCTGGGTGGATTCGCCATTGGTGTTTTCCAACAAGGGATGGAAGCTTCTGAAGCGGCTCAAATTTATACTTTGCTGACGATTGGTGATGGTTTGGTTTCTCAACTTCCAGCATTGGTGGTTTCCACTGCCGCTGGCTTGGTAGTTACCCGGGCACAGTCGGACAAAAACCTGCCGGGCGAGTTGATGACTCAACTTCTCAACCAACCCTATGCATTTATCATTGCTTCGGGAATCTTGTTCTTTTTCGGAATGATTCCGGGACTGCCACATTTTCCCTTCTTTTTGATGGCGTTGATAGCTGGAACGATTGCCTACCAGAAAATGCAAACCGACAAAAAAGTGGAACAACTGGCATTGAGAAAGAAAGATGATGAAGCTAAAGCGCCATTACCAGAAAAAGTGGAGTCTATTCTTCCCTTGGATGTTATGGAACTGGAAGTGGGATATGAATTGATACCACTAGTGGATGCGGATCGAAATGGAGAACTATTGGAAAGAATTAAATCTATTCGTAGACAATTTGCTTTGGAGATGGGCTTCATTGTTCCGCCATTGCACATCCGTGACAACCTGCAACTCAAGTCCAACGAATATTCCGTGGTTATCAAAGGAGTTGATGTGGCTAAAGATTCAATAATGATGGGACGGATACTTGCTATGAACCCTGGAACGACTGAAAGAGAATTAGACGGTATTCGAACAACGGAGCCGACTTTTGGACTGCCTGCTGTTTGGATTCCAAGTAATAAAAAACAGGAAGCACAAATGGCTGGGTTCACAGTGGTGGATCCGGCAACCGTTATTACGACCCATATCAAAGAAACCATTAAGCGACATGCGCATGAGTTGTTGGGCCGCCAGGAAACTCAGGCGCTGTTGGATAAATTTAAAGAGACAAACCCGAAAGTGGTTGAAGAGTTAATTCCGAACCTGTTGCCTCTCGGCAAAGTCCAAAAAGTTCTTCAAAACCTGCTTAAAGAGCAGATTTCTATCAGGGATCTCAGGACGATTCTCGAACAACTCTCCGATTATGCTTCACTGACTCAGGATTCGGATGTGTTGACTGAATATGTGCGACAGGGTCTGGCTCGACCTATTACCAAGCAATATCAGTCTTCAGATGGAACTCTGTCTGTTCTGACTTTGGATAGAGGAATTGAAGATATTATTGAGGGGTCAATTCAAAAGTCTGAAACGAGTGCTTACCTGGCATTGGAACCCAATGTCGCAGAAAAATTTCTGTCGAAGTTAAGGGACATGATAGAAAAAATTACCCCGACCATTGAGACTGCGCCAGTATTGTTGGCTTCTCCTGGATTGAGAATGCACATCCGAAAATTTACGGAACGCTTTTTACCGGATCTTGCAATCGTTTCACATAGCGAGGTGGCTCCTTCAGTACAAATTAAAACGATAGGTGTGGTGGACTTAAATGCGAATTAAAAAATTTACTGCAAACAATTATGCCGATGCTTTAGAG
Source organism: uncultured Nitrospina sp. (assembly GCA_964510965.1). Taxonomy (GTDB): domain Bacteria; phylum Nitrospinota; class Nitrospinia; order Nitrospinales; family VA-1; genus UBA8687. Next base: position 18,318 of record CAZECX010000011.1, on the reverse strand, counting down.
CAGGTGAAACGAGAATTGGGTGACGATGCGCTCATAATGAATACCCGTTCTATTAGGCCTCCAAATTCTCCTTTATCCAGTCGCAATGTTGCAAGCAAAGTGGAGATAACAGCTGCCGTTGAATTTAAAGAATCTGCTGTTTCAACTTTGGATGAAGATCTGAATCTGGGTGAAGAAAATAGACTGGATATGAAATCTCTCATCTTCAACCTTTTAAGCGAGAAGGGTCAAGCCCAGACATTAGGATTGAAACCCAATCAGTTTGAAACCTATTCCCATCTGGTAGAAAGCGGATTGGATGAGAACCTGGCATCCAAAATACTGAAAAAATCCAAAGGCAAGAGCGATGAAAAGCCAGAAAAAGAAAAATTACGGGTTATGAACCTTATGAAAAAGGTAATCCCTTTTGAAGGCGAGATAAATCTGCAGGTAGACTGTCCCAAATTAGTCGCATTTGTGGGCCCGACGGGTGTTGGAAAAACCACGACTATTGCGAAGGTCGCAGCAGACTACGCGATTCGTAAAAACAAAAAAGTGGCTCTGGTTTCTTTGGATACTTATAGATTGGGTGCCGTGGATCAATTGCAAATATATGGAGATATTATGAAGCTTCCTGTCGAAGTGGCAGGAGGAAAAAACGAGTTGCGTGAAATCGTAAGCAGGCATTCGGATAAAGATCTGATCCTCATTGACACCACAGGACGATCGCATCGGGATAAAGATTATTCGCGGCAGCTTAAAGAGATCTTTGATGCAGTCGGTGGAGTCGAGACGCATTTGGTTCTTAGCGTAACCGCTCAGGAAAAACTATTTTCTACGACTTTTCAACAGTTTTCACCCATTGGGGTGGACCGTGTGCTTTTTACCAAGTTGGATGAAGGCTTGAGTTTTGGCCCTTTATTCAATTTTTCAGTTCGCAGTCGGGTTCCTCTTTCGTATTTTACGGTGGGTCAGAATGTGCCTGAAGACTTGGAGATTGCGGCGCCAGATAAGGTAATAAGTTTGATTTTTAACTGATTTCAAGATAAATTAAGGGATTAGGATATGATATTAGGTGGACAAGCAACGACTTTAAAAAGAATGACATACGGTGACATGAACGAATCGAATTTGAGGGTTCTAGCAGTCAGTAGCGGTAAGGGGGGTGTGGGTAAAACCAACATCGTTGCCAACCTTGCTTATGCCTTGTCAAAAAGAGGCAAAAAGGTGCTGGTGGTCGATGCCGATCTGGGCCTGAACAATATCGATATCCTTTTAGGCTTAGCTTCTAAAAAGCATATTGGGCATGTTTTATCCGGCGAATCCAATGTCGAAGATATACTCTTGCAGGGTCCGGAAGGCATTCACGTCTTGCCCGCAGGTGACGGACTTCAGGAATTGACACAACTGGAACCAGAAAAGAAAATGGTGCTGATGGATGAGTTGGACCGGGTCAGCCGCGATTATGATTTTCTGATCTTTGACACCGGCGCGGGAATTTCTCCTAATGTAACTTTCTTTTGCAGTGCTGCCCATGAGACCTTTCTTATTGCCACAACTGAACCTACTTCCTTGACCGATGTCTATGCGTTGATGAAGATTTTGCATAATAATCATTCGCAAAAACATTTCAGGTTGATTGTCAATTCAGTTGTATCAGAAAGAGAAGCGCAGGGCGTGTACCGAAACCTGACAGCTGTTACTGACCGTTTTCTTAAAGGTGTTTCGGTTGAATATCTGGGATACATATTGCACGACCCGAATGTTCCCAAGGCGATCCGCCAACAAAAAGCTTTTCTCGAAATTTATCCCTTTTCAAAATTCAGTGGATGTATTAATGATCTCGCGGAAAAAGTTTCAAAAGAGAAACCTAAATCCGATGAAGGCAATCAACCCTATTTCTGGAGGAGTGCTTTTCAAGCCCAATGAATCCTGTAAATATTCAAAAGATGGCCGCTTCATTTGGCCTGGTGTCATTCGGAATTCTATCCATAGGTAGTGTTTTGATGGGAGCCACGATGTTCACGGGGATTATGCGCGGATTGGGCGGTGCAGTACTTTTTGGATTGTTGGCCTGGTTAAGTGGGGCCATGTTGTTGCAGGAAAACGAAGAAGATATGGTTGAGGACGGGGATCAGGAAGAAGATCCGGACAAGGGCACCCAGTTGGATCAAACGGCTTAAAGAGAGAAATAAAAGATGGCTACTAAAGGACATGCAATAAATCAAATTGAGATTTCGGTAGAGAACCGGGAAGCCGTTATTAAAGAATACGCGCCGATGATCAAGTATGTTGCAAACCGAATCGCAATGCGCCTTCCTCCCCATATCGAAGTAGATGATTTGATCAGTGTCGGCGTGCTCGGTTTGATTGACGCGATTGATAAGTATGATGCCTCTCGTGGTGCCAAGTTCAAAACTTATGCAGAGTTCCGGGTACGTGGAGCCATTCTTGATGAGCTGAGATCGATGGATTGGGTTCCGAGATCTGTGCGCCAGAAAGCTTCTGCTTTAGATGGGGTAGTTCAAAAACTGCAGAACCAGTTGGGACGTCCTCCGGAAGACGACGAAGTGGCCGGTGAAATGGGCGTTACCATGGATGAGCTTTTCAATACCATGAACGAAACGAAAAGCATGCCCATTCTCAGCCTGGAAGATTTAGGAATCGCCAAGGAGTCTGGAGAGCAACAAAGCTTGCTGGATTGTCTTGCTGGTAAGGGTGATACTGATCCGCAAACCTCACTCCGCCTCAATGAGCTAAAAGAAATTATTGCCAAGGCAATTGATACACTTCCTGAAAAAGAGCGATTGATGATATCTCTTTATTATTATGAAGAACTGACCATGAAAGAGATCGGCGAGGTTCTTGGAATTACAGAATCCCGGGTCTCCCAAATCCACTCCAAAGCTGTTTACAGACTACGGTCCAAGCTCAAAGTCGTCATTGCCGAAGAAATGTAGTTTTCTTGCAATTCGGTAACCTCTTCAAATATTTCTACGATTAAATATAAGTCTCCAATTTGGGTTAGTTTTTTCCTTCCGAAAAATATAATATAGTGTCTAGTTCATTGCAGGTGTTTTGAGGATTCACCAGAGGCCTGTACATCAAATACGATTGTTTTAAATTGGATTATTTTTAGGGATCTTAACCATGAGAATTCAAGAAACCAAAATTCCAGGAATGTTACTTATTGACTTGGATGTTTTCAGGGATTCAAGAGGAAGTTTTCTGGAAAGCTATCAGAAAGAACGGTGTAAAGAGTATGGTATTGATGTTGAATTCGTACAGGACAACCATTCTCATTCTACAATAAATGTTTTGCGCGGCATGCATTACCAGATAAATCAGCCACAAGGACATCTAGTCTACGTTGTAAGGGGAGAAATATTTGACGTGGGTGTAGACCTAAGAAGAGACTACCCGACGTTCGGCCAATGGCTGGGTTTCAGGCTTTCTGAGTCTCGTCCGCAGCAATTGTTTTTGCCTGAAGGTGTTGCGCACGGGTTTTGTACGTTGAGTGATAAAGCAGATATTTTATATAAATGTACGGACTATTTCGACCCTGATGATGAAGGCGGATTGTTATGGTGTGACCCCGACTTAAATATCGAGTGGCCGATCGATGAGCCCATCATTAATAACCGAGATGGAAGTTTTCCAGTTCTAAAAGATATTTTGGATAATCAATTACCCCGTTTTTAATCGAACAAATCAGGAATAATTATGACATCTGCTTGCCGTATATGTGAAACTGCAATTGAGCCATTTATGTCTTTTGGGAAAATGCCAATTGCCAATGGGTTCCTCACTCCAAATGACTTCCCTTCAGAATATTTTTTTGAGTTGAAACCTGGTTTTTGTGGGAATTGCTCCACAGTGCAAATTTTGGAGCAGCCCGACCCTGAAAAAATGTTTCATGAAAACTATGCATTTTTCTCACGGACATCAAAACGAATGGCTATCCATTTCAAATCCTATGCAGAATGGGTGAAGGAAAACTATCTTACAAGCGAAGACCCATTTGTGGTTGAAATCGGTAGCAACGATGGCTTGATGATGGAATTTTTTGCGAAAGATAATATTCGACAACTGGGCGTGGAGCCTTCTGCAAATGTTGCCCAGAAAGCTAGGACACATGGGGTTGAAACCCTCTGTTCTTTTTTTAATTTGGATGCGGCTAAAAAAATAGTCTCTGAAAAAGGTTCTGCCGATGCATTGATTGCCGCTAACGTTATGTGTCATATCCCTGACCTTCATGGAGTGGCAAAAGGCGCAGACCATTTGTTGACTTCAGAAGGGGTTATAATATTTGAAGAACCCTATCTTGGCGATATGATCGAAAACACAGCATATGACCAAATCTATGATGAGCATGTTTTTATTTTTTCTGCTCGTTCTGTGCAGAACATTTTTAAAAGATATAATTTTGAGTTAATAGATGTGAAACCTCAGGCAACGCATGGGGGTTCTATGCGTTATGTTCTTGCTCGTAAAGGCAAATGGCCAGTCTCTCCAGCTGTTGAGAACCAACTATTATATGAAGAAAAAAAAGGACTGGTCCTCCGGGCTACCTACGATTTGTTTCGAGAAAAATGTGAGTTGTCACGAACAAATTTAGTGAAAATTTTAAAAGAACAAAAAGATGCAGGACGCAGCATTGTAGGTTACGCTGCTACATCCAAAAGTACAACCGTTCTCAACTACTGCAATATTGGACCTGAACTGATTGAATTTATTTCTGATACAACTCCTCTTAAACAAGGTAAATACAGCCCCGGGATGCACATTCCTATTCGCCCTTATGAAACCTTACGTGATGGATACCCTGATGGGTTTTTACTTTTTGCTTGGAATCACAAGGGTGAAATAATGGAGAAAGAATCTGATTTTTTGCAATCTGGTGGTGAATGGATTACTTATGTTCCTCAAGTTGAAATAATCCGAAAATGATTTTTTGCAGTAACCCTAAAGCACAGTATCTGACCCATAAAGAAGAAATTGATCTTGTAATACAAGAAGTGCTCTCAGTTGGTAATTTTGTTTTAGGGGAAAATGTAAAGGCTTTTGAAAAAGAATTCGCTGATTATATTGGGACACGTTATTCTGTGGGGGTTGGTAGCGGAACGGATGCTCTTTGTATAGGTGTGTGCGCACTTGGTATTGGTAGCGGTGATGAGATAATCGTCCCGTCCCACACTGCTACTGCAACGGTAGCTGCAGTAAAACTAGCGGGGGCCATACCGGTTTTTGCTGACGTGGATCCCGATTATTGGACTTTGGATCCCATATCTGTAAAAAAAATGGTCACCTCAAAGACAAAGGGAATCGTTGCGGTTCATTTGTATGGGCAACCTGCAGATATGGATGGCCTTAAGAAAATTGCGCAGCAGAACCAATTGAAGTTGATTGAGGATTGTGCCCAGGCACCAGGCGCGAAATATAAAAGCTCGCGAGTTGGAAGTGTTGGGGATTTGGGATGTTTTAGCTTTTACCCGACTAAAAACCTGGGAGCTTTGGGTGATGGAGGGGCAATAACCACTTCGGATCCTGAAGTGGAAGATAAACTTAAAAAGCTTCGACAATACGGATGGGATGAGAACCGCATTAGCAAATCTCCAGGTTACAATAGCCGCCTTGATGAGATTCAAGCCGCTGTTTTAAGGGTAAAATTAAAGCATTTGGAAGCGAATAACACCCAGCGAAATTTGTTAGCGGATCAATATGAAAAAGAATTGAGTTCTTTACCTGTTAAGTTACCCGGAAAAAGATCTGAATGCTCACATGTGTATCATTTATATGTTGTTGAGGTTGATCATCGAGATGGATTGGTCGACTATCTCCGCTCAAAGGGTGTGATGGTGGGAATACATTATCCAGTACCCGTTCATAGGATGCCTTCGTTTTCTGAATATCACAAAGAAGCTTTGCCTCAAACGGAACGAATTGTTGATAGAATTCTTAGCTTGCCAATTTATCCTGAGTTAGGTCAACCGGATCAAGAAAAGGTCGTCGATTCCTTAAAGAAGTTTTTTTGAGAATGAGAAAAGACTTTCCTGGCAGCATAGCTTTAAACCTGATCCATTCTTGGGTGTGTAATTCTTAATTTGCAATTAGAGAGCGAAGTCGGTTAATAGTTTCTCGATTTCCTTTAAAGTTTGAAAATATATGATAAAGATGACTGGGTTCGTTTTTGTCTTTTACTGTGTTTTTAGAGTAGTTTTCCAAATTTTCATTTAAATACTTTTGATAAATAGCTAAATCATTTTTTCCCCCATCAACAATGATTGCAAAGTTTTCCTCTTTTGCCAAGCGCCATTTCATTTTCTTCAGAAAAACATTTTTGGTGTATTCAGCCATCTTCACATTCCCTTTGCTAAAAAAAGTAACCAGATTGGAGATGGGGTAATCAGAGTAAGCATAGGAAATATTGTTCTTCTTGCAAAATTCTAAAATATTAATATAGGAAATGGGCTTTTCCACGATTGAAAAATTTTGGACGATTCCTCTAGTTGAATAGCTTTGGTAGATTCCTACTGAGCTAAATATGAACCAGGCAACCAAGAAAATTGTGAAAAATAATTTAGATTTTTGTCGTTTATTCTCAAGGTAGATGGCAGTCCAAACGCAAAAAACTCCGTGCACAGGCAATAAATAGCGTGTTGCGGGAGGGCCTTGACTAACTATTACAGCGGCGCAGATCAAAATGGGCAAAATTAAAAAAAACTGAGCCGGGTTAAAAACCAGTGGTTTTAATTTGAATATCCTCTTAATTTCATCCCACCTTGGCGTTATAAAAAATATTGCAGCTCTGCCAAGTAAAAATAAGATCATTACAGCCAATAAACTATTCAAAACATAAAAGAATGGAATCTCATCATTGAACAATCGGTCTATTGGCTCCCTAAGTCCAAGAACCTCCGGGAGGTAATGGGTCATCACTTGCCAAAAATGGTAAACTAAGTTTGTTGGTACAAAATCTACATCAAAACCCTGTCCGCCTTTGGTTATCTGGCCTTCCAGAATGCTGAATATGCGAGGTGAAATTCCGACCGTAAACCCTAAAAGACCGAATAGACTTGAACGTCTGATTAAAGGATCTACCGATAGAATTAGCGATTTGATTGAATCTAACTTGTCTCGAAATTCATATCGGGAAAGACAAACTCGAATAACCACCAAGGCTATTAATTGCACCAAAGGTTTGTGGAGTTCGTTGCTTTGTAAAATAGAATATTGAGCTATGTCTATACCAAAACCGCCAAAAATATAAGAAAACAAAACTATGGGGATAAAAAATAAAATAATACAGTCTAGTATTCCCACAAATTTTTGCAGGCCATTCTTTTTTCCAGAAAACCAGGATGCGGCTTCTTTAATCGAAATCTTATCTCGTAAAATTTCCCAGTAATTATTGCTTAGAATAAAAAGGACTATTACCGACCCAATATATACAATTGAATATGTAAAGCTGTAAATTGCCAAACCTGCAAAAAAACCTAAAAGAAAAGCATAAGAAGCTTTGGTGCCTCCAGATTCTTTAACCTTAAAGAAGCTTAAAAAAATGAGATTGCCTAAAAAACAAATTAGTCCAATCCCGTAATTTAAAGAGGTTAATTTCCAAACAGCAGGTGAGGTAAAAACCATTAGCAGGACTACTGTTAACGCTGCTTTAGGCTGAATCTTTTTTGCTAGCCAGTATGAAGAAAGAATAAAAAGAGCGTAAAAAAGTGTTGCAGGGAGTTTAAATGCCAAAGCACCAACTCCTAAAAGTTTGAAAAAAGGAAAAGCGGCTAAACCATTTAAAATTCCAAAATAGGTTGTAATACTATAATAAAAAGAGAAGGGCCCACCGTTATACAATTCAAGAATTTCAAAAGCCATCATGGCTTCATCTGTGGTTAGAAGTCTGTCGGCATTCAATAAGATAGGTAACCTAAGAACAACCAAAACAAAAAAGATTGTCAGGCTGCCCGCCAAATTAGAGAGAATCATTTTCCAATTGCTATTTAACGTCATCAAAAATGTCCCATGTTTCTATTTTGTTTGTTTAAATGTTTCTGAATGTTTTCTAAGGCTGTCGAATAATACCCTATTTTTAATGGTTTAAATGTTTTTTTCTTTTGGCTTTTTACGCTTCTTTTTAATGGTATATTATGCAAGAAAAAAACGCCTTAGGTTACTATTTTAAAAGAGGTTCTTTGAATTGGCTGACTTGTATTTGCAAAGAGGAAGGCGTATAAAAGCATTTGATGGGAATAGGACTAGGGCCATAATATGAAAAGCGAGATTAATCAATTTCCCTCAGAAATAATTTTTTATGGGGGTACTGGTCAAGCTAAAGTGGCTCGACCTATTATTGAATATTTTGGCTCCAAGTTAGTCGCTGTTTTTGATGACACACCTAACCTTAAAAAACCTTTTCAAGATGTTGCCTTATATCCTGGGAGTGAACTTGATGAGTGGGTTCAAGTCAGAAAAGGGAAGGAGCTAGGGTTTTGTATAACGATTGGAAACCCTCATGGAAGAACTCGTATTAAACTGCATCAGGAATTGAAAGATAAAGGCTTGACTCCTATTACCTTAGCTCATCATACCGCTTTTATTTCTAAAAATGCCAAAATAGGAAAAGGCTCCCAAATTATGGCCGGATCAGTAATTTCCCCAGAGGTTGAAATAGGTCAAGATTGCATCGTCAATACTAATTCTACTGTGGATCACGAAAGTTTTCTGGAATCGGGTGTAGAAATTGCCCCCGGCGCAACTTTGTGTGGTCTCGTTAAGGTTGGTATTAACGGTTTTGTAGGTGCAGGGGCCACTGTTCTCCCCAGAGTGCAAATAGGTTCAGATGCAATCGTTGGTGCTGGTGCTGTTGTTACAAGAAATGTTGAACAAGGTCAAACGGTGGTAGGCATTCCAGCAAAACCTTTAAAGGATTTTGAGATTTAGAAATGAAACCCATTCATATGGCAGGACCGTGGATTACTGATCACGAAATAAAAGTTGTGGAAGATGCAATGCGGAATGGCTGGTATGAAAACAGCTACGACTACGTTGAAAAATTCCAGGGCGAATTTGCGGACTACCATGATCGAAAATATGGGATTATGACCCCAAATTGCACTACGGCCATTCATCTATTGCTTACGGCTTTGGGGGTTTCAGAGGGAGATGAGGTTATTCTGCCTGAGTGCACCTGGATTGCCACTGGTGCTGGGATAACCTATCTGCGGGCCACTCCAGTTTTTTGCGATATTGATTCTGAAAATTGGTGCCTTGATCCCAATTCAATTGAAAAATTGATCACTCCTATGACTAAAGCTGTTATCGCGGTTGATCTGTTTGGAAATATGCCAGATTATGACAGGTTAACCAAGCTTTGTGCTGATAACAAAATATCGTTAATAGAAGATTCAGCCGAATCCATTGGGTCAACTTATAAAGGGGTGCGTGCGGGGAAATTTGGTATTGGATCTGTGTTTAGTTTTCATCGAACGAAAACATTGACAACAGGTGAAGGAGGCATGCTTTTGCTTGACGATGATAAACTTTTCGAACGATGTATGTTTTTAAGGGATCATGGTCGTCGTCCAGATGGAGCCATGTATTTTAATTATGAAGTTACGTTTAAATATATGCCTTTTAATGTCCAGGCGGCATTAGGCTATGCCCAATTCCAAAGAATTGAAGAATTGGTAGGACTGAAACGAAAACAGTTGAAAATGTACAGGGAGCGGTTGGGAGATATTGAAGATGTTTTTCTTAATCCCGAACCAGACGGGGGTGTCAATGGTGCTTGGATAACCACAATAGTTTTTGGAAAGTCTCATAAGCAAACCAAATTAGAGATGATTGAAAAATTGGGAAAAATGGATATCCCTGTGCGCCCTTTTTTTTATCCTCTTTCTTCCTTACCAGCTTATCCTAATGCAAAATTAAAATATGAGCACATGAATCTGGTAGCCTACGATATTTCATCTAGAGGGATTAATCTTCCAGGTTCAGCTATGCTTACAGAAGATCAGGTAGATTGGATATGCGGGGGAATTAAAAAAATAATTAATGCCCATAGTGTGTGATTTGAATTTAAAAGAATGGTGGATGAGAAAACTATTTCGCATTGAAAAGCATCATTGCGATGATAGATTTGATTAGCAGGCCAACAAGGTATTTTCGAAAATTTCAAAACAATAGACCGATTACACTGAAAGAGTAAAAGATGACGGATAAAAAACTATATACTCGCTCTGAATTTGAAAACATGCGAACCGATAGTGCTAAAAATATGTCTGAGGACAGTTCTCTTTGTAAGGATGCCTTAGATGTTTTTGTTCGCGCAGACAAGTATTCCTGGATCCATCAAACGAATTGGTTCGGAGAACCCGTCCTAAACTTGCCGCAAGATATGTTTGCAATTCAGGAGATAATTTTTCAGACCAAACCAAAATATATTGTTGAAGTGGGTGTAGCTTGGGGGGGTGGGTTACTATTTTATTCGACATTGATGGAAGCGCTGGGAGGAGAAAAAGTCATAGGAATTGATGTGTATATCCCCGATGATTTGAAAGAGAGACTCTTTTCGCATGGAAAAATTTCAGATAGGTTGGTTTTGATCAATCAATCTTCAACTGATCCTCAAACGATTGATCAGGTCAAGTCTTTAATTGGTCAATCTCGAGATGTGTTAGTGTTGCTGGATTCCTTTCATACTCACGAGCATGTATTGAATGAGCTTAATATGTATTCTCCGCTAGTCGGTAAAGGTCAATATATGATTTGTGGTGACACTATTGTGGAAGACATTCCAACACAAACGCATAGAGTTAGACCTTGGGGCCCCGGGAATAATCCAAAAACTGCTTTGCGCCAGTTTTTAAAGGAAAATGATAGGTTTCAAACAGATCATAGAATTGACAAAAAACTTTTATTTACTAATAATCCAGATGGGTATCTAAAGTGTTATAAAGATTAATCTGCCCAAATACTATAGTGTAAATAGAAGCCCTAGAACATACTGAGGCTACCTAGAGCAAATCAACTACGTCAATGCACAATTTCTATTGAAAAGCGAGCTTCAATAACTGGAGCCTGCGCCATTTGGCGATGTGCTTGGAGAATTTTTTTCTGGTTTTGAAAATATCCTCAATTACTACATTTTCTGGAATCTAAATGGAAACAATGAAAGGAAAAAAAGTTCTGATAACGGGAGGTCTAGGCTTTATAGGAAGCAATCTGGCCCACGAATGTGTAAGGCTGGGGGCCGAGGTAACTATTTTTGATTGTTTAGATCCAAGGTCAGGTGGCAATCTTTACAATATTGAAGGTATTTCTGAGCTCGTTCAACTTTCCTACCATAACATTCTTGACTTTGATCAGGTGTCGCAGGTGGTTCCCGGTAAAGATATTATTTTCAGTTGTGCTTCTTCCACATCGCACGCTTTTTCTATGCGTGAACCATGGATAGATTCCGATGTAAACAGCAAAGGTGTAATTAACCTATTAGAGGCTGTGCGAAGGTTCAACTCAAATGCAAAATTTGTTCATCTGGGAACTAGTACTCAATTAGGAAAACTGTCTTATCAGCCAGCAGATGAAAAACACCCCGAATTTCCTACTGATATTTATTCGGCTAATAAAAGCGTCTCCGAAAAATATACCCTGATCTACTCCAAAGCTTTTAACATACGCTCAACGGTAATACGGTTATCCAATGTGTTTGGGCCGAGGGCGTCTATACACAGCCCAGAGTTCACTTTTAATAATTTCTTTGTCGGTCTTGCTCTACAAGACAAGAATATAACAGTTTATGGCGACGGGAAGCAGATAAGAAATGTACTGTATGTAGATGATGCCGTTTCTGCCATGGTGCTAGCCGCTCAATCTGAAAAATCTACAGGCGAGGTTTTCTTTGCGGTTGGTGACGAACATTTTAGCGTGGCAGAAGTTGCCGAGGCAACAGTGAAGAATATAGGTAAAGGAAAAGTTGTTTTTGTGGATTGGCCAGCCAGAGCTAAATCTGTTGATGTTGGTGATGCTATTCTTTCTAATAAAAAAATAAAAGACATATTAAATTGGATGCCAGGAGTTAACATGGAAAATGGTTTTGCCCAGACTAAAGCATATTATGAAAAGTGTCTTGATAAGTATTTAAGGTAAAACTTTGAAAATTGTAATTACAGGTGCACTGGGACATATTGGTTCCAAAGTTGTGAGGGTATTACCTGAGGTTTTTCCCGAATCGGAAATAATCATGATTGATAACCTTCTTACACAACGATATACATCCCTTTTTGATATGCCAGATAAGGGGAGTTATAGGTTTTATGAAGCAAATATTCTCGAGACAGAATTGAGGCCTGTTTTTGAAGGTGCGGATGCGGTTCTTCACCTGGCAGCCATAACCGATGCGGCGGGTAGTTTTAAAAATCGAGATCAGGTTGAAAACGTTAACTATGAAGGAACGGTCAAAGTTGCGGATGCCTGCAGGGAAGTAGGTTGTCCAATGATTCATATTTCTTCGACCAGCGTTTATGGGACTCAAAAAAAGATTGTGGATGAAGATTGTTCCTCCGACGATTTAAAACCCCAAAGCCCATATGCTGAGACAAAACTAAGAGAAGAAGACTATCTTCGCTCGTTAAGTTCGGAAGAAAAACTTCGGTTTGTCATTTTTCGTTTTGGAACAATTTGTGGAACCTCTCCTGGTATGAGATTTCACACAGCTATAAATAAGTTTTGTTGGCAAGCGGTTATCGGTCAACCTCTCACTGTATGGTCAACAGCAAAAAATCAGAAGCGACCTTATCTTGCGTTATCCGATGCCATTAGGGCAATTACTTATTTTATGAAATCTAAACTATATGATGGAGAAGTCTACAATGTACTCACAAGCAATTTGACTGTTAATTCAATTGTAGAAACCATTGGTGAATTCATTCCGAATATTGACATTGACTATGTCGACTCTGAAATTATGAATCAACTGTCTTACGAGGTGTCCAGCCAAAAAATCCTTAAAACAGGGTTTGAGCTAACAGGGAATATTAAAGAGAATATTGTTGAGACAATAAATCTGCTTCGACTAAGAAAAGTATAGAATATTGTGTGAAAAATAAATCAATATATGGATATTAAAAAATTGGATAAATGGTGTTAAAAATAATTTTCAAAATTTAATGCATAGATTAATAGAGATAATATTCACGTCTAGGATTTCTTCGTATTTATCCCCCTTAATAGAATTTTTAGTTTATTTAGGAGTCCTAAAGGTTTGGGATGGCGTTTATAGTTCTTGGGAAGATGCTCCTCAGGATGACGATGTCCTCGAAGAAAAGATTTGGATCAATAAAGTAAGCAGTCAAGCCAACAATGCACTTGCTGCCTATCGTTCAGGAGAAAACGTTTCTTTAGCTTCCTCCACTCAAGATTTCATTTTATCTTTGGCGGGGGGAGTTCTTCTTTCTTCGACTGAAGATGATTTGCGCGTTGTAGATTTTGGGGGAGGCATGGCGGCGAGTTATTTTCCTTTAATCTCTTCAGTTTTAGATCCAGATAGAGTCGAGTTTCACATCGTTGAAGTAAAAACAATATGTAATCTAGCCGAAAAAACATTTGGGGAATTTTCCAAGCTTCATTTTCACGAAAAATTGCCAGAGCTATTAAAACCAGTCGATATTGTACATGCTGGAAGTTCCATTCAGTACATTCCTGATTGGAAGGGCTTATTGTCTGAATTCGTTAGTTATCGACCGCAACTTTTAATTCTTGAAGACATTCCAGCGGGAAATATTCCAACCTTTGTCACGACTCAAAATTTCTATGGGAAAAAAGTTCGTTCGCGTTTTTTAAATATCAACGAGTTGATTGCGGAGGTTCAAGCTTTAGACTATGAGTTGATTTGCAAGTCTCAATGTACTCAAAATTTTCTAGGCAAAATAGGAGGGCCACTGCCTATGAAAAATTTTCCTTCCCAGTATCAATTAAAGTATGGTGTGCACCTTATCTTCAGGCGCATGAAATCTTAGAAGGAATAAAAGGGAACTATGCATCATTAATTGATCCTTCACTTTTTAACCGATCCACTAGGTTAGCTGCATCTTCCATGCATTCATCGATAGCCATATACTTAAAAGCTCCTACGCGTCCTGCAAGATAAAAATTTGGCATATCCTCGAAGTATTTATATACAGCGTCTAGGTCTTCTCTGTATCCTACACGGTAAAATGGGTAAGCGTTTTTAACTCTAATAGTAAAGAACTGTTTAACCTCTTTTCGGTAAACTAAATTGTCTGAATCAAGGTGGGTAATGCATTTTTCGAATAAATCTTCATCGCTACTGTTCCAGGTTTCATCATTAAAAGAGCAAGTAATTTCACACGCCAGCATATTTTCTCCTTCGGGGCATAGGTTTGGGTGAAATCGATTGGAGTTGCTTATCCGGTTGTAAGGTCGATCTGGCATATAAAGAAATCCACAATCCAAAATATCTCGATCATGGATCACAATATATAAAATTACTGTCGATAAATATTTCAAGCTTTCTGCGCTTTTTTGTACAAGCTCTGAAGGGGATGGTTTCAGAATTTGGAAAAGACTGGAAATTGGAATTGAAGACACTACAAAAAACGCTTCATCTTGGAATGATTCCTCTCCACTACTATAATGTAGAGTGTAAGTGTTATTTTTGTTTTTAACTAGTTCTGAAATATCGCAATTGAGCCTAAGTACCCCACCCTTGGACAAAAAAGAACCTTTTAGTTTTTCTGCAACAGCACCAAACCCTTGTGCTGGATAATAGTTCACAGATTTTTCGTATCCAACATCGACTTCTTCGATTGCAAGACTTTCGTTTGCATATTTTTCAAAAATAACCCTCTTCAAAGTTTTCATAAAAGATGTTTTGGTGACTTGTGGTACACAGTCTGTAGATAATTCTTCACAGGGAACACCCCAGAACTGTTCTGTATAAGGCTTGAAAAATATTTTATACATGTAATCGCCAAAGTTGTTTCTGGCCCACCCTTGAAAATTATCTTCTTTAAACCTCAATCCTAACAAATTCCTAATACCCATTAAGATATAGCTCAGCGACCCCCAAAATGCGTGTTTTAAACCCATTTGTGATATTACGCTTCTGGCAGTAAGGGGATAATCTAAAAAGCGGTCATAAAAGAGTATTTTTGCATGAAGAGAAAGAGGGACGAGTTCATCCCTTTCAAAAAGGTTCAGCATTTCGTTCAGAGTATCTTCATTTTTACTGTAGAGGTGATGAGGGCCCAGATCCAAAAGGTAATTGCCACGAATAACGGTTTTGGCTAGCCCACCAACCTGCTTGGATTTTTCAATAAGACAAACATCACACCCAGCTTCTAAAAAACGGATACCGGCCGATAAACCTGTAATACCTGCACCAAGAATTATTACTTTAATATTATTCTTTCCTTTGGTCATTTGTTCCTTTCTTAATAGGTACTGCGCAAGTCTTGCGATGGATTGGTGCTAGGAATTTTATAGTTTTTGATGGTTATGAATTGCTGAAAAATGGAAAAATCCAAATAACCAAATAGGCAGGATTATACCATCTTACCTTATTAGATGAAGGGCTGTTTTGAAAAAATACTTACTGTTAGGTTCAAAAGGGCCTACCAGATTATTGTATTCCCCAGAAATTGTGTTTTGCCAGGTTCAAAAATGAAAGTTTGAATAAATTTTATGTAGATTTTTAAATTGGAATTAAAAAACGGAAAATTGTGATTATTTTATTAGCTGCCTCGGCTAAATCATGGTTGGCTAAGTTCATACCTGAAATTTTTTCGTTAATTATGGCCGCGAAATATTTTTTGAGCAATTCTTCTTTTTGTGATGTTTTCATTAAGTCGATAAGGCCCCCCGCATCAATCCAAAATCCGCTGCATTTGGAACATTGATTTACTTCTGTGTCGTATTTTTTGCTAAAAAAATGGCGATACAAAAGTGTCGTTTGACATTGGGGACAGGGGTGTTCCGCGCCGCGATAAATTTTTACTCCCTCTGCTTTTTCAAAATGAAGAAGTTCAGACCCCGCACCTGGCCTAAGCCGCTCAATCTTTTTTACCTGTGAAAGATGAAACCAGAATCCTCCACACGAGTCGCGACAAACATTGACATGAACACCCGAAACCTTATGCTCGGTAAGTTCGTTTTCGCAGGCAGGGCATTTCATGGCTCAATAAACTCGAGTGCCTTCTTCTTCGGGTGGCCGTGTTTTCCAGCGTCGATGTCCACACATCCAGGGCGTCGGGTTTTTGCGGATCACAGACTCTATATATGTTTCCATTTTCTGAGTCCAATCAAGGATATCTTGATCTTTGTTTCCTGACTTTTCGAACAGGAGTTGAGGCCCGTATTCAATCTTATAAGTTCCTTTTTGGGTGGGATAGGAAAAGAGAGGCAGAATGGGAGTTCCCATACGATAACTGAGTTGTGCTACGGCCCGCGGAGTAGAAGCTTTCAATCCAAAAAAGTCGACAAAAATGCCACCTCGCGCCGTGTTCTGATCCATCATTACGGCTACACTGTTGTTGTTTTTTAGTTCTCGAACAATTTTTAAAAGAGAATCATCCCGGTAAAAAATTTGGTTTCCGGTCGCGGTTCTCATTTTGGTAACGAATTTATCTAAATAAGGGTTGTCAAGTTTTCGCACAATAGAAGATAAGGGGCAAACTCCCATTAAACCGTGGTGCAAACCCATAACCTCCCAATTGCCGTAATGCGCAGTTAGAAAAAAAATCCCCTTTTTTTTATCAAGACACTGTTTTAGAGTATCCAGCCCTTTTGGCTCTCCCTCTATTAACTGGTGAATCCTTTTCTCAGTATTGCCAGTGACCCAGATAGATTGCAAAGCTGAAACTGCAAGGGTTTGGAATGAATCTTTTATAATTTGAATTTTTTCGTCTGAGGATTTGTTGTCGGAAAACATGATGTTCAAGTTTGTCAGAGCGGACTTCTTTCTTCTTTTGGAAAAACGGAAAACTAGAGCCCCTAGGCTTCTTCCAAGAACAACTACTGCGTTTTGTGAGAGAGGCCTCACCATTAGTATGAGCAAATAGACCAGAATGTATTCTAGAAAATGCCGGATGGATCTCAAGGCTCCTCGGTTGGTTTATTGTTCTGCAATGGCATGAGCTATTGCGTGGGTGCGGTCGTGAGAAATTGAGATGTGGATGGTTTTGAGTTTGAGTTTTTGAAATAGATCATTACCTTTGCCAATCATTTTTAAAATAGGCTTTCCGGAATCTTCGTTAATTACTTCCATATCTTGAAAACCCAAAGTTCCCGTGATCCCGGTACCCAGACATTTTGAAACTGCTTCTTTTACAGCAAAACGTGCCGCAAAATGTTTTGCCGGGTCTCCCTGGGATTGGCAATAACTTATCTCACTAGAAGTGAAAACTCTTTGTTCAAATTTTGGAGAATATTTTTCTATGGAATTCTTAATTCTCTCTATTTCAATAATGTCCAGCCCCGTTCCAAAAATCATAAGGACTCCTGGGATTGAAGAGCTCCGTTTAGAGCTTCTTGAATACTTTGAAAGCTTATAGCTCCAGTTCGAATCAGTCGGACAGGGGTTTGAGTGGTATCCACCAGTGTAGAAGGTTCTCCTCCCTTACAGATTCCTGCATCCAGAATGAGATCCACTTTATTTCCGAGTCGATCCCTCACTTGTTCGGCAGTGGTGGCTGGGGCTTCGCCCTTTCCATTTGCACTCGGTGCTGTAAGGGGATGATTCAGATTGGATAGTAATTTTCTAGTTATGGGGTTCCCCGGCTGTCTTATCCCTATTAGTTCTTTTGTGATGTATTTTGGAATGGAGGATTTTGGTTTAAAAAGCATTGTTAATGGGCCAGGCCAAAAGGTTTCTATGAGCTTCTTGCTGGCATCTGAGGGATCTTGCACAAGTTTGTCTAATTTTGCAAGCGAGTCAATGAGGAGAAGGAGCGGCTTTTTCGAGTCGCGGCCTTTTATTTCATAAATTTTATCAACAGAAATTTGATTGCAAGGGTCGGCACCCAACCCATAAAATGTGTCGGTAGGAAATGCAATTACCCCTCCACCCTTTAAGATCTTTTGGGTCTTCGCAATTACGTTTTCCCAGGAATTGGGATCGGAAGAATCAACCTTTAAAATTTGCGGCATGAGGAGTTTTCAATTTTTTACTTTTTTGCTCAATAATTTTGGCCTGTTGTTTTCGGTATTTTACCAGTTGACTGGCAAGTTTTTCATCCGCCAGTGCCAGAATCTGAACCGAAAGCAGACCTGCGTTTTTTGCTCCCCATTTCCCAATGCTCACTGTTGCAACAGGAA
>CAZECX010000010.1:0-44193 GCA_964510965.1 uncultured Nitrospina sp. | reverse complement strand
TTTTCAAGTGGAATGGATTCCTGCTTGAGAAACCCTTTATCGGGAAGGTCGCCATTGGCAACCATTTCAATTACTGCGCAAATTGACCCGGCAGTGGTCCAGGAAATCGAATTCCATTCTTGCCCTGCTATTTCTTTGGGGAAATAACTCCGCACGAATTCCCGGCGTTCGAGTTTTTCATTTCTCCAACCTTCAATAGCGGCATGGACATAAACCACATCGGCTTTTACCGGCGGTTTTGCATTGACCAGAATTTCTCCGGACAATTCACGTTGATCCCTCAAATGAAGCTCATTAAAAAAGAAACGCATCAGGTCACAGTGACCAGGATAACGAATGGTTTTATAGTTCAAGTCAGATACTTTCCCATCGAAAGTTTCGCACATCGTGCCCAGCCCACCTGAGGTGGTAAATGCTTCTAGTTGAACTCCGTCAATGACAATAGTTTCGAGGTTTTCCATTGCGGGAACGCGGGCACGTTGTCCACCTTGAATGACATCGCAATCATTTAAATATTCATTTACCACCCCGTCGGGCGACCAATTAAAGGCATAGCCCAAAAGTCCACGCGGATGTTGAGGTAAGGCTCCCACTCGTAGTTCTATGCTTCGCAATTTGTCCATGCCTTTTGTGAGGTCGGAGCCAACAATACTTATAAACCCCGGGGCAAGACCACATTGAGGGGCCATAAGGCCCTTAGAAGTTTTTGAAAGCTCCAAAACCTGTTGTGTTGTATGAACATCTTCGGTCAAATCAAAATAATGAATGCCCAGCGCATGAGCGGTCTGGGCAACATTTAGATTCAATTGATAGGGAAGACAGCTGACAACTGCATCGTGTTTTTTGATGAATTCATTGAGTTGATTTTTGTCAGAGCTATCGGCTTGAATAAATTTGAATGGAAGAGTCTTATTTACCTGTTTAGCTAACCCGGTTACTGCATATCCATTTTCATGCAGGACCGTAGCCACAAGTGCCCCAACTTTACCGAGTCCAATTACCAGAATTGAGTGGATTCTTTTTTCCATAAAAATCACCGGAATGTCCTCGCCTCTATAATATATTCCCTATTCATCCACATCGCTTGCGAGTTTTTAGATTTGGACTAAATTATTAAAGAAGACAAATAATGAGGAATGGTAATGGACAGCAAAAAGTATATTCAGAGATTTTGCAAAACCTACCTAAACTCGAATAAATCTGCTTTTAAAGTTGTGGAGCATATCAAACAAGCAGGTCTGGGTTGGTTTCAGATGATAGACCACATCACCTTTAGAACCCATGACGTAGAAATCAAAGCTGAAGACTTGAAATGTATAGGATATGGTTATGAGGACACTTTGGAGTTCAATAACTGGTGGGGAAATATTTATTCCTTAAGAGGCCTGCCCCTGGTTTTTATAGATCAATCTTATGATGGAGAAAAAGGAGAGGGAAGTTTAATAAAAGAATGGGTAGATGAATTTGGTGACCGCAATCTTCACCATATAGCGATACGAGTAGAATCCATAGAAGACTCAGTAGATTTTTTTATGTCAAATTTGAACATAGAGTTTTCAAGTGACATTAACGGAGAGCCTAATGCTGACCTGCGCCAGATTTTCACAAAACCGGAAATAATAAATGGGAAAGCTTTTTCAGTATTGGAGTTCATAGAAAGAAATAATGGCTATCTGGGTCTATTGCCCCCTCAAGCTGATAAATTAATGGAATCAACACGGTTATAAATTATTTTTTAATATAATGGAAAAATCCTACCAGCTATTGCTGATTGATGACAATGAAATAGATCGCCTGGTCATTCGCCGTTTTCTGAAAGATGCGAATATTTCATTTCACTTGAAGGAAGCCTACAACGGCAATCTGGGCCTGGAATCTTTTCAAAATGGCTCCTTCGATTGTGTCCTCATCGACTACATGCTACCCGACACGGACGGACTTCAATTATTACGAGATATCATCACAATCGATGATAATGCCCCCGTTATATTGTTAACAGGTGTAGGGGATGAACAACTTGCGGTGAATGCTATGAAATACGGCGCGGTGGATTATCTACCAAAAAACAACCTTTCCTCTGAAAACCTGATTCGATCTATCCGCGCCGGAATGCAGATTCAGGAACTGGAAAAAAGGGCCAAGCAGGCGGAGACCGAATTAGGGGAGGCTCATAGCAAATTGGAAATGAAAATAATAGAACGAACCAAGGAGTTGCAAATTGCCAAAGAGATTGCTCAAAAAGCCAATGAGGCTAAGTCAGAATTTCTGGGAAGGGTTAGCCATGAACTGCGCACTCCCATGAACGCCATTTTAGGATTCGCTCAAGTATTGCAAAGGGACAAAAAAAATCCCCTGACCGATGACCAAAAGGACAGCGTAGACAAACTGTTTTCGGCGGGAACCCATCTTCTGGAACTCATTAATGAAGTCCTAGATCTTTCAAGGATAGAAAATGGGAATATAAAGTTGTCCCTTGAAGTAGTAGACATGATTCCCATTGTAGATAATGTGATTTCTATTTCCCAACCTTTGACAACTGCGCAGGGCATATCTATTGATCATCTAAAAATTCCAGAGGGGAGTTGTTTCATTAAAGTTGACCCGCAACGGTTCAAACAAATTGTTTTTAATGTTATCTCAAATGCCATCAAATATAATAAGCCCAATGGCTCTGTCACTATTTCCTATGAAATACTGGAGAATGGCAAGATCCGGTTAGGAATAAAAGACACAGGGCATGGAGTCTCTAAAGATGAGAAGGATAAAATATTCAACCCCTTTGAGCGTTTAAATGCAGGGAATAAACTTATTGAAGGCACCGGTATTGGATTGACTATATCCAAACAATTTGTTGAATTGATGGATGGAAAAATAGGTTTTGAAAGTTCACCTGGGTTTGGAAGCATTTGCCATATCGACCTTCCTGTTGCAGAAAGAAAAATCTGACTCTATTGTATCGATACAGTATTAACACCTCTTTAATATATGATTTTTTCTCACCCCTAGCATCATACTCATCGGAACTTAAAATTCCTCATCTTCTGGATCGTCGTCTTCCATAGCGGCATCGACCTCGTCTTGCTCGGCTTTATCCATCAGCTCTTTTATTTGTTCGTATCCCGTCGCAAGTTTCTGGATATTCATCAAAAGGTTTATGAGTTCTGCATCTTCACATTCCCGAACTCCAGCAACAAGTGCTCCTCGTTCATCCTCATCATATTTTTTGTCCCACTTATCAAAAGCGGCTAGTATTTTGTTTTTGCAATGTAGCAAATCATAAAAAAAACTTTGAATTTCAATTTTTGCCATAACAATCTCATCCCTACAAATCCGGTCCAATCCGGAAAAAATTAATAAAAAACCTTTGCCCCTGCCATATCCTGATATTATTATAGAGCGTTCCCTTTCGGGGATCGCAAATTATACTACATCATTCCAAAGAATTTATAAGAATCATGACAGACGAGGAACGCTTTAAAGACAACGAAGACGGCACCATCTCAGATACTCGCTACAATCTGATGTGGGCCAAAGAAGACAGCTTTCAGATGCGTAAGAAATGGTGCGCCTGGAAAGGTGCCCACAATTATATCGCATGGTTAAATGAGCAAAAATATGCAGGCCATGAAGACTGGCGCTTGCCAAAAAGCCAGGAATGTAGAAACCTTTACGACCATGAAAGTAAAAATTCGGACTTCAATGGAGACATCGTTCATATCGATTACAAATTCCCCGAGGGTTGCGGGTCTAACTACTGGTGCGAGGAAGAAGCGGGAATCAATGCAATGGCATATAATTTTTATAGCGATCGTGCGTACCAGGTCCGCAAAAAAGCCAAAGACGATGACAATATGTGCTGCCGGGCTATCCGCACCGCAGGTCCACCAGTAAAAAAGAGCGGTCGGCTCTCCAATACCGGAAGAACCCGAAGAGAATAAAAAATCTCCCACACTAAGTTTATCTATGGCTCATCACCGAGCAACGCGCGCTGAAATAAATTTGAAGGCCTTTAAACATAACCTTCAGAACCTGAAAGCTATTTTAGGTTCAGATACAGGTATCATGGCAGTCATCAAAGCCGATGCCTACGGTCATGGGGCTATTCCCTGCGCAAAAGCCGCCGTCGAATCAGGGATTGATTATCTTGGCGCAGGAGTAATTGAAGAAGGAATTGAACTAAGAAAAAATGGTGTCAAAGACCCCATTCTAATTCTTGGAAGCATTTTCCCAGATGAAGTAGCAGACTTGGTTCACCACAATCTTTCGACCATCCTTTGCACCTCCCAATTGGCCGAGGCACTTTCCAAGGAGGCGGAGAAACAGGGCAAGACGGTTAATATTCATATTAAAGTAGACACAGGTATGAACCGATTGGGAGTTCTCCCTGAAAACCTGTTAGCCCTGACTGAAAAAATTTGCAAACTTCCAAACCTGAAAATAGAGGCTTTATCAACTCACTTTTCATCCGCCGATGATGAAGATTTATCTATAACCAACCATCAAATGGAACTTTTCCAGAAAGCGCTCGTTAAATTACAAAAAACTGGGGTCATCCCCCCTCTTACTCATTTAGCAAACACCTCTGCTCTATTCCGGTTTCCAGAAAGCCGATCCAAAATGGTAAGGCCAGGGCTTATTTTATATGGAGCCTTGCCCTCACCCATTTTAATTCCGATGGTGCCGGAAATGTGCCAAAAAGAAAACCTCAAAAATTTTGAACCGGTCATGCAGTGGAAAAGCAGAGTCATACTTTTAAAGTCGGTGCAAAAGGGGCAAGCTCTCAGTTATTCCAGAAAATATTTCACAAATAAAGAAAGTCTCATTGCCACTCTACCAATAGGTTATGCTGATGGACTTCCTCGCAGACTATCCAATAACATGGAAGTATTGATTAGAGGCAAACGAGCCCCTCAGGTTGGGACTATTTGCATGGACATGACGTTAATTGATGTCACTGAAATCCCTGATGTTCAAATGGAAGACGAGGTGGTTATTTTTGGCAGTCAGGGAGAAGAAGTAATTCAAGTAGAAGAGTTGGCCCACAAAGCACACACAATTCCTTACGAACTATTATGTAATGTTGGGAAACGGGTGCCAAGGACATACCAAAATTAAATTCGGGTCACTCCAGAGTTTTTATATCTGCTAGTCTTGAAATCTTATTTTGTCGACACCAATCGCGAATCCCCTCCACTACCTTCACGGTTGCAGTAGGATCAATAAAGTTTGCGGTACCAATCTGCACAGCTTTTGCTCCAGCCATTAAAAACTCAATGGCATCATCGCTGTTAGATATTCCACCTATCCCGATAACAGGAATTTTTACAGACCGGACCGTTTCGTAGACCAGGTTAAGGGCCAATGGTTTGATCGCCGGCCCTGAAAGTCCCCCTGTTCGATTCGCCAGATAAGGTTTGCCCGTTTCGAGATTTACTTTCATACCAACGAAAGTATTACAAACCGCCAGGGCATCCGCCCCTGCATCCTCCGCAGCCTTGGCTATTGTGGTGATATCCGTCACATTCGGAGACAGTTTAACCATCAGGAATTTGTCGGTAACATTACGAACGGCGTCCACCACTTGTCGCAAGATTACCGGGTCTGAACTGAACTGCAATCCACCCTTTTCTACGTTGGGACAGGAAACATTCATTTCCAAAGCATCTATCCGTTCTTCTTTAGATAATGCTGAGGCCATTTCTTCATATTGCTGAATCGTATCGCCAAAAAAATTTACAATGATTTGCGTTTTATAATTTTTTAGTAGTGGAAGCTTGTCGGACAAAAAAGCATCCAACCCGATATTTTCCAGCCCAATTGCATTGAGCATGCCAGACGCTGTTTCAATAACTCTGGGAACCGGATTGCCTACTTTTGGTTTTAATGAAAGTCCTTTGGTAGAAAAACCTCCCAGATCGTTCAGGTCCAAAAAATCGGTGTACTCCAGTCCATATCCAAAAGTGCCTGAGGCGGCAATCACCGGATTGTCCAGAACCAGTTTTCCAAGATCTACTGTCAGGTCAATTTCCGCCATATCCTATTGACATTTAAGGGGTTATTAGATATATTTCTTATTGGTACGGATAGAATTATCGCAAGTTGCATGAGGATCATATCCTAACATCTTTAAATTTAAAACAACGAATTTTAAACCCAAATAACCCGGGGCAAGCTCATCATGATGGATACCGAAGAAAACTTATCTCTTCCTGAAATCGAACACCGCGATACTAAAAAGTATAAAAAACACATCAACGATCTAATTGAAGATGCCGAGATCGAAGCGGAAATGGAAGCAGAAAAGAAAATTCGTTCAAAAAACTCACGAGTGTTCTCCATCTCCATGTTTGGTTTGGGGCTACTGGCTCTGGTGTATCTTCAAATTAACAGTCAGTCCGCACCAGTGGTAATACCTGATGAAGAATCAACTGCACCCACTAATGCAGCGATCGATTCTGCAGAAGCAAAATTAGCAAAACAAGTGCCCATCGTAGAAGATGGAAGCTCTCACATTCCTTTCCAAAAAGTGAAAGCTCCCCAAAATTTTGTTGAGCCAGCGAAAATAACACCTGCAAAAAAACCCGCGCCCACCAGGAAGCCAAAAATAACTGCTAAATCCCAGAAAAAAATAGAAAAACCTAGTAAAGTTTCCAAACCTGTTGCAAAAAGAACTCTAACAACCCCTGCAAAAACCAACACCCGGTTTTTTGTACAGACAGGAGCTTTCTCTCAAAAGAAAAATGCTGAAACATCAATGAGAAAGCTGCAGGCAAAAGGGTTTTCTCCCTTGATTCATGTTGTAACGCGAGGCAACACCAAGAACTATCTTGTACAACTGGGTGTTTTTCCAAACAAAGAGAAAGCAAAAATAACCCAGGAAAAACTGGCCCGAGCGGGTTACCCCAAATCAATCATCAAGCAATAGGCTCCATTCTTTTCAAATTATTATGACGTTACTGATTTTATGATGCCCCCCTGTATTTGCTTTCATTCTCTAGAGATTAATAAACTTTGTTGGACTTAGTAAAAATCGTAGCAGGACTGACTCTGCTCTATTATGGAGGCGACTTTTTGGTGACGGGAAGTGCGCGTCTTGCCCGCTACTTAAAAATTAGTCCGTTTGTAATTGGTGCTACAGTAATAGCGTTCGGAACCTCCGCCCCCGAGTTGGCAGTTGCTATCCTTGCAGCTTTAGACGCTGCTCCAGAGCTTGCAATGGGTAATGTAATAGGCAGCAATATCGCGAACATAGGACTGGTTCTCGGCCTTACTGCCCTCATCGCCCCAATAGCGATTACCCCCTCCAGATTTAAGCGTGAATACCCTCCCTTTCTTCTGGCTGCTCTATTAATTTTATTCCTGGCATGGGATCTAAAAATCCATCGTATTGAAGGAGTCCTAATGGTAGGTCTTCTTGCCTTATATGTTTGGAGATCTTTCAGGCATAAAGAAGACTTCTCTACGGAACCAGAAGAAGAAGTACGATTATTTGTGGTCAAGGGCCCCGCATTTCAATTTCTATTAATCTTGGTTGGCCTCATTGGTTTGGTCGGAGGGGCAAAATTTCTTGTGTCTGGTGGAGTTTCCATTGCAAGAAGCTTAGGTATCAGCGAATGGTTTATTGGAATCACTATAGTTGCGATAGGGACTAGTTTACCTGAAATTGTCTCTTCCATTATGGCAGCCAGGAGAGGACATGGCGAAATGGCAATTGGCAATATTTTTGGGAGCAATATTTTTAATATCCTGATGGTCCTGGGCATTACATCATTAATACATCCTCTGAACATAAACGAACCAATTCATCCAGACCTGATCATAGCAACTGGAATCACCTGCCTGCTTTTTTTATTGAACGTGCTGGGGAAATTTTCTTTGGAAAAGAAGAGCGGTGTAGTTTTACTGTCTACTTATTTTTTATATATTTCACTAAAGGGGTTTGGTCTGATCTAAAATCAGGCGGGGGGTTTAGGCTTAACATTCTTAAACTTCCACAACTGCTGCTTGTAGTAAGCATCGTTGGGAACCAATTTTAGTGCTTCTTTTATTTTCGCTATGGCCTCATCCGTTTTTCCCTGTACATAATAAATTTCAGATAACGTATCTATGTACTCAGGACGTTTTGGAAAGGCTCTCAATGTTTGATTGGATAGATCCAGCGCCTTCGCCAGTTTGGTTTGTTTTTTTGCATAGAGCCATGCAAGCCGGTTCATTGCCTTATAGGTTCCCGGTTTTATCTTTAACATCTTTTCACAATAACCGGTTGCAGCAGTAAAGTAGCCTTTCTTAGTATAAACATTACAAACCGCGTAAAGAAGGTCTGGATTTTTGGGGTCTTTGTTTGAAACGGCCAAAAGCATCTCCAGCGCCTTATCCAATTCCTTTTTTTCTACCAAAGCAGATGCCAGGCCCATGATGTATCCTGGATTTTTAGGAGCCAATTCCAGAGCTTTGTTGAATTGATTCAGCGATAAATTCACCTTTCCTTTTGCGAGCAAAACTTTGCCCAATTCAAAATAAGCGGGTGCATGATTTGTATCTAAAGAAACTGCATTTGAAAGTAACGATTGAGCCCTATCCCATTTCCCCTCAGTTGCAACCAATTTTCCTAGTTGGTAGTGGCTTACTGCATCATTCGGATTAAACTTGATGGCTTTTTCAAATGCCCCACGAGCTTTTGTATTCTGTTTTTTATCTAAATAAATTTGTCCAAGTTTCGATTGCACTGTCGAGCTCTTAGGGTCAATGGCTTCTGCAGCCTTATAGTTTTCAAACGATTCAGACAACATACCTTTGACAAAATACCAATCTGCCAGCCTGATTTGCGCAGAGAAATTTTCAGGAAACAAATCAGCCGCGCCCTTAAATGCTTTTACGGCTTCATCCTCTTTATCCAATTCCAGTAATAGCTTGCCCAGAGTGAGGTGAAGGCCAGGCTCATCTTTCTTTAATTCGATGGCCTTACGAATTTCCAGGATTGCCGGATCATATTTTTTTTCTTCCGCATATAGCTGGCTCAGAGCTTCGTGAGGCTTGTAAGAACCTTCATCCATTTGCGCACTTAATTTAATAGATTCGCGAAATTTATCGACTTTGCCCTGCTCCTTGTAGAGCATTGCTAATTGAAAAAAAGCATCGCTATTATTCGGATCAATTTCAATCGCCTGTTTATAGGAATCGACCGCTTCATTCAGCTGCCCTTTTGCGGAATATATTTTGGCTTTCTTGATGCGGTATTCACCGTTGGATTGATTCAATTCAATAGCCCGTTCAAATTGCACCAGTGCCTCGTTATATCTCTGGCTTCCAAAATACATATCTCCAAGTCCTGCATACACCTTGGGATTTGAGCGCGAAATATTCAGCGCTTTCTTAAAGATATTTTCGGCATCTGAATATTTATTCTCGGCAGCCAGTTCGTAGCCCTTATCCACCAACACCCCGAGATCGTCTTCCGTTACATTTGGAGAGAACCATATTCCCCAGGCAACCAACAATACTGCAGCAGCAATAGCCATATTCTTTTTCGATAATTTGCTGGAAACCTTAGCAGGGGCGGATTTTGTTGGTTTTGAAGCTTTTGAGGTCTTAGGGGTGGCGGGTAGAGGTGGTTCGAGCGTTTCAATTTCTTCCTTAATGGTTTTGGGGGGCGCATCAATCATCTTACAACGTCCCTCAAAATTCGACCCTTCATCAATTATCAAATGATAGGTAGAAATATCTCCCGCCAGGCGACTGTCATTCATCAAGGCAACCTTGTTTTCAGCAAACAGGTTCCCTTGAATGGATCCCTTGTTAGTTACATTATGGGTTTTGATGTTTCCTAAAATTTTGCCGGCCTTGCCCACCACAAAATGGCTGGAAGAATAGATCTCTCCCTCAAAATCACCATCGAAATGCACAGCCCCTTTAACCCAGAGAGTGCCTTTCAGACACACGCCTTTTTCAAAATACGAGTCCATAAAAAAGCTCAAGCAAAATTGATTAGAAAACTAGAATCTAAAAATGTCGGAATGGATAGATACTACCAAATAATTGAATAAGTTACAACCCAAGCCCCTCTAATCAGGTTTAAACAACTCACTCCCCTGCTTTTATTATGACAAGTTGAAAAACGTTGAGTTACCTGTTAATTTAGTCTCTTTTTTGAATGTAACCCATTAGCGAAGGAAGCCCAATGCGTGAGGATCGTGCCTTAAATGAATGCAGAAAAATCAAAGTAACTAAAAACTATATCATGCACCCGGCAGGGTCGGTTCTCATGCAAATGGGGAACACAAAAGTCATCTGTTCGGCAACCGTTGAAGAAAAAGTTCCATCATTCCTTAGAGGAAAAGAAAGTGGCTGGGTGACGGCAGAATATTCCATGCTGCCCTCTTCCACAAACCGCCGCACACAACGCGAAGCCTCACGCGGCAAACTGTCGGGAAGAACCCAGGAAATTCAAAGACTGATCGGCCGTTCCCTTCGAACGGTGATCGACCTAAAAAAGCTGGGAGAACGAACCATCTGGTTGGACTGCGATGTTATACAGGCAGATGGTGGAACACGATGTGCATCCATAACCGGCGCATTCATGGCAGCAGCACTCGCACTAAAAAAATTGAAAAAAGAAAAGTTGATCGATGAGCTACCCATCATAGATTACGTTGCGGCTATCAGTGTCGGTATTGTGGATGGAAAAAAATTGCTCGATCTGGAATATACAGAAGACTCCAACGCAGATGTTGACCTCAATGTGGTCAAAACCGGCTCTGGTGGCTACGTGGAAATCCAGGGGACCGCAGAGCAAGTGCCTTTCGACGATAAACAAATGGACGCCATGCTCAAACTTGCCGACAAGGGCATTAAAGAACTCGTTGCCTTGCAAAAAAAGACCGTCGGCCTCCCTTAGCAGGGAGACGCAGTACTTTTCCCTGATGGTGCCGACCCTATAAAAACCGGGAAAAACCCTTAGCTACCCTAAAAACGAAATCCTCTCCATCCAAAACCCGAGGGGTTTAAAATTTATTACCTTCATAGTTCGTTCTCTAAATACAAATCTCTAAGACGCCGGCCTCTCACGCCGGTGTAATACTTAACCTTATGGCTTCATGCCCCGAAGGGGTAATAACAGGGGTTCGATTCCCCTTGGGGCTACTCTCTTTTCAATACCTTACAAGATTTTCTTCAAACTGCGGGACTTTTTAAACCCACCCTAATTTATTCTTAATAAATTTGCATCTTGATAATGAAGGTTTTGAAAAGCAACCCATTTTCTTAACTGGCTCCGTTAAAACTCCCTCCTTAAAAATTATAGCTTCTAAATTTTTACAGAGTTACAGAAACATAATAGATTAATATCTTTGCTTTTTTTCAATATCGGGAGATTAGGCCTAGCTAATTACTATTTGTATATATTAGATGTTGAAAAATTAAAAGCTTTAAGGAACTATAAAAATGTGATTGCAATTCGCCTATTCAAAGAAAAGTTTAATGATAGGTCTGGCAGAATTTGATGATGCCTGCAGGATTGCGGGCTTTCGACATTTTTTTTGATTACTTGTTTACATTAGAATTGCAGGTGACATTTTATCGTTCGTTAAATTCTAATATGAATATATTCTTGTGACCCCACAATTCCTTGGAGACCATAGATGAACAAAGTAAAAGATGAACAAAAATTAGAAGCAGAGTTATTAAAGGCCACCTTGGAAAAGCTGGTGGATGGATACATTTCCATAGACCAGATTGGAACTATCCAATCGGTGAATCCAGCCACCGAAAAAATTTTTGGTTATAAGGCTGAGGAAATGGTGAGGCAGAATATAAAAATGTTGATGCCGGAACCGGATCACAGCCAGCACGATGGATACCTTAAAAAATATTTAGAGACTGGCGTTGCCGCCATCATAGGAACTCCGGGTCGTGAACTTGTGGGCCTGAGAAAAAACGGAACCACGTTTCCCCTGGAGCTGGGGATTAGTGAAATAAAGGGTCCAAAAGGAAATATTTATGTAGGAATTTTGCGGGATATTACGGAGAAAAAAAGAGATGCGGATCTATTAAAAGCCACCCTTGATAGTTTGAGGGAGATGTCCACCCCTATTCTGGTAGTTTCGAGTCAGATTCTGCTACTCCCTCTTATTGGTTCGATCGATTCGCACCGGGCACAAATGATGATTGAAAATGTCCTGCAAAAAATTCAAGAGTGCGAGGCCAGGGTGATCATTATAGATATCCAGGGAGTTCCAGCTGTGGACAGTGCTGTAGCCAATCACCTGATTAAAATCACGAAGGCGACCAAGTTGATGGGTTGTAACTGCATAATCACAGGCATCTCGCCTGAGGTATCACAAAGCCTGGCCAACTTGGGTATCGAACTAAAGGATATCCTGACGGAGTCCTCTTTAAAAGAAGGCTTGAAATTAGCCTATGGATTTATCGGATTCCAATTAAAACCGTTGAAGACGGGTACTATCAAGAGCAGGGAATAAGTGGCTTTAAAAAGTTTTAATATCACTTCATTTTTAGAATACTGATGAACGATTCGAACTATAAAGTTTCCATGCATATTACCCGGGGTTGCCTGGTCGTTCCGATCCAGATTGAGCTTACGGATGAAGCCGTGCTTGGAATTCAGAAAGCCATCCTTCAAAAGGTTCATGCTACGGGCGTCAAGGGAGTCATAGTAGATCTCTCCGAGGTAGAAATCGCCGATTCAGTTCTGGGTAATACTATTAAAAATATTGTCCGAATGACAGCTTTACTGGGCGCGACTACAGTAATAACAGGACTACAGCCTGGGGTTGTCGCCTCACTTGTTGATCTGGGAATTGAGTTTGGAGGAGACATCCATACGGTTTTGACTCTTGAAGACGGTTTTCAGGTGCTAGCTAAATTGATAGAACCTCTTGAGGACGAATCCTTAGATGAAGAGCAGGAGGAAGCAGGTTATGCAGGGGAAAACATTGAGGACCACCTTGATGAGGAGGAGCTTGAATGAATGGCAGGTCTTTCAATTTAATTTCATTAAGTATTTATTGATGACCCTCAACCCCAAAAAACTAATAGCTATATTAAAGGATGCGGATATCATCCTTGCCGTTTTTGAGGCCAAGCAATATTCAAAAATCATTGGCTTTCCAAAAACGGATCAGGTCATGATTTCTACTGCCGTAAGCGAACTGGCGAGAAACATACTCAAATACGCAGTAAAGGGAGAAATTATTCTGAAAATTCTCAACGAAAATTCCAGGAAGGGAATCGAGGTGATTGCTCAGGATAAGGGTCCGGGAATTGCGGATTTAAAAAAAGCTCTTGGTGATAATTTCAGTACCGGAGGTACCTTGGGGATAGGCCTTCCCGGAACCCAACGGATCATGGATGAATTCCTTATAGATTCTGCACCGGATCAGGGAACTACAATCATGGTTAGAAAATGGATTAGGTGAAAAATTTATACCATAGATTCTTTTATCATTGAGCAAGGGCTGGAAGAAGTTAGCGGAGATATCGGTTTTATCCATGAGAACGGACAGGAGGTATTTATCGGCCTGATTGATGGTTCTGGGCATGGCCCGGAGGCCCATGAGGTAGCACAGAAATGTCGTAATTATATTGAGGACAACATGGGAATGGAGCTCGCTCCTCTCATCAAAAGCTTGCACGATTTTATCCGGGGTTCAAGGGGATGTGTTGCCATCGTTGGCTCCCTGAACCTCGAAACCCTTCAGCTGAGTTATGTGGGGGTGGGTAATATTTGCTTGAGGAAATTTGGCGATTCCGACTCACGTGCCCTACTTGGAGAAGGGGTTATCGGATACAGTATATCCACTCCGCAAGAGAAGCAGATGCAACTCCAGAATGGAGATGTGCTGATCTTCCATTCTGATGGAATACAAAGCCAGTTTGGTATCAACGATTATCCTGAAATCCATAGAGATGATGCCAAAAACATTGCCATAAACATTGTTCGAAAATTTGGGAAGAATGATGATGATGTAACCTGCATCGCCCTGCGGTGCACCCAGGTCTAAAGCAGAATAATATTGGCGAGGAAGATATTTAATGATTGAACTGGGAACTCTGAAAATTGGCGATACCACTGATGTGGTGGAAACTCGGAATAAAATCCGGCAGTTGGCCCTGGATATCAAGTTCGATCCCATTGGCGCAACCCGAATTGCAACGGCAGCATCAGAGCTCTGTCGGGCCATTCTCCTTAATGGTCAGGATCCAGGCATTACGGTTGCCTTAAACATAAATATAAAAGGAAGATACGGCCTGGTGATGGGGTTTCATGATTTTGAAAATAAATTCAAACCAGGGAACCTTGAAAATTTCTTTGATGAGTTCACTGAAAGTCCTGTCAAAAATGGGTTTAAAAAAATAGAAACCTTTAAATCTTCTCCCGATCCTGATTTCGTTCCTTCACTGGAATTCATTGAAGGTGCAAAACTCAAAATCAATCTACTTAACCGGGAACAGTTGATGGAAGAAGTGAAAGCTGCTCAGGAGAAAGCCGAAGGCGCCAATAAGGCTAAAGGCGATTTTCTTGCCAACATGAGCCATGAGATCCGTACTCCGATGAATGCCATTATTGGTATGAGCCATTTGGCATTGAAAACCGATTTGAATGCTAAACAAGAAAATTATGTTAAGAAGATTCAATCCTCCTCCAATGCATTATTAAGTCTCATAAACGATATTCTGGATTTCTCCAAGATTGAGGCGGGCAAACTGGATATGGAATCGATAGATTTTCAGTTGGACGAGGTACTGGAAAACCTGTCCACACTGGTTACACTAAAGGCTCAGGATAAGGGTCTGGAAGTGCTATTTTCGGTTGATAAGAATGTTCCGTATTCTCTAGTAGGTGATTCTCTCCGGTTGGGGCAAATTTTGACAAACCTTGCTAACAACGCGGTTAAATTTACGGAAAAGGGTGAGATTGTCGTAAAGATCAATTGTGTAAAAGTTGAAAACGAACAAGTGGAACTGGAGTTTTCAGTAATTGATACAGGTATAGGGTTAACGGAGAAACAGATTGGAAAACTATTTCAGTCTTTTGGTCAGGCAGACACCTCCACTTCACGCAAATTTGGAGGGACAGGGCTTGGGCTGACAATCAGCAAAAAACTAGTTGAAATGATGGATGGAAAAATCTGGATTGAAAGTGAACCTGGCAAAGGAAGCAGTTTTATTTTTACTGCGGTTTTTGGTATGAAGGATCAGCAAAAGAGAAATCGACTGATACTTTCTGATGACCTTAAAGGAAAAAAAGTATTGATCGTTGATGACAACCAGATGGCGCGGGAAGTATTAGAGCATGCTCTGAAGTCTTTTTCCCTGGATGTGTTCATGGCCTCCAATGGTTCAGAAGGAATCACAATGGTAGAGTCTGCCGATGCAGATCAGCCGTACGACCTTGTAATTATGGATTGGCAAATGCCGGAAATGAATGGAATCAGGGCTGCCGAGATCATTAAGAAACATCCTAAACTTAAAAACATCCCTAAAATTGTTATGTTGACGGCTTACGGCCGCGAAGAAGTTGTACATCAGGCAGAAGGCGCGAAATTAGACGGGTTTTTGGTTAAACCCATGAACCCATCTTTGTTGTTTGAAAGCATAATGCAAGTGTTCGGGAAAAAAGTTGCAAAAGAAAAATTTGGTGAAACCGCCAAAGGACAGCAGGAAAATTTGGAGTTAGAAAGGATCTGCGGTGCCGAAATATTGCTTGTTGATGATAATGAGATCAACCAGGAAGTAGCGACTGAACTGTTGGAGCAGGCTGGGATGTGTGTCACGGTAGCCTGCAATGGAAAAGAAGCGGTTGAAAAAATAACTCTATCGCAATACGACTGCGTATTCATGGATATTCAAATGCCTGAAATGGATGGATATGAGGCCACCCGCCATATCCGTAAGGATGAACGTTTCGCTTCACTACCCATTGTAGCCATGACGGCCAATGCAATGCAGGGCGACCGGGAGAAATGTATTGATGCGGGGATGAATGATCATGTTGCCAAACCGATCAACCCCAAGGAATTGTCTCATGCTCTAA
Organism: uncultured Nitrospina sp.; assembly: GCA_964510965.1. Lineage (GTDB taxonomy): Bacteria > Nitrospinota > Nitrospinia > Nitrospinales > VA-1 > UBA8687. The sequence goes on along the minus strand of CAZECX010000010.1, from coordinate 28,142 downwards.
TTAAATGGGTACCTGCCAGGGAAGGAATTGGACAGGGAACAGCATCTTTACCAGAAAAACCTCAGCCAATCCAAGAACAGGAAGCTTTGCCGGAACTACCCGGAATTGATGTAGAGGGCGGATTAGAGAGGGTCAATGGAAATGGGAAACTTTATCGAAAGTTGCTGGCTGATTTCTATAAAAACAATATAGATACAAGACAGGAAATAGAAAAGGCTTTGGAGACTGGGGATACCAAGCTGGCCGAGCGGCTTGTTCATACAGTCAAAGGGGTTTCTGCAACGATAGGAGCGGATGAACTGGCCGAAGTTTCGCAGCCATTGGAAACGGAACTTCATAATGGAAATGGTTCCATAAATAATAAGTTATGGAATGATTTTTGGAGCCATCTCGAAGCAATTCTCAGTACTGTAAAATTACTGGAACCAGAAGAGAATAAGGACTCGAGTCGAAAGTTGGATCTCACAAAAATCAAATTGCCCCAACCTCTTATGGATTCGATGAAAAAGGATGTTCATAGCGGGATGCTAATGGAACTGGATCAATATTTCCCCCAGATTAATGCAACCGGGCCTGAGGGCCAGAAGTTAGTACCTTATTTAATGGAATTGGTAGATCAGTTTGATGATGAAGGCATTCTTGAAACTCTAGATCAAATAGAGCATGGATAATATTTCCTCGGCAGCTTCGGAATTTCGCATCTTATTAGTTGACGACACTCCCACCAACCTTACCGTTTTAAAAGAAGCTTTGGCATCAGAGAGCTACAAGCTTGCTTTCGCCAATAGTGGAGAAAAAGCGCTCAAAGTCATCTCAAATATGCACCCGGATTTGATTTTACTGGATATCATGATGCCGGGAATTGATGGCTATGAAACTTGCACCCGTTTGAAACAAGATCCCAAGACAAAAGACATTCCAATTATTTTCATAACGGCTAAAAAGGAAACTGAAGATATCGTCAAGGGCTTTCAAGTCGGCGGGGTAGATTATATCTCCAAACCTTTTCAAAAGGAAGAAGTGTGCGCACGTATACGCAACCATCTGGAATTGCAATTTCTTCGCAAACAAAATGAGGAAAGATTAAAGGCCACAATGGCCCGTTACCTCGGTTCAGAGCTTGTTGATACTCTGATGGAAAGCGGTGAAGAGGTAATGGCGACAAGCAAGCACGAGGTAACGATCCTGTTTTCCGACATTCGTAGTTTTACAAGCATTTCTGAAGAGCTTGGTATTGACGAAACTGTGGAATTTTTAAAAGAGTATTTTTCACTTATGGTTGATTGTATCCATAAGGAAAAAGGCATGCTGGATAAATTTATTGGAGATGCCATTATGGCGGTTTTTGGTGCACCAATATCATTGGAAGATCATGCTGACAGAGGAGTAGTCTCGGCAATTTCCATGATTAAAACTTTAGGGAAATTTAATGAGGAAAGAAAAACATTGGGCAAAATTCCTCTTGAAATTGGTATTGGATTGAATTCGGCACCCGTAATTTCAGGGAATATTGGATCATCAGACAGAATGGACTACACCGTTATCGGAGACGGTGTGAATACTGCATCAAGAATTGAGAGCGCCTGTAAATTTTATGGCGCCAGTATTTTAGTTTGCGAGTATACGGTTAAAGCTCTGAAGGGTAATTATCAGCTTCGTGAACTGGATCGTGTGTTTTTCAAAGGCAAAGCCAAACCAAGGCGGGTATTTGAAGTAATGGATTGTCACACTGAGAATACCTTCCCAAATTTAAAAGAAGTTGTGAATTGTTTTAATGAGGGGCTTGAAATTTTCAGGCAAAAAAACTGGCTAGGCGCATTGGAAACTTTCAAGAAATCTCTTGAATTAAATCCAACTGACCGGGCATCAAATATATATGTTGAGCGGTGCCAGAAGTTCATTAGAAATCCCCCAGATAAAGACTGGGAAGGAATTTGGGAGATGGAATCAAAGTGAAGGGTCGACTATTGTCATCTTAATGTTTGTCTACACTTTGCATACAATTATTCGCATAGAAAATTAGATTGCTTCAAAAGGACTGACCGCCTAAAACTTTATAAAGTAGTTGATTGTGAAAAACTTACCGTAGCTAATTAATTTTGTATTCCGCCCTCTCATGCCAACCACGTAAAAATTACCCTCTAGCCCTATAATCCTCCCCGGCCACCTCAAAAATCGGTCCGCCTCCCACGATTAAACGAGCATCCTTATCCTCAAAACCGTGCATACGAATTTCGTTATTTTCTCCATTCAAAACACCTTCAAATGGGTCTAAGTGCTTTAATTTTATGACTTAAGTATCTTTACAAAATTTTCATATTTTTATCACCTCATCCTTATAAAATTTCGGACGAAAAATTATATATTTCTGAAAGATTTAGAAATATTAATTTTCACTTGGAGTTTAAAATGCGTTTCATTGCAGCGTTGCTAATATTATTAATCCCTTCTTTTTCTTATGGCGACTCAAAGGATGACAGAATAAGAGTCCTGGAAGAAAAAGTAGAATTATTAATGCCTAAAGTCTTGGACGGAAAATCTTTTGACGCACACGGCGTAAAGAAACAGGGAGTCCGAAATCCTTATCACCACAAAAAAGGTTTTCATTTCGAATCTCAAGATGGCAATTTTTCAACCAATCTCCAATGGCGCGCGCAAATGCGGTTTGAGACACCTCGACGCGGTGACCCTACTAATATAAGTGAAATTCAAGGAACTGAGGATAGTAGTAATTTTGAACTGCGCCGGGTTCGTATGAAAATCGGCGGACATGGTTATAAATATGTGAAATATTATTTTGAGATAGACTTACAACCCTCAAGGTCTGTGGGTGGCGGTTCTACTGATTCTTCTGGCAGGGTTATTGACTGGAGAATTGATGTTCAGCCTTATGAATGGTTTGGGTTCCGAGTCGGCCAATGGAAAATCAATTACAACCGAGAGAGGGTTGACTCTTCAGGCCGACAACAGTTTGTAGAGCGTTCAATTGTCAACGAAGTTTTTACCATCGATCGACAAGTGGGCCTATTGCTTAAAGGCCGTTTGAATAAAGGCACCGCAGCGGATATGAGGTATTATGTTGGTATCTTCAATGGTGAAGGCCGTTCGGTTAACAATTCCAATAAAAATATGATGAAAATGGTTCGTCTTCAATGGAATCCTTTGGGTAGGGATTTAAAATGGAGACAATCTGACGTCACACGCCATGAAAAACCTACCTTGTCCATCGCCGGTGCCTGGGCCGGAAATAGAGGCAACTGTACCAAATGGAGCTCATCGGGTTGTGGAGGGTTAGATTCGTTGCCCACAGATACAACTAATCCCAATAGGTATGATATTAATCAGGCTTTAGCCGAAGTGGCATACAAACACCAGGGTTTCTCATTACAAAGTGAATTTCACTGGAAACATATTGAAGATGATGAAACAGGGCGAGAGCATGACTTGGATGGTGCTTATGCGCAAGCAGGTTACTTTTTTAATGAAATTAATCCTGCTATTCCAGAAGAATTGGAACTCGCTTTCAGGTATGCATATGTTAATGAACCCGATAATAGCGATACTCGTTTAGACAACCGAAGACAAGAATTTACATGGGCTGTCAACTGGTTCATTGCCGGACACGGCAATAAAATTACCGCAGATTTTTCCCATCTAACTTTGAAGGACGCTACGGCCGATAATACGTTTGATGAAAATCGTTTCCGCCTGCAATGGGATATTTCTTTCTAAAGGTTTAAAACTGGATGGGAGTAATGATTGCTCCCGTTCAGATTTTTTATTTCTCAATCACCTTATGCTTGCCCGGTCGTACCCGCAAAACAAGCAGACCTTCAATCATCCCATTCCCACACTTCATTAATTCTCCAAAATACGTTATTCTTACTGGCATGAAAAAACCACTCACATATTTGCTATTCCTATGCTCCCTTTTCTGGTTTCCCAATGTTGGTTTTAGTGAAAACCTGGAAGTAAAAAGGGAATATTGGAAAAAGTTCATTCTATGGGGAAAAGGTAATTTAAGTAAAGAAACCCATTTTAAGAATGGTAAAAAAGAAGGGCCTACAAAATACTGGTATAAATCCGGGAAAATAAAAGGTGAAAGACATTTCAAGAATGGATTAGAAGATGGACCATTGATATGGTGGTATGAGTCCGGTAAAAAAATGGCCGAAGAACATTACAAAGAGGGGAAAAAAAATGGTCATGGGGTCTGGTGGTATGAAAATGGAACGAAAATGAAGGAAGAAAATCACAAAGACGGAAGAAGAGATGGTCGTTGGATTCAATGGTATAAAAACGGAAATTTAAAATCTGAATATAATTTCAAAGATATGCTACAGGATGGTCTTGAGATACATTGGAATAAAGATGGGAAGAAAGTTTCTGAACAAATGTATATAGATAATGTCCTAAAATAAATTAAAAAATATCCGCTAAACACCAATATTCGGAAATTGAGATCCAATCGCGCAGGCAATCTTAGGACGATTAGTTTTCAAACTTCAATCCCCTTATGTTTGACCGTTCGTATCCGAAGGACGAGGTATAGAACAGCGGCGAGGCCTCCGGACCCAAAAGTCATCCACATCACCATGATTTGATAACGCACTGCAATAATAGGGTCAACGCCTGATAGAATCTGCCCCGTCATCATCCCCGGCAGCGCGACCAACCCCACCGCAAAAAGACTGTTGATCTGCGGTATGAGAGAAGCATCCAGAGCCATTCGCCTCGCATTGATATAATCCTCGCCGCGTTTGAATTCCGACTCAAAACGTTCGGCTGCCAAACTCACCGTATTCATCGAATTGGCAAAGATCATCCCCGCAATAGGGACTACCATGCTCGGCTCGAACCACTTCTGCATCTGCAACACAAATTGCGTCACCAGCCCGAGCAATATCAGTCCCGGCGCTCCGATTGAGATAAGAAAAATGAAATAAGTTTTAAAATCTTTCTCCTGGTAGGACCTTAAAGCTATCCATGCCGAAACGACAATCATTAAAGCGATCAACAAAACGATGACCATCGGTTGATCGGTCTCGAAAATATAAGTCAGAAAATAGCCGACCAACAGAAGCTGCACCAACATGCGAACATTGGCATACAGTCCGGTTATAGCTTTGAGTTGCCAACGGTGCATGACCGCCAGTAGAAAAGCGGTAGGGATGAAAACCAGGCTCAGCTCGAGTATCGGAATCGTTTGCATGGGTCTTTCTCTAATTATCTTTGAGAATTAATCTTTAGCCCCGTGACTTTTCAAAAGTTTTGCGACTTTTTCTTTGCCCTTTTCCCGAGCGGCCTTCAAGGGAGTCAATCCTTCTGGGTCTCGATAGTTGACATCCGCGCCGTTCGCGATCAATAGCTGAACCATTGGAACGCCCTCAAATTCGATGGCATACAACAATGGGGTGCCTTTATTTCTGACGGTGGTGGCATTGACATCCGCTCCATGCTTGAGAAGCAGCTTCGCAAGTTTTATTTTATGAATGTTAATGGCACTGGTCAAAGGCATGGCCCAATTGTTCGACCCCACGGCGTTTGGATTGGCCCCCTTGGAAAGAAGGAACTCGACCACTTCAAAATTGTTTTTGGAAACGGCCCTGAGTAAAGGGGTGTAGCATAAAGTATCTCGTGCATCTATTTCCGCTCCGTTAGTAATTAACAATTCAGCTTCGGAAACATTGTTGTTGCTCGCTGCCGCATGCAGAGCGCTATATTTTCCTTTGCCGGGCACGCACTCATTTTTATAAATTTTCGAATGAGAAGTTTTATTATTTGAGGGCTTGGGTGGCTTTTTATCTGAGTCCTTTCTATATTTCTCAGGAACTTTTTCAGGATCGTTGGTGAAATGCAACTTTCCGTTTTCATCTCTGAACTTATAAGTTTTAGCATCGGATGGGATAGGATGTCCCACCAGCAAAAAACCAACCAATAAAAAATTTAAAATCACACGGACCATATAATTCGCCCCTTGATATTGGGAATATCTAGCGGTATCACCTAAATAATTATAAGGCCTCTTCACTCATTATCTTAACCAATTATTTGTCGGGATTTGTCTAAAAATCTTTTAATCGAAAAAATGCCAATATTTTTAAAATAATCTTTATCATGTCACCATTCGTGGGCGACCCTTGAAGAAATTTCGGCCTATGTCTATTGCATCTTTTCTGATTATGATTTGGCAATCTTGAATAAACCGCCTGCCAAGAGAATCTGTGTAGTGAATTTCAATCTGTAATATTTTATCAAATTCTCTTTCGCCAACGCTGAGTAAAATCAGAAATCCTCTTTCTTTGCGGACAAAAGTAGCGTCCCTGAAATTCACATTTCTTGGAATTCCGGTACGGCCCTCGGGGGCAGTATCAAAGTTCTGAAACCTTAATTGTTTTGTATTATGGTTGCCATATTCTCCTTCCAAGTTTGTAGCGATCGCTCCTGTGTTCTCGGCAAAAATATTAACTCTCATTGCCGTTCCTGTGAATTCTTTTTTGTAATCGACATAAACAAAGAGAGGCTCATATTGTTTTTTAAATTGTGAATCCATGATCGAGACTTGATTCTGTGTTTCTATTGCAATTCTTTCAGTCTGGGCAACCTGGTCTTTCATTTCTTTACGCTGTTGTAAATAGACCATAACCAGCCAAAAAACAGCTAAGGGAGCCATTGCACCTGCAATAAAATCTCCTAGTTCATTAGCGTCTAAGGTTTCAGGTGAGTTTATCCAGAAGTTGTAAGTAGACAATACAACGAGTATTAAAATCCAAATACCTGTAAAAAATATCGCCCAGTTCATTATTTTTTCACTCACAATTCGCCTTAGCTCCTCTTTGAAGAAACGGTTAACCCTTGATTAGAAGGCTAACATATAGGAAAAGAAATCTTCTTTTGTTGCACCTTTTCCAATAGGACATTGATACTTCGTCTCAACCCCAAACCTGTTGTTATATTTAATCTCTATAAACTCATCTTTTGCCTCTTCAATATTCCCCTCAAATTCAATTACCATTGATACTGTTCCACCAGTTTTTACATGCCTCGATGTTGAAAATTTACTTACCTCGCTTTTTTCCCCGCCCTTAGCATGCAAGTGCAAGGCTACGCCACCAAAATTCACAATCGAAATCGTTACGCGGGAGCACCCATCAATACTGGATTTCGAATAAATTAAAGAATCGCAGGCAAAAACGGGTTCATGTCGAATAGCCAAATCCTTTTCCATAGCTTTAACTTGCTCTTTTGTTTCCTCTGCAATTTTTTCAGTCTGGGCAACTTGTTCTCTCATTTCTTTTCGCTGTTGCAAATAAACCATAACCAACCAAAATATCGCAAGTGGAGACATAGCCCCTGCCACAAAATCGCCTATACCATTCAGCCCCATCTCTTTTGATAGCTTCGGGAAATTCCCAATAACCTCACATCCAATTACAGCGACCCAAACCACGGTTACAAATATTGAACCCCATAGGAATAAAAAATCTCTAACCTTTTTCACAATTTACCCTTGCTCCTCTTTGAAGGAAAGAAATCAACTCTTCATGCAGCACTCTCACAGTTGCCCTAACTAAAAAGCTTTGAAGGGTTCCAAGCCTTGTTTCATCATCTATAATCTCATGTTCTTCTATCATTCGCTTTACCGGTTTTTTACTAACTCCAATTATCTTAGCGGCTTCGGACACATTATACGAATTCCGTAATTGAATATCCGCTCGTTGAACCATTTTAGCCAGTTTTCCCTCTTCTTCTACCACTGACCAAACTCCTAAATGTTTAGGTGTACAGGGTTTGACAACGCACCGCGATGTCTGCCTAACGGTTTCGCTCCACACCCATTTTCGGACAATGGTTTTCTATTGGGCAGGTGGAGCAGAATGGTGAGACGGGTTTGCATAGGTTTTGCCCGAACGAAACCAGTAGATCGTTAAAACCTTTCCAGAACCGTTTCGGCAGAATTTCGCGCAACACCTTTTCAGTTTCGTCGGGTGATTTGGTTTTCACATAGCCCAAACGGTTCGAGATTCGGTGCACATGGATATCGACGCAAATGCCGGGTTTGTCGTGTCCCAAAATCAAGGTCAGGTTCGCGGTCTTCCGCCCTACCCCTTTGAGTTTGAGCAATTCCTCCAACGTGTCTGGAACTTTCCCGGAATAATCTTCCACCAATACCTTGCAAAGTTCTTTAAGCGAGCTCGCTTTGTTCCTGAAAAACGCGGCGGGGTAAATGGCTTTTTCAATTTTAGCGTTGGATAATTTCAATAATTCGGCGGGAGATTTTGCCATCGCAAACAGTCTTGCCGAAGCGGGTTCGGTGACTTCATCTCGTGTCCGCAGACTGATGATGCAACTGACCAGAACCGCAAACGGATCATTTTTCTTCGCGATCACCGTGACGCTTGGGGTGCGGAAGTCTTTAACCGTTTTTTTCAGTTCCTTTACCACCCCGGCAATGTTAAAATCGCTTCTTTTCCCCGCCATATGTCCTCAATATCGTATATTTGGGCAATTCTTAATAGTAAAAAAGCATTGATTTTGCTAGTATAAGGGGTTTAATGACCTCTATTTCTAATAGAATCAATCAGATGGCGGACAGCCGGATGGCTGACAGCCCATTGGCTGATAGCAACTAACTTTTAAACTGGAAGAACATGCAGCATACCATTTCTGTACTTATGAATAACCATTTCGGCGTTCTATCTCGCGTGTCCGGACTTTTCAGTGGCCGCGGATTCAATATCGAAAGTCTGAACGTTGCCGAAACTGCGGATCCCAATATTTCACGGATGACCATTGTCACCGTTGGCGACGAAGCAAAGATCGAACAAATTACAAAACAGCTGAACAAGCTCGTTGATATTATCAAAGTCGTGGACTTGACACATGAAACTTTTGTCGACCGCGAACTGGTACTGGTAAAAATGAACGCTGAGTCTCGCGTTCGTGAAGAAATGCTCCGGGTCGTAGACCTGTTTAGAGCTAAAGTGGTGGATGTCAGTTCTTCCACCTACACCATCGAAATCACTGGCGACGAAGGCAAGATAAACAGCTTCATTGAACTTTTGACTCCTATGGGGATCAAAGAGATTGTGCGTTCAGGAAGGATCGCCATCGGCCGTGGAAATAAATCGCTCACAACCAATTAAGGATAAGGAGAAAAGTTTTGTCTAAGATTTACTACAACAAAGACGCGGATATAAAAGTCATCAAGAAAAAAACCATCGCCATCATCGGTTACGGCAGTCAGGGTCACGCCCATGCTCGCAACCTGCATGACAGCGGCATGAAAGTCATGGTCGGGCTTCGTAAAGGCAGTGCTTATTGGAAACGCGCAGAAAAAGACGGATTGAAAGTAACCACCGTTGCTGAAGCGACTAAAAAAGCCGACATTCTGATGATCCTCATTCCCGATGACAAACAACGGGAAATGTATCAGAACGATATTGCTCCTCATTTACGCAAAGGCCAGGCAATTGCCTTTGGTCATGGCTTCAATATTCATTTCGGTCAGGTTGAGCCGCCAAGCAATGTCGATGTATTCATGGTTGCGCCTAAAGGTCCGGGTCATTTGGTACGTCGTACCTATGAGCAAGGCGCTGGCGTGCCCTGCCTCATGGCGATTCACCAAAATGCCACCAAGAACGCCAAAAAAATCGCTCTGGCTTACGCCAAAGGAATTGGTGGCACACGCGCCGGTGTTCTGGAAACAAATTTCAAAGAAGAAACAGAGACCGATCTTTTTGGTGAGCAAGTCGTATTATGTGGCGGCGTTACCGAGCTGATTCGTTCGGGTTATGACACTCTGGTCGATGCGGGTTACGATCCGAACCTTGCCTATTTCGAGTGTCTTCATGAACTCAAACTGATTGTTGATCTGATTTATGAAGGTGGAATTGGGAACATGCGTTATTCCATCAGCACCACCGCGGCTTATGGCGATGTTACACGGGGACCGCGCATCATCACCGATGAAACCCGTGCGGAGATGAAGAAAATTCTCGGTGAGATTCAAAGTGGTAGTTTTGCCAGAGAGTTCATTCTGGAAAATCAGGCCAACCGGCCCATGTTCAACGCATTGTTGAGAAAAGGCAAAGAGCACCGCGTCGAACAGGTGGGAGAAAAATTGCGTAAGATGATGCCTTTCGTCGGCAAGAAATTGCAGTAAGGGCGAACATTTATGCGCAGTCCCATAGCCAAAGAAGGCTTTATATTCATCATCCCACTGGCTTTTTTGGCCGCGGCGTTTTACTCGTTTTCTTATTATTGGGCTGCTGGATTGTTTGAGGGGCTTTTCCTGTTCTGTGCCTGGTTTTTTCGCGATCCTGAGCGTAACATCCCGCAGGAACCCAATGTAATTGTCTCTCCGGCCGATGGTAAGGTCGTAGAAATTATTAAGGAGAGTGACCCGTTATTGCCAAATGACACCTACACACGGGTCAGTGTTTTTTTGAACGTTTTCAACGTGCATGTGAACCGCGTACCTATTGCTGGTAAAATCGAAGCGGTGCGGTACAATAAAGGTAAGTTTCTCAACGCTGCCAGTCACAAGGCATCGTTGGATAATGAACAAAACGCGGTTGTGTTGAACAATGGTTCAACAAAGATATTGGTCAAGCAAATCGCGGGGCTAATTGCTCGACGAATCGTTTGTTATGCTAAAGAAGGCGATGACTACGAACTCGGACAACGATTTGGTCTGATCCGTTTTGGCTCGCGAACCGATATCTTCGTTCCTGAAGGCACAGAAATAAAAGTTAAAGAAGGCGATAAGGTAAGCGGCGGAAGTTCAATCATTGGATTTTTAAAATAACTGCAAAATAAGATGACACCAAGAAAAGGCATACATATACTCCCCAGTCTGTTCACGACGGGAAATGTATTTTGTGGGTTCTACGCATTCGTTGCTGTCTTGAACGAAAATTTCTACCACGCCGCCTGGGCCATTGCAATTGGAATGATCTTCGATGGGTTGGATGGTCGCATCGCGCGTTTGACAAAAACCACCAGCGCCTTCGGAATGCAATACGACTCGTTAGCCGATATCATCACTTTCGGAATGGCTCCGGCCTTTCTGGCATATGCCTGGGTTCTAAAACCCTTTGGCAGACTGGGGTGGATGGCGGCTTTCCTTTTCCTGCTTTGTGCAGCTCTTCGCCTGGCACGTTTCAACGTCACCAAGCCAGATATTAGCGGCTCACATTTTATTGGCTTGCCGAGCCCGGCTGCTGCCGTAGTGGTGGCGTCTCTTGTCATTGCGTTTGAGGATTTATTTGCCACACGAATCAACCCATTCATCATGGTTATGGTCATTTATGGATTGGCCTTTCTGATGGTGAGCAACATAAAGTACCCGGCATTTAAAAAACTAAACTTCAATAAACGTGTGGCTTTTTCGCGGTTCCTGTTCGTAATCTTATTCATTTACGTTCTTGCGACCATCCCCCGTGTAGCCTTGTTTATATTAGGCATCACTTATACTGTGATCGGACCTATTGGCCTGTTGATTAAAAATAAAAATGCGGTTGCAGAGGAAGAAACCACACCGCCCCCTCACACCCCACAATAAGAGTAGCCATGTCCTGGTTAGACAAACTCAAAGCCGGTATCGGCAAAAAGCCCACGAAAGATGAAGACCTATGGGTCTCGTGTAAGAAATGCAAAGAACAGATTTATGTTGCGGAACTGGAAGACAATCTCAAAGTTTGCCCCAAATGTGAATACCATTTTCGTCTCGATGCCCGACAACGCATACATCTATTGATCGATCATGAAACATTTATCGAACAGGACCAAAACCTGACCTCCCCTGATCCGCTAAAATTTAAAGACACCAAAAAATATAAAGACAGGATGCGTGCCACCATCAAGAAAAACCAAACCAACGATGCCATCATTACTGGATCAGGGTTAATGGAAGGACTCCCTGTCGAAATTGCTGTTTTTGACTTCAGTTTTATGGGCGGAAGCATGGGGTCGGTCGTCGGTGAGAAAATAACACGGTCCATCGAAAGAGCTATGGAAAATAATGTTCCCCTGATTATTGTCAGCTGCTCAGGCGGTGCGCGCATGCAGGAAGGTATCTTTTCACTCATGCAAATGGCAAAAACCTCATCGGCCCTGCAAAAACTCAGTTTAAAAAAGATTCCTTATATCTCCATCCTCACCGATCCCACTATGGGCGGGGTGTCAGCAAGTTTTTCCATGCTTGGGGATATCATACTCGCCGAGCCAGGAGCTCTTATTGGCTTTGCCGGACCCCGCGTTATCGAACAAACCATCAAACAAAAACTGCCTGCTGGATTCCAGAGATCGGAGTTTCAGTTAGAGCATGGCTTGATCGATGATGTGGTTCATAGGAAGGAAATGAAGTCCACACTGGTGCGACTTTTTAATATGCTACAAAACAAGCCGCAGGGTGCGACGCAGGAAGAAGAGAAAATTCCAAAACTTACCAATCCACCGGAAGTACTCGGTGCCTAAGGAATCGTGTCAGGTTATTACCTAAGGGTTACCCACAGCTTTATGCCGTATTAATTCACCCTCCACCATAAACACAACGTCCTCAGCAATATTGGTAGATAAATCTGCAATTCGTTCCAGATAACGAGACACGGAAAGAGTGTGAACTGCTCTATCAATAAACTCTGGGTTCTCGCGCATTACATTTTGCAGCGTGGCATACATATCTCTGTTTAAATCATCAATCTCATCATCCAGAGTTAAAACAATCCGGGCAAGTTTAGTATCCATTCCAATAAGCGCATCAAGGCTTTTTCGCATCATTGCCCTGGCACCATCTGCCATGCGTGGAAAATTGAGGGCCGCCTGAAGGGGTTCATGAGAGGAAAGATAGAGAGCACGCTCGGCAATATTTACAGCCAGGTCCCCTATTCGTTCTAAATCATTATTCACTTTCAGAACTGAAATTATAAATCGAAGGTCGGCCGCAACTGGCTGATGTAAAGCCAGAATTTTGAGACATTCCTCTTCAATTTGGTTTTCTCTCTGGTTGATCTGATAGTCGCCCTCAATAACCTCTTCAGCAAGTTTTATGCGACGATTCACCAGAGCATCGATAGAGTGGTTAACGGCTTCTTCCACCAAAGAGCTGCTGGTTAACAATTCTTTCTTTAAATTATCTAAGTCTCTTTGTAAATGTTTTGCCATTTCGTTTTCCGTTTATCCGAATCGTCCCGTCACATAATCTTCGGTTCGCTTATGTTTGGGACGTGTGAAAATATTTTCAGTCTCTTCAAATTCAATAAGTTTCCCGGCATCAAAAAAAGCCGTAAATTTTGAAGCCCGAGAAGCCTGTTGCATATTATGAGTGACGATTACCAGAGTATACTTTTGTTTCAGTTCAAACATTAAATCTTCAATATGAGCTGTGGACACTGGGTCCAAGGCTGAGCAAGGCTCATCCATCAAAATAACCTCGGGTTCCATAGCCAAAGCTCTGGCAATGCAGAGACGTTGCTGCTGACCCCCCGATAAAGCCAAAGCTGAGCTCTTAAGCCTGTCTTTTACCTCATCCCATAACGCTGCCTGCTGAAGAGATTTCTCTACCCGTTCATAAATATCCTGTTGATATCCATTTATTAAAGGCCCCCAAGCCACATTTTCAAAAATTGATTTCGGAAAAGGATTTGGCTTTTGAAAAACCATCCCAATCTTTCTCCGCACTTCCACGGGATCAACATCTTTTCCATATAGGTCAGTATCGCGGTATAAAACCTTTCCTTCCAAACTGGCTCCTGGAACAAAATCATTCATGCGATTAAAAGAGCGAAGCAATGTGCTTTTCCCACAACCAGAGGGACCAATGATGGCCGTAATTTCACGTTCGGGTATGCATAAAGAAACACCTTTTACGGCAGGTTCAGCGTTGTAGCTGATTTTTAGTTCCTGGGTTTGAAGGACAATATTGTATCCCAGTTCCTTCTTTTTTTCAGATAATACATTTGCTATTGAGTTTGCGTTCATGGATTCCTTTTCTCCAACCGATGGCGAATAATAACGGCTAAAGAATTCATTATTAAAAGTACAAATAGTAGAACCAGAATTCCTGCTGCTGCTAGTTCATGAAATTCTTCCTGCGGCCGGGAGGCCCAGTTAAAAATTTGAATGGGAAGTGCTGTAAAGTCATCCATGGGCCCCTCAGGAACAAACGCCACATATGTCAACGCACCAATCATAATTAAAGGGGCCGTTTCCCCTATAGCCCGAGATAATGCGAGAATTATGCCCGTGAGAATTCCTGGAAAAGCTGCGGGAAGCACATGCGCATACACCGTTTGCCAACGTGTTGCACCCAATGCAAAAGCCGCTTGGCGAATCGTATTGGGTACGGCGCGTAAAGCCTCTCGAGTGGAAATTATGATCACAGGTAAAATCAAAAGACTCATCGTCATGCTACCGGCCAGCACACTTTGATTTAAGCCAAACCAACGCACAAAAATCACCAAGCCCAACATTCCATAGACAATTGACGGAACACCCGCTAGATTTGAAATATTTAAATCGATAAAACGACTGATTCGATTTTTTTTAGCAAACTCTTCGAGATAAATCCCTGAACCCATACCTATTGGCACAGAAAAAAGGGCTGTTAAACCAATGAGCCATAGCGTTCCAAATAAAGCAGAATGAATACCCGCTTTGGCAGGAAAACGAGAGGGGAAATCTGTCAAAAACTGTAAGTCCAACCATTGAATTCCTTCCCGGGTCACATGGAACAGCAATATCCCTAAAATTAATACCCCAATCCAGGCCACAGTAAAACAAAATCCGTGAAATATTCTGGCAATGAAGTAACGATTGGTGAGATTCCGGGAAATCATTCATACACCTCCCGAAACCGGCGCAGAAGATTATTTGAAAGGATGTTCATGCAAAGAGTGATAACAAAAAGCAACGCCGATACCGCAAAAATGGTCTGGTATCCAATTTCACCTGCGGGTGTATCGCCGAGACTCACCTGAACAATATAAGCAGTCATAGTTTGAATAGCGACAAAAGGATCCACCGTCATTTTGGGAGTTGCGCCCGCGGCAAGAGTGACCGCCATGGTTTCACCAATTGCTCTAGAAATCGCCAATACAAAAGCAGCCATTATCCCTGAAAGGGAAGATGGAACCACTACTCCAAGGATCACTTCACACTGTGTCGCTCCCACGGCATAAGCTCCCTGACGTAAAGAATCTGGAACAGCACGAAGAGTATCATCACAAAGAGATGCCACCATGGGAAGAACCATTATACCCACAACAATAGAAGCGCTGGCGGCATTAAAAATTTGTACATCGGGAAACACCTCACGCAAAAGAGGTGTTATGAAAGTGAGCGCAAAATAGCCATAGACTACTGTAGGAATCCCTGCAAGAATTTCTAAAAGAGGTTTGAGAACACTTCGTATTTGGGACGAAGCGTATTCACTCAAATAAATGGCTGTAGCCAAACCAACTGGGAGGGCAATCAATGCTGTCCCCACGACGATTAGAAGTGTTCCACATACCAGAGGAAGAACCCCAAAAGATCGAGGTTCCAGAAGCGGTGTCCATTGAGTTCCGAACAAAAAATCGAAGACAGGAACATCTTTAAAAAATATTCCCGCCTCACTAACCAGAATCCAAACAATTGCAAAGGTCGTTAAAACAGATACCGAGGCGCAAAGAAACAATCCTCCTTTAATGATTTCTTCACGCCAACGTTTTGATCGACCTCGGTTAAAAGTATTGTCACCAAACCGCAAACTTGCAGAACTATTTTCCAATAGCAGAATTCCCTTTTAGTGAAACTTTAATAATACTCACCTCAGAGTTATTTTTTCCAATCAACGTGTTGCTCCACTTATCGTACTCTTTCAAAGAGTTTTCATAGTCACTATCTGGAAGTGGAATATAGCCAACTTCTTTCGAAAGCACCGCAGCATTCTTTAAATAAAAGCGTACAAACTCTTTAACCTCAGGTTTCTGAGATCCTTTGTCACTGACATAGATAAAAATTGGACGAGACAGAGGTTTATAAGAACCATCGTTGATTGATTTTTCTGTTGGTTTAACAGGGCCATCTCCACCATCTATTGGAACTACTTTTAATCGGGACTTGTTTTCCTTGTAATACGCGTAACCGAAGTAGCCAAGAGCATAGGGATCCCCAGCGACACCCATCACAAGAACATTATCATCTTCGCTTGCTGTAAAATCCGCACGGGAAGCCTGCGATTTTCCATTGATGGCTTTAGTAAAATAATCAAAAGTTCCGGAATCAGATCCCGGGCCGTAAAGCTTGATGGTTTTATTCGGCCATTCGGGTCGAACATCACTCCAGGTCTTTACAGTGCTGGCAGGTTGCCAGATTTTCTTTAGCTCGGTTACCGTGAGATGGTCCACAAAATCATTTTTGGGATTGATCACAACCGACAGCCCGTCAAAAGCAACTGGCAAATCGATGTAGCCTATTCCATTTTTTGTGGCCTTTTCTAGTTCGGAATTTTTTATTGGTCGAGATGCATCGTTGATATCAGTTTGGCCTGTTATAAATTTTTTAAATCCGCCTCCCGTTCCCGAAATGCCTACAGTTACACGGACTTTTCGGTGAATTTTCTGAAATTCTTCCGCAACCGCTTCAGTTATTGGGAAAACCGTGCTCGAACCATCGATTCGAACCTTACCAGCTAATGAACCCGCAAAACTAGTTGCAGCAAGGGAAAGCAGAAAAACTATGGATAAGGCAAAATTCAGTAGTAATCGATTCATTTTTAACTCCTTTTTCATGGTTAGATTACTTTTCATTTGTAAAGAAATGATAAAGATCTTGTGAAGCTTTGGTTTACAAACGAGTATCTTGAAAAGGAGTGTAGAAAAAATATATTAAGAAAATAAAAAGGCGGGATAAAACTTTTCTAAATCTTACTTAATATGGCGCTATGCGGGCATCCAGAGGACACCCTGCTTTAATAATTGTTTTTAAAAGGACGCTTTACCAATCGATCTGAAAACGGATAATATTCGAGTCCAGTGTACCGTTATCCGTCCCGGTACCACTGGTGAAGTCAGCGTGAACATAGTTATACATTAGGCGTGACATTGGGTTCAATTCCCAATTAAGCCCCAGCGTCAGGCTCTTTTGTTCACCGCCAGTAATACCCGCGCTTTGGTCATTCAAGTCCAACTCGGAATATCGAATCGCCAATTGCAAAGCACCGGTTCCCTTCCCTTCCGACCATTTTTTATTCCAGTTAAAAGTCTCGTTAGGTTTAAATCGTGCGACAACACCTTTTTTTCGAGAATAGCGACGGTTTTCACCTGTCAAGTACCAGCTTCCTTGTACATAAAAGGCATCCAACTGACCGTTGGTGTTTTCATCTCTTTTCACATCAGTAAAAACATATTCGCTCTGGAGACTGAACTGGTTCATGTTGACAGCCCCTTCCAATCCAATAATATTGAATTTTCGTGCAGCAATGGCCCCAGTCGTTACCAAAGTACTTGTAATTTCGGTATCGCGTGCACCATTGAATGTTACCTGATTATCGGTTGCTTTTTCATAACTCCAACTTGCTCCCAAATGAACCCAACGCTTTCCATCTTGGGAGTAATAAGGTGAACCGGAGATTCTACTGGTGACATTCCAGTCGCCATCAATTCTAAAGTCCGGTGGCCTTTCACTGGTTTCTTTATTTACAAACACAAACCAGTTGAGGCTTTTATTTAAAGCATGATTGTAAAAAGCAAAGCCAACATTTCGAGTTTTGAAAAATGTATTTGTTAAAGAGCGCTCGATAAATGTCAGATATTTGGAACTGGTGACAGAATCTAAAGATGCCGGTCGTTTGAAATGGCCTACCTGGAAATTTCCGAGAAGGGGGATGCGTGCTACCCCAATATACATGTCTTTGAATGTTACACCGTTGGAACCCCCATCCACATCAATATCAAATTTAAACTTCATGGTGTTATAAAGCATGCCTGCCATAAAAAAACGGACGCGACGAAAACGGGCCCCATTCTCTTGTTGACCAATGGTAGATTTGAAAGTCTTGGATTCACTGAAGAAGCCCCAGTCATGCATAATGCGCCCACCCACCTGAAACCTGAACTGGTCATCGCGGGTGCGCATTTTGAATCCATATTTATAATAGGAAATGATTTCGTTTTCCCCTTTTCGGTATCTTGTTCTCTCCCTTTCCTCTAGTTTTTCAAGTCTTTTTTCCAGCCTTTCAATTTTTTCCGAATCCCGGGTCCCCGCATCCGAATTACTAAACCATCCTACCATCGAGACCACGATCAAAAACAAAATGGCTCTCTTTATATTATTTGTCCTGTGTTCCAAAATATTTCTAATCATTGATTAGGGGTTGCTTTGCTTGTGGTAGGATATTTATTTGCTATGACTTTTTAAGGGGATGGAGATTTGAAATGTACTTCCGGTTCCCTGGATACTTTCCACAGATAACTGGCCGCCATGTGCAAGAACCGTATGTTTGACAATGGATAGTCCCAGACCGGTGCCGCCAACTTGTCTCGATCTTGCTTTATCGACACGATAAAAGCGTTCGAAGATCCGGTGTTGTTCTAAAGGTTCAATACCAATACCCGAGTCGCGAACTTCCACCACTGCATTTTTTTCTTCTTTATGCAGACGCAGCCATACTTTACCATTTTTTGAGTTATATTTAATGGCATTATCAATCAGGTTATTAACTGATTGAAAAAGCGCTTCTCTATCCCCTAGAACTTCCACCGGCTCATCAGAAATTTGGCTCTCAATAGGAATATTTTTATCTTCACTCACGGGAAGAAGAGCCTGGAGAGAATCTTTGACCACATCCCGAAAATCGAGAGGCTCTTTTATTAAATCCATCCCCGCTGGTTCCAACCGTGAAAGCGCGAGAAGATCGGTAACTATATTAGAAAGACGAAGGGTTTGGTTCATTGTCTTTGTTAAAAATTTACGATGATTTTCTACAGACATTTCTTCATCTTCAATCATCGTTTCCACCAAACCTCGAATCGCGGTAATGGGGGTCTTTAGTTCATGAGAAACATTGGCTACAAAATCCTGGCGGATGGTTTCTAAACGATCCAACTCAGAAACATCATGCAAAACGGCAACAGCACCGACCAGCTCTCCCGCAGCATTACGAAAGGGAGAAGCGTGAACCTCGACCAGCTGCTCGGTTGAGCTTGTAGAAATTTTCATCTTCTTTCTAATTTCCGTCACTTCATTCAAGGCTGCAGAAAAAATCTGACAGAACTCCTGGGAATGGGTCGCTTCCCAGATTCGCGGATGAATATCTTCATCGGATAAAATGCCTAGTATCCGTCTTGCCGCTTCGTTCAAATGAATGATAGTTTCGTTTTTATCAACAGCCACCACTCCTTCTACCATTCCAGCCAGAATTGCCACTAGTTTATTGTTTTCCAAAACAATGGTTTCCAATCGTTCACGAGAACTCCGCGCCATTTTGTTGAGGGTCTGAGCCAGGGAGCCAATCTCATCTTTTCTATCGATAGCAACACGTTGATCGTAATTACCATCGGACATAGATTCAGCGATGACGGTCATGGCTGTTAAAGGTTTCGCAAAACCTCTAGCCACGAAAAACCCCAACAGCAAGGCCACGAACACTGAGACGCTCATTGCAAAAAGCACAAGAGTGTGTATACGTGAAAGTCGATCATCAATAGCAGAAAGAGGCAGAGAGGTTCGCACATATCCCAGCAAATTATCTTCTCTTTCTACTGTGAGAGCGTAGTACATCATCTTGGTGTCTATGGTATTGCTGAATCGTGTGGTCATACCGTGACCGTGAGAATGTGCGGCGAGAATTTCAGGACGACTCGAGTGGTTGTCCATGGTTTTTGGGTCTTCTTGCGAATCGGCAAGCACCATCCCATCCAACTTTATAATAGTGAATCGGGTGTTGGTTTTTTTTCCCAGACTTTTTATACGGTCCTGAATATTTTTATCAGGAGAACCAGAGAATAATTCGAGAGCTATACCCCGAAGCAGGGTCGCCCGCACATCAAGAGACCGTTCAATTTCTGTTAGAGTTTCTTCTTCAACTTGTTGAGAGACAAGTGTACCCACAACGATTGTGGAGAGTAATATAAGAACTACATAGCCCGCAAACAATTTCCATAAGATTCGAGAACGAAGCATTTACTAACTCTCCTCATCACGAAAACGATAGCCCACTCGATGGATGGTTTCAATCAGTTCTCGATGCTGGTCGAGTTTTTTGCGAATAGAACGAATATGTACATCTATATTTCGGTCAATGATATAGGCATCTTCAGAAGATACATGACTCAAAAGGTTTTCCCGAGTGAATACCCGACCGGGATGCAAAGCCAGAAAATGCAAAAGTTTGAATTCCATCGCGGTTAAGACAATCTTTTTTCCTTCCAACCGCACTTCATGACGGTTGCTATCGATAACTAATTCACCTCTCGAAATAAGTTCATGGTCACCTTCTTCCCGTAATCCACCTCGACGCAAAACCGATTTGATCCGTGCCATAAGCTCTCGGGGACGAAATGGTTTCACCACATAGTCATCAGCACCCATGCCAAGACCCAACACGATATCGCTTTCCTCACCTTTTGCCGTGACCATGATGATAGAAATGGACTTGGTTGTAGAATCGGCTTTCAATTTGCGGCAAACTTCGATTCCATCCAGTCCAGGTAACATCAGATCTAGAATGACCAGATCAGGGACTTCTTTCTTTACCAAAGCCAATCCCTCTTCGCCGTCCAAAGCAGAACAAACCTCAAAACCTTCTTTCGACAGGTTGTAATCAATTACCTCAAGAATATCGGCTTCGTCTTCAACGACGACTATTTTAGTTTTCTTCATCGCACATGTTCCCAGAATATTCTGAGGAACATTTTACTTTATAATTTTAAAGTTAATATAAAGATTTCCCACTAGCGTGGGGGCAATAGGTCAATACAGTTTTGGCTAAGCAAGCTAGAAAGGTTTCTAGAAATGGGATTCTAGCGCCTTCTACCCGGGGATGTTACAGGGGGCAATGAATATAATCTGTTGCTCAAGACCTAATTAAGGAAGAAAAGTTGCCCTATTTGCTGCAGGGCGTGCCCTGCCCACTAGCAGCCAAGGCTTTTGACTGTGTCTTCAATAGACATTGCGACACAACTGAAGATTGGCGTATCTTCCTTAACATATCGGCTGCCTTCCGTTTCGCGTAATTCCTGAACGAGATCAAGGAAATCATCCGGCGAATCTGTTTCGAAGGCGACTACAAATTCGTAATCGTCGATGCCAAAGCAGTAGGTCGTGTTCAGTTTGACCGAAGGATATTTGTTGCCGACATAAATATGCTCGTCCATAATTCCCTGCCGGGTGAACTGCGTCAGCAAATACCATTCGCGAGTTTTAACGAAAGGATAGATGAATAGATATTTAGCTTTGCCCGGGATGATGTGGGTACGATCTTCTTCATGTTCCGGATTGATAAAATCCATATACATGGATCGCTTGGTCATGGAAAGATAAGAATGCGATACATCAAGATACTTGCCAAGTCCGGTTTGTAACAACCGCGTCGTCATGGCCTGAAACTCTTCCATACTGTAGCAAATTCTCCAGATCATGATGTCGGTATCCCCACGCAGACCGACCATGGAGTAACATAGAAGAATCATATCAGAAGAATTATCGTACTCTTCCAATATGTCGATAAACTCTTTCATTCCCCTGTCACGCTCATCTTTGGGAAGACGCCGGAATGCCGGGTCGAGTTTATAAAATGTGAAACTAACGTATTGACGACGGGTGGGAGCTTCACCATTATTTGCTGCCTGCTCTGCTTCTCGTTTTTGTTTGGCAGCCTCCATCGCGGCCCCTTCCCTTTCTTGTCTTGCACGAGAAACCACTTCGTCATCGACCAGCGTTAGGCTCTTATCTTTCGCATATTGTTCGATTCCGCGGACAACGCTTTTTCTGACGAAAAACGGTACGTTTTTCATACGGGTCTGGGCCTCATCGGACCATTCCAATTCAAGGTCAGGCATGAAATCTTCTAATTCTTTGTCGTCAATACTCATAATTAAATCTCAAATAGAAAGGTTTTCGGGAGAAGCTATTATAAACAAATCTGTTTAATAATCAAAGCCTTTGCTTGTATATTATTGCAAACTAAATTAGCCATAATTGAGAAAAAGATTTAAAATTTCTGCAAACACGGGTATGGTTGATGAAAAGAGAACACTCGAAGCAAAATCCTGCATAAAAAATAAAATAAGCTAATAAATTCAATAAGTTACTTAAAAATAACTAATTCAAAAACTAAAGACCGTCCAAAACAAATTATCAGAACAACTCAACTCTAAAACGAGAATATTCCTGAGACTTAAAAATGCAAAAATTCTTAATTATTTCACTCTTGGTTCTATTTATTCCCGCAACCCTTTTCGGAGAGGGAATCACCCAGGAACAAGGAAAAGCTATTCTCGAAGAGCTGCGAGCTATAAAAAAAGAACTTAGAGAGATTAAGAAAAACGGTCTTGTTTCAAAAGCCGAGCCCAAAGGAAGACCCACAACAGCTCAAAACGTGGCAACTCTGGGCAGCCCGATTCTTGGAGACCTGAAAGCACCGGTCACGCTGATCGAGTTTACCGACTATGAATGCCCATTCTGTAAAAAGTTCTATAAAAATGCTCTACCTAAATTGAAAAAGGAATACATCGATACCGGTAAGTTGCGGCTCGTTGTTCGCGATTTCCCCCTACCCTTTCATAAAAATGCACGGCCCGCCGCCAACGCTGCCCATTGCGCTGGCGAACAAGACAAGTTCTGGCCCATGCACGATGCCCTTTATGAAGGTAATAAAATGAGTGCGGAGGATATTAAAAATCACGCCACGAAAATCGGACTCAAACTAGAACCCTTCCAAAACTGCCTCAAAGCTCAACGCTACAAAAAGTATATCAATAACGATATGAAAGAAGCTCAGATGGCAGGAGTACGTGGAACCCCAGCATTTATCCTTGGCAAAACCACCGATAATCTGGTGAGCGGTGAGTTCATCAGCGGCACCCGAGGTTTCAAATTCTTCAAATCGCGCATCGACAAATTGTTGGAATAAATCTAGAGCTCAATTGATCTATTAAATGAACCCCATAAAGCATGGCCCGAGGGCCAGGGCATCTGGAGGTTGTAGGTGTAGATCAGGCATAAAACCATCACCTGAATTGAGCGAACAATATAACAACGTCTGGCACACCCCCACCAAATTCAGATCGAATAGGCCCTAATCCTACCTTGGTCACCTTGGGTCAATTGCTTTACCCTCAGGCCTCCTAAATTATAATTACGGAAAAGTGGCAGATTTTCTCCCTTGGAACTAAATTGTTATTGAGGGCGGCAACGGTGCAATCCTGTCCTGAAATCTCGGATACAGTGCCGGTGAACTCAAGTAGAAACCGGTAAAGGGTATTGAGCCCTTACCGCCCTCGGCCTAACACGGCCTGGGGGCCAGGGCATCTGAGTCTTCCTGGGTGTGAGGCAGGCAAAACAAACTAGATTGGCTGGAACCATCTTCTTTCTCTCATAAGAGAGAATCGCCTGTCATATCTTTCCATAGCTTCCATGCCTTGGAAGGGTAGCCCACATCCGCCAAACTCGGATCGAAAAGGCATCTTCGGGAATCAAGGTGCCTACCTTGGCTTTCCCAGGCTAGTTTTTTTTCAAAGCGAAATGGGAATACGTTTTGTAAGGAGATGAAACTAAGGAGGGGGCTACCAAAATTTTCCAGCAAATATAAAGAACCCCTAGGTTCTAGCGCTCGCCTGGCTTTTCTCGATCACTTCTTTACTACTACCATCTTTTTTAACCGGCCTTACCAAAGACTCTCCCTTAAACAGATCGAGAGTTTCCATTTTCTTTAATAAATACTGATTCTGTTCTTCCAGCGCTATGGCTATTTTGAGAAGTAACTCACGTTCCCTTATAAGAGAAGCGGCTTCTGGCGGTTTTATTTCGTAGGGCAATCCAACCGGCCTTGCCTGAATTTCCTCTAGTCTGGCTTTAATATCCATTGAGTTATCCATCACCATTATCTTAATAAAAAATATTTGGTTTGTCTAATTATTAAATAATTTTATCAAATATAGGATAACATTTACACATTACATCGTAAGCAATTGATCGGGAAAACTCTTCTTTATTTAATGACTTATAATTAAATCAGGTGGGGAGCGCGCAGCGGAAAATCAAAAAATCAGCCTAATAAATATCGCAAATACGATGTTAAAGGAGTTTTAAATAAACTTATTTCGCCTCATTTTCAGTTGATAAACCGGCAGTTATTGTTGTTTAAAATTTGCCACCTGTAGATCGGTGGTTTCAATAATTGTGCTACTTCTTCTGCCCGTATAACGGGCATGAAGCCAATTGAATATTTACCACAAGGGCGCGAAATTTAAGGTAATAATATAACGCACGTAGGAGGGAGTTTTTAGCTGGCCCTACGCCAAGTAGTTAATACATAGGGTCGATGCCAGTCACGAGATCGTTATCGAGGCCGTCGTTGGCTTTGCCTTTATCATTTTTGTCGTGGACGTCTTGTCGGTGGACTTTGAGGTGGCGCATATGATGGGCGTTGCAGTTGATGCACATCCACTCATCTCCAATAGAGATCCAGCATTCGTCTTCGACCCATTCGTTGGCCTCTTCCTCACTGTCACACCAGCCGCCATTTTCACTGCAATCTTCTGCAGTCCGGGAATGACACACCACTGAAAATTGTTTGTTTCTTTCTACAATCAAAACTCATTCCTTTTCTTAAATTTATTACGCAAAATATTTTTATTCAAGTTTTGGATCGCCACACTCCCTCCGGGAGTTCGCGATGACGTGCAGAAGGTTTCTCAAAAACCCGGGGAGATTTTAATTGCCCGCCATGCAATGGCCTATGCTAATGGTTGTCTTGTTCCCTCATCTGCCAAAAATCGATCCATTCATGGGCCTGTTTTTTAGCCAGGGCAATTTGTTCGGGTGTGGCTTCTTTCTCCAGCGTTTCCCTGTTTTTCTTACCATCATCGCTACCAATAATGATTGAGATATCGTGCCACATCAAAGCCTCCACCATGGATTTTTCGACCCCATTTCCATCGTAATGCATGGCACCGAGACTGATCTGGGCCGAAGGGTTGCCGTTATATGCCGACCGTTTCCACCATGTGATGGCTTCGTCGAGACTTTTTTCGACACCTTGACCGTTATAATACAACACCGCAAGCGCGTTTTGCGAGGCGGCTTCACCCTGCTCTGCCCCCAGTTTCAACCATTTGGCAGTTATATCGAAGTCTTTAGGTACATCTTCCCCGACAAAATACATCATCGCCAGATTGAATTGCGCCTGCGAGTGACCTTGTTCTGCCGCGCGGGTGTACCATTTGAGGGCTTCTTCAATATCTTTGTTCGCACCCAAATGGCAGGCGGCGGCAAGAGTGAATTGAGACTCCGCATCGCCTTCAGCGGCAGCCTTTTCTAAATTTTCATCGTCAGGTAATTGCATTCTTCACTCTGGTTTTTGCAGCTATTTATATGAAAAGAATTTTAATTGGGGACACCTGGCTGCAGGTTCGACACCTTTTTCCATTTATTAAAATAGTATTTGATGCGCCCATCTTTAGTGGGATAGATTTTCGCATATTTTTCTTTTCCATTTTCATCTTTCTCAACGATCATAATCTTCTTGTCAAGCACTTGCGTGGACTTCGCCACATATAAAAAGGTATAGGGTTGATCGCGCGCAATGATTCGATGCAGCTCTCTTGCCATTTCCACCTGTTTCGACCTGTCGTATTCTTTTCGTATGCGGGTAATGAGACGGTCGGCTTCGGCATTTTTATAGCCGACAAAGTTCAATTGTTTGGGTCCTGCCTGACTGGAGTGCCATATCTGGTAAAGGTCCGGATCAATGCCCATGCTCCACCCCAAAACCAAAGCATCGTATTTTAATGTATTGACAAAATCTTTCAAAAACACAGCCCATTCAAACAATTGAGTGTTGCATTTAACCCCTATCTTGCGCCAGCTCTCTTGAACGATTGTCAGGATATTTTTGCGAATGGGATTTCCGCTATTGGTGATGAGATTGAACTCGAACAGCTTGCCATCTTTTTCCAGCCACCCATCTGCGTTCTTGTTCCAGCCTTTCGCGTTTAAAATTTTTAATGCAGTTTCAGGGTCGTAGGGTAGCGGCTTAACATTTGGATCGTACCATTCGGTGATTTTTGGATAAGGCCCCGTCACCCTCTCCCCTTCTCCATAAAGGACATATTTTATGATGGGGTCGATGTCGATCGCCATGCCAAGCGCGGTGCGTGTTTCGGCATCAGCAAAAAAGGGATTGCGTATGTTATAGCCTATATAGGAGTAAAAATAGCCGATACTGGAAAAGCTTTGAAATTTATTTTCTTTCGAAAATCGCGAAACCTGGTGCGGTTGAACGGAGTAGTTGTCTATCGCACCGGCATAGAATTCCATTTCCTGAGTTAGCGAATCGGGGATGATGCGCATGACATATTCTTTGTATTCGGGCGCGCCGTCCCAATATTTTTTATTTCGCGCGAGGCGTATGAACTCATCTGATTTCCACTCCACAAAACTGAAAGGTCCGGTGCCAACCGGATTCCTGCCAAAATTGCTATCGCGCATGATGAATTTTTCGGGATCGCGTCCCCTCTCTTTTGCTTCTTGCTGTAGTTGTTTTTCGTTCAATAGATGTTCCGGCAAAATACCCATGGCCCAGGAGCCAAAAGCCGGCGAGAACAGACGCTTGTATGTGAATTTTATTTTATGAGGTCCAAGTACGGCTGCGGTTTTCACCGGCTCGTAATCCGACTTCCTCGGGGATGTCCCCTTCGGATTAATGATGGAGTTGTAGGTGAACAGTACATCTCCCGAATCGAAGGGGTGCCCATCGTGGAAAACAGCATCTTTTCTTAGATCAAATATTATGACAGGGTTATGCTCGGACACTTGCAAAATTTTTCCATATTGTTTTTCAAGATCGCTTTGTCGCTTTGGGTCCTTTGCCTCTATGAATTTTTGATAAGGAAATTTTTTGAAATAATCTTCGCCGAGAAAATTTTTAATGGGCAAGAAGAAATCCTGATTGATATTTTCGAGTGTGAACTTTAGTTTGGCGGGTTGTTTAAGGGTGTAACCAATTTCTTCAATTTGGCCTTCGACTGTCTTTTCAGCAATGACTTCTATGCTGCGAATGTTATCGCTCCATTCTTTGTTATTGGATAAAGCTTTTAACATCACTTCCGGCCAGTTACCGGTGCCTTTTTCCAATTCCCCACCGGGTAAAAACCAGGATGTATCGATAGTCAAATAGGCTTCTTCATATTGCACCCACGACTTTGCAAGTCGGGGCCGATATTTAAGGTCTTTATCCAGATCAATGAGACCATCAAATACAAGGTCGCTGATGGTGCTGCTTGAAGTGTCTGCACTGAGTACCGGATTCAGTATCTGGGCATCTCCCCCAGAGCCTTGAACGTATTTAACCAGTCTGGTTGGGTTTCCAGTGGCCTGCTTGTCGTAGGTCGGTACCCAAAAATAAGATTGGATCAGAAATAGAATCAGGATAATAGGTATGTATAGTAAAGCCTTTTTGACAAGCATGAATAAATCATATCAAATAGAGAAGCCAAAAAGGGTGAAAAATCTTTTTTTAAACAGACATTTTTTTGAAAAACGATTTGTTCTCCAAGCTACTTATAATTAATGGCTTTTCGATCCAATTAGAGATAGAATTTCAATTTTAGGCCGATGCCAAAAATTCTCTTGACTTGCCCTGTAATTGACTATAATTTGAAGAGCCTTGCGAAGGCTGACAAGCAATACAGCTTTCCAACAAATTGAGAACATTAAGCTTTAATTTTTATATATTAATTTTTTGTTCAATAACTAATTAGAAGGAAAACGAGATGTCTACACTAATCACTGACGAATGTATAAACTGTGGAGTATGTGAGCCGGAATGTCCTAACACGGCAATTAGCGAAGGGGAAGATTTTTACGAAATTGAAGCAGACCTTTGCACAGAATGTGTCGGGTTTCATGGTGAAGAGGCCTGTCAGGAAGTTTGCCCG